>DXEY01000117.1 GCA_019114745.1 Candidatus Mediterraneibacter colneyensis | reverse complement strand
CAATATATCCTATAAATTTTCGTTCCTTGTCGTAGTTGTATGTATTATTATCGGCGCTTTTGCCACGATGCAGGGGATGCTGTTCGTGCAGTCGCTGGTGGATGACTATATCACGCCGCTGCTGAACTCGGAGAATCCGGACTTCACGCCGCTGGCACATGCGCTGAGTGGCATTGTGGTATTTTACCTTATCGGGATCGCGGCATCCTATGCGTACAACCGGATTATGGTAAATGTCAGCCAGGGAACCATGCGGAAGTTCCGTGATGAGCTTTTTGCCAATATGGAATCTCTGCCGATCAGGTATTTTGATACCCATGCTCACGGTGATATTATGTCCGTGTACACAAATGATGTAGATACCCTGCGTCAGCTTTTCAGCCAGAGTATCCCCCAGATCATAAACTCAGCCGCGACGCTTGTGGCAACGCTGATCTCCATGCTCGTGCTGAATGTGCCGCTTACAATTGTGACTCTGGTCATGGCTCTTATTATGCTGAGGGTGACGACGGTGTTTTCGGGACTCTCGGGAAAATATTTCCAGAGACAGCAGAGAGATCTGGGAAATGTGGACGGTTTTATCGAGGAGATGATGGACGGGCAGAAAGTGGTCAAGGTATTCTGCCATGAAGATCAGTCGATCGAAGATTTCCGGAAACTCAACGACCGGCTCAGGGACAGTGCGGACAAGGCAAACCGTTATGCGAACCTGCTTATGCCGATCAACGCGAATATCGGAAACCTGAGTTATGTTTTGTGCGCAGTGATTGGCGCTTTGCTGGCGCTGTACGGAGGAAGCGGAGTCACAGTGGGAACAGTCATCGCGTTTGTCGGGCTGAACAAGAACTTTACTCAGCCGATCACTCAGATCAGCCAGCAGATGAACTCGATCGTTATGGCAGCCGCAGGAGCGGAGCGTGTATTTGAGCTTCTGGACGAAGAGCCGGAAGAAGATCACGGATATGTGGGGCTGGTCAATGCAAAAGAGAATCCTGACGGAACAGTGACGGAGTCGGAGAAACGTACCGGCATTTGGGCGTGGAAACATCCCCACAAAGCAGAGGGTACAGTCACCTATCAGAAGATGGAGGGCGGCATTGTATTTGACGGCGTTGATTTCGGATATAATGACGATAAAATGGTGCTCCATGACATTAAGATGTATGCCCATCCGGGGCAGAAGATCGCGCTGGTAGGCTCTACCGGGGCAGGCAAGACGACGATCACGAATCTGATCAACCGTTTTTATGACATACAGGATGGAAAGATCCGTTATGACGGCATTAATATCAATAAGATCAAAAAGCCGGATCTCAGGAGATCTCTTGGAATGGTACTGCAGGACACGCATCTGTTTACGGGCACCGTGATGGACAATATCCGTTACGGAAAACTGGACGCTTCCGATGAGGACTGCATAGCGGCGGCGAAACTTGCCAATGCCGACAGCTTTATCCGCAGGCTTCCCGACGGATATCAGACGGTGCTCACCGGAGACGGCAGCAATCTGAGCCAGGGGCAGAGACAGCTCCTCGCGATCGCCAGGGCGGCGGTGGCAGATCCGCCGGTACTGATCCTCGACGAGGCAACGTCTTCTATCGATACCCGCACAGAAGGGCTGGTACAGGCAGGGATGGACGCCCTGATGAAGGGGAGGACGACATTTGTGATCGCCCACAGGCTGTCTACCATTAAAAATTCGGACTGTATCATGGTCATGGAACAGGGGCGGATCATTGAGAGAGGCAGCCACGATGAGCTGATCGAGGCGAAAGGAAAATACTATCAGCTTTATACAGGAAATTTTGCAGCGTAGGGCTTTTTACGGAGAGCAATGGCATTCGCCGGATGAATGTGTTAGAATATCGTTAGCCAGACCAGGGAGAGGATAATGATGAAGACAGAAATCTTAAAACTGCTCCGTGAGACTGACGGTTACATTTCCGGGCAGCAGATCAGTGAGCAGTTCGGCGTGTCCAGAACGGCTGTATGGAAGGTGATCCGCCAGCTCCAGGATGAGGGATACCGCGTGGAGGCTGTACGCAATAAGGGTTATCACATTGCGGGCAGCCCGGACGTGATGACAAAGGAAGAGCTGGACAGCCTGATGAAAACCTGCTGGGCGGGAAGAAATATCCTGTATTACGATGAGACAGACTCGACGAATCTGCGGATCCGACAGGCGGGAGAGGACGGCGCGCCCCACGGTACGCTGGCAGTGGCAGACCGGCAGACAGCAGGACGCGGACGCCGGGGCAGGACATGGGAATCCCCGCAGGGCAGCAGTATTTCTATGTCTATCCTGCTGCGCCCTCAGATCGCGCCGAACCGTGCTTCCATGCTCACGCTTGTGATGGCGCTGAGCACAGCGGAGGGCATTCGCAAGTGCCTTGAGAGCGCAGATGCATTTCAGGATGGAGGAGTCCCGGAGTGCATTCCTGACATTCAGATCAAATGGCCAAACGACATCATTATAGACGGGAAAAAGCTGGCCGGCATCCTTACGGAAATGAGCTCGCAGATCGATTATATCAACCATGTCACCGTAGGCGTGGGGATTAATGTGAACATGACGGAATTTCCTTCCGGGATCAGGGAGACAGCCACATCCCTGCGTTTGGAATGCGGACGCCGGATAAGGCGCGCCCCGCTGATCGCGGCGGTGATGGAGCGGCTGGAAGAGAATTATGAGGTGTTCTTAAAGACAGAGGATCTGAGCGGGCTTCTGGAGCGGTACAGCGCCCTGCTGGTCAACCGCGGGCGGGACGTGCTCATTGCCGGAACCGGAGAAGAGTACCGCGCTCGTGCCATAGGGATCGACCCTACCGGCGAGCTGGTTGTGCGCCGGGAAGATGGAACTGTGGAAAAAATATATGCTGGAGAAGTGTCTGTGCGCGGCGTGTACGGATACGTGTGAGAGGAAGACAGATCGTATGAATGATGAGATTGTACTGTGCGCAGCAAATGCCTATGAAAAAAAATTTTACCTGAATCCGGAATTTGATTCCCTGCCGGAGCAGATCCGTCAGGAGCTCCAGATCATGTGTGTATTGTATACAGAAGATGTGGGCGGAGTCCTGATGCTCGTATTCGATGAAAATGGAAACCTGGAACTCAAAGTAGACCATGAGGAAAATGATTTCTTCTTTGATGAGATCGGCAGTGTGCTGAAGATCAAAGAACTGCAGCAAAAGAAAAGGGAGCTTTTTGAGTCGCTGGAGATGTTCTTCCGGGTGTTTTATCTGGGGGAAGAGCTGGAAGAAGAGACAGAGTGATATGCGGGGAATCTCCCACATTTTGCGGATAACTTATTATAATTCGTGTAAGTTTGTTGATAACCTTATTTTTTACAGATATCCTATTGCAAGTCTGAAATTATCATGATATCTTTGGAGACATCCCGAACCATCTGTGTTCTGGATGTCTTTCAACTGTCCGGACAGTCTGAATGATCGAAACAAATTCAATCAGCCGCAGATCGGCGGCAGTATCACCTATGTAATTTATAGAAGGGAAAAGGCTCAGATAATGATACAAGTCCTGCTTTTTTCTTTTGAGAAAACATGATAAGATAAAGGAGAATCATATATGGATATAAAGTGTGATGAGAGAAACGTAGAGCAAAGAAATCCTGACAATTTTATAATGCTTCCCACGGTGGATTTTTGTTTCAAAGAGCTGATGAAAAATCCGAAAGTGCGTCAGGGCTTTGTCGCGGCAATCCTTGGGAGAGATCCGAAAACGATCCGGCAGACTCAGCTTATGAATACTGAGCTCCACAGGGAATTTGAGGATGATAAGCTTGGAATCCTGGATGTGCTGATAGAGTTAGATGACGGCTCCTGGATGAACATGGAGATGCAGGTGCCGTATTTTCAGTTTTGGGCGAACCGGGTACTGTTTTATGTGGGAAAGACCTACACTGGACAGATACAGAAGGGCGACGATTATGACAAATTGCAAAAGTGCATCCGTTATCGCAAGATCACCTTCTGCGATACAGAAACTGGAGAGCAGTATACAGATCTGATGGAACTGCATATTCTCGAACTTAAAAAACTGCCGCCACAGGATTGCAATGAGAACGGAATCATTCGCTGGATGAGATTCCTCGGAGGGAAGAAGCAAGAGGAGTTTGAAATGATGGCAAAACAAGATGAATATATCGAAGAAGCATATGGCGAGCTGAAAAAATTGAGTCTGGATGAACAGAAGAGGTTGGAATATGAGTGGAGAGAGAAGGCAATACGGGATTATAATACCCAGATGCACAGTGCCGAGAAGCGGGGAGAACGTTTGGCATTGAAACGTCTCGTGGGAAGCAAAGTCGAGAAAGGAATGTCTGAAGAGGTAATAGCAGACTTGCTGGAGATTGATGTGAAATTGGTGATGGAACTGAAAGAAGAGTGGAAAAAGGAACAGAAAGGCTAACGCACGGTGCGTCAGCCTTTTTTTGTTTTCATCCGCTTTATAACTTTCAGCCGGGTAAATTCTTCCCTTTCTTTTTCTTCAAGCGCGTTGGTGATCGTGTACACAAGAGAAGAATACATCGGGATGGTGATATTCTGGAGCGCATTTGCGCGCTTCTGCGTCTTTTTGATATTGCTTGCCAACCGGTATGCGGCATTTTCCACCATGGAGAGCTTTATGGTAAGGTCTTTCACTTTGCGGAATGCCTCGCGCGCCTTATCAATCGATTCATGCGTATTGCTGAATGAGTAAGTGGGCTTTCCGGCGTCGGGAACATACTTGACGTGGGGAATCTCAGTACCCATGATGCTCCGGGTCTGGATCGTGATGGAATTTTCGATGGGAACCGTATATGCGAGCAGCTCCACATTGCTGATGCCGTTTTCGATATTTGCGCGCTGGAGACACTGGTAGGCATAGGTGAATGTCGTGTCGATCTCTTCCTGGATCGTCCGCGCCTCATCGATCAGATCCATCAGTTCCCGGATCAGGATATTACGCTTTTTATCCATCAGGTCATAGCCCTGCTTTGCAAGAGCCAGCGAGTTTTTTGCAAGCATCAGATTTCCCTTGGTCGGAAATGTACGTGGATCCATGAAATCCCTCCCTTCGTGTATTATTTCGGCTGTTTTACAGCCAGTTCTTTTTATTTTAAGTCCTGCCGTTACTTCCGGCAGGCGAAGTCTGCCGCATCGTTTACCCAGCCCATGAGTTCCCCGTCAATCTCTGAAAGGTCTGATATGAGCACATGGTGCGTCCATCGGTTGGGACAGGGCTCCGTAGCAACATCGATGCGGGGCGAATCTACTTTGTGCGCCAGCCCGAAGGTGATGACGATATAGCAGTCCGGGCAGTCTTTTTTCTTTCTGATCCTGGCAAATGAAACGCAGGAAAACAGATGCCTGTTGTAAAAAGATATCTGTGTTTTCTGCACTTTGATCTTTATATCAGGAACCAGATCGGTAACGCAATGTTCAAATTTCTCATAGAGCGGCAGGGCATCCTGATGCCCGTCGAAAAATTGTAAAGTCTGTAAATCCATTTCTGCTCCCTGCTGTCAGCCGTCAGATTATTCTTCTTCCATTGGCTTATAGTATTTGTCCAGGATCTTTGTATCTACTCTGTCCAGCTCTTCCTTCGGCAGCCTTCCAAGCAGCTCCCATCCGAGGTCAAGCGTTTCTTCCATGCTTCTGTTTTCTTCTACGCCCTGTCCGATATAGCGCTCCTCAAATTCTTTTCCGAACTCCAGATATTTCTTGTCGATGGGGGAGAGCTCATCCTCTCCGATGACGGACGCCAGGTTTCTCGCATCGCCTACCTTTGCGTAGGCGGAGAAGAGCTGGTTCGCCAGATCCTGATGATCTTCCCGCGTGTAGCCCTCGCCGATACCGTCTTTCATCAGACGGGACAGGGAAGGCAGGATGTTGATGGGCGGATAGATGGACTGACCGTGCAGCGGCCGGTCGAGAACGATCTGCCCTTCCGTGATATACCCGGTCAGGTCAGGGATCGGGTGCGTGATATCATCGTTCGGCATGGTGAGGATCGGAAGCTGAGTCACCGATCCGTTTACACCCTGTACAATGCCGGCGCGCTCATAGATGGTAGCAAGCTCGCTGTACAGATATCCCGGATAACCTTTTCGGCTGGGGATCTCGCCTTTGGAGGAAGATACCTCGCGCATCGCTTCCGCAAAGGAGGTCATATCCGTCAGTATGACGAGGATATGCATATTTTGTTCAAATGCAAGATACTCTGCCACGGTGAGCGCTACCTTCGGAGTGATAAGCCGCTCGACCACGGGATCGTTTGCAAGGTTCAGGAACATGGCGACATGGTCTGCCACGCCGCTCTCCTCAAACGTATGCCGGAAGAAATCCGCCACGTCATGTTTGACGCCCATGGCGGCAAATACGATAGCAAATTTTTCATCAGAATTTTCGCCCAGTGACGCCTGTTTTACGATCTGGGCGGCGAGCTGGTCATGGGGAAGCCCGTTTCCTGAAAAGATGGGAAGCTTCTGCCCGCGGATCAGTGTGGTAAGCCCGTCGATCGCAGAGATGCCGGTGTGGATATAGTTGCGGGGATATTCCCTGCGCACCGGATTGAGCGGCAGACCGTTCACATCACGCTTCAGAGCGGAGGCGATAGGTCCCAGATCGTCGATGGGCTGTCCGATCCCGTTAAAGGTGCGTCCCAGCATATCCGGGGAGAGTGCAATCTCCATGGGATGCCCCGTGAGTTTCGTGTGTGTATTTTTAAGAGACATATTTTCAGAGCCCTCAAATACCTGGATGACAGCCCTGTCCTCATAAATCTCTACGATACGTCCGATTTTGTGCTCTGTGCCGTCCACGACGAACTCTACGATCTCATCGTAGAATGCTCCCTGCACGCCTTCGAGAGCGATCAGAGGTCCGTTGATACTGCTTAAGCCTAAATATTCAATTGACATGAGTTCGGTCCTCCTTATGCATTTTTCTCCAGCACTCTCTGATAGAATGTATCAATATCACGGCGGTACTGGGCGAACATTTCGAGACGGTCATTGGGCACATCATACTTGATGGCGATGATACGGTCGAAAATGTTCTCGGATTTTAACACAGACATCGGATGCCCCATGGTGACGAGGGTGCGCGCCTGTTTATACAGATACAGGATGATATCCATCATGAGGAACTGTTTTTCCATGGATACGCAGGTATCATCCTTGTGGAATGCATTCTGCTGCAGGAAACCGAGACGGATGACGCGCGCGATTTCCAGGATCAGCTTCTGGTCGTCCGGGAGCACATCGCTTCCGATCAGCTTTACGATCTCCAGCAGGCTGCTCTCCTGATTCAGGAGCGCCATCAGCCGGTTGCGGTAGCTGACGAACTTCGGCGATACATTGTCCTGATACCAGTGGCTTAAGTCGTTCAGGTATTCACTGTAGCTGGTGAGCCAGTGGATCGCCGGGAAATGTCTGGAGTACGCGAGACTTTTGTCCAGCCCCCAGAAGCAGCGGACGAAACGTTTGGTGTTCTGCGTTACCGGCTCGGAGAAATCTCCACCCTGCGGGGAGACAGCGCCGATGATCGTGACAGAGCCGTCCGTTCCGTTTAAGTTGTGCATCATGCCGGCGCGCTCGTAAAACGCAGACAGTCTTGAAGCCAGATATGCCGGGAATCCCTCTTCCGCAGGCATTTCTTCGAGACGGCCGGAGAGCTCCCTGAGAGCCTCTGCCCATCTTGAGGTGGAGTCCGCCATGATCGCGACGTCATAGCCCATATCGCGGTAATATTCCGCCAGCGTAAGACCGGTATAGATACTCGCCTCACGGGCAGCCACAGGCATGTTGGATGTGTTTGCGATCAGAGTGGTACGATCCATCAGAGGATTGCCTGTCCTGGGGTCGGTCAGCTCCCCAAATTCTTCAAGCACCTGAGTCATCTCGTTCCCGCGTTCGCCGCATCCGATGTAGATGATGATATCGGCGTCCGCCCATTTGGCGATCTGGTGCTGGGTCATTGTCTTTCCTGTTCCGAATCCGCCGGGAATAGCGGCAGTTCCGCCTTTGGCGATCGGGAACATGGTGTCGATGATACGCTGCCCGGTAACCAGCGGTACGGATGCCGGGAAACGGTGGTGTGTCGGCCTCGGCACGCGGATGGGCCAGCGTTGGGTCATCGTCAGTTCCTTTGTACTTCCGTTTGAGAGTTCCAGTGTGACGAGGGTCTCGTCAATGGTATATTCGCCGTCCGCCGCCACGTTGGTCACGGTTCCTTCCACATCCGGCGGAACCATGCATTTGTGGACGATGGCATGTGTCTCAGGCACTTCGGCGATGATGTCGCCTCCGTGGAGATACTGTCCCTTTTCTACTGTGATATGAGTCTGCCATTTTTTCTGGCGGTCGAGAGAATCTACGCTGACGCCGCGGGTGATAAAAGCTCCTCCCGAGGAATCGGCGATACGCTCCAGCGGGCGCTCGATGCCGTCGAAGATATTGTTCAGGATGCCGGGGGCAAGTGTTACGGAGACTGCATTTCCGCTTGCGGTCACTTCCTCGCCCGGATGCAGTCCGGTCGTTTCTTCGTATACCTGAACCGTCGTCAGATCCTTGTCCAGTGCAATGACCTCGCCGACCAACTTCTCTTTGCCCACATAGACCATCTCGGACATGCGGAAACCTGTATTTCCCTTCAGGTAAATGACGGGGCCGTTTATGCCATAGATCTTTCCGGTATTAAGCAATGCCGTCACCTCCTAAAAACATAAATTTGTCGTATTCATTGCGCAGCTGTGTCTTAAATGAATTGTCAATGAGGATATTGCGGGAGCGGATGACTGCGCGCACGCCGCCGATAAAGTCCTCCGCACTGATCGTGAGATGGACCCGGGTGGCATCCTCAAGGTCGGAACGTTTCGATTCGTCCGAAGGGTTGATATAGATCACAACGGGCTCCTGACCCGCAAAACATGCTGCCTGGCGGATGCAGTATACGAGGAAATCATTGTATGCCTCTGTCTTCATGTAATCATCGACCAGGCTTCGTGCCTCCTCAAATATTTTATCTTTCAGATCCTGCTGTACCTTCCCCTGGCGGCGCTTGATCTCAAGCTGGGATCTGGCGGCCGCCTGGTTGAGAGAGAGCCGGGCGTTGGTAGTCTCGGCTTTGATCCTCGTTTCAGACTGGCGCAGCGCTTCGGCTTTGTGATCTTCAAATACTTTCTCAAGAGCTTCGCGGTGGGCGTCGATGATGGCGTTGCCCTCAGCACGGGCCTGTTCCATGGAATTGGACTGCAGGTGTGTGATTTTTTCTTCCAAAGTCAAGAGGAATCCCTCCTTTAATTAATAATAGTTGTCCGGCAGTGTACGGGCGCAGCCGGAGTGCGGCTACAGTTTCAGCCCGATTGCCTCTGTGATATATGATGTGATAAAGTCCTTTTTGCGCCCTGTACCGTGGCGGTCAGGGATCTCCACTAAGAGAGGCATTTTCCGTTCCAGCCGGAACGTATCAATGATATCGGGAAACTCACGGCCAAACTTTTCAGTAAGGAGCACGATGCCGACATTTTTGTCGGTAAGCACGTCCTCCAAAGCCTTTCTCAGCTCTTCGCGCTCATGCACGACGACGCCGTCTACTCCCGCCAGGCGCATGCCGGTGTAAGTGTCGACATTGTCGCTGATAAGAAACATTTTCATGTGATTACCTCCAGTTCACCGACGCAAAATGGCGCGTGTGAACGCTGTCTTACAGATTTCCCAATATCATAAAGGAAATGATCAGTCCGTACAGGCAGACACCTTCCGCCAGTCCTACGAAGATCAATGATTTACCAAGTACGCTGGAGTCCTCGCTGATCGCTCCGAGCGCCGCGCTCGCAGCACTTGCAACTGCGATACCGCCGCCGATACAGGAAAGTCCGGTAACAAGAGCAGCCGCCAGGTATCCGAGTCCTTCTGCCAGCCCTGATCCGGATGCGGCAGCTTCGGCAGCCTGTACGTCCGGTCCGCCGAGGAGCATGATAGAGGCGATGGCAAATGCACCGAAGAAGAAAAATGCGTTCGTACCGATGGCGCGTTTGTAGCGCTTCTTCGATTTTTCACCGAGCAGATAGTATCCGAACGGTACGATGATGCTTACGATCAAAGCGATGATAAAGATAATTCTGGTTGCTAATGACATGGTAAAATCCTCCTGATTTTCTAAAATTTATGAGATATAAAATTTATTTTTTTGCTTTTTTAGTGTTCTTTTTAGTATACGGCTCAAATGGATGGCCGCTGCCTTTGTAGAAGCGGCTGAACATCTCGTAGTATTCCAGACGGAGTACCTGGATGCCGACGATCAGTCCCTCGAATCCGCAGACAAACAGGTTGCCGAAGATTACGCCGATCCAGTTGGGGCTGCCGCTCTCTGCTCCGGCAAGCTGAAGTACGACTTCCATAATTGCCGCATGGCTGACTGCAAACGCTCCGATACGGATAAACGAGATCGTATTGGAAAAGTAGCTGAGGAGCGTCTCGAACATCTCGAAAAAGCCCTGTACCAGGAACATTGCTTTGCCCGTCTCCATCTTGTCAGCCCTTTTTTGTATCGCTCTCGTGATCGGTTCTCTGAAGAGCATTACGAGAAGCGGCACTCCGAACATCACTGCCATGACGATGCCTGCCGGGAGAGGCCGGCCTGTCATGAAGAGTACGATAGTGACTACGACCGCAATATAGAATATAAGACCGGCTGCACCGTTGGGCTCAAACCAGGCGCCTTCAATATCTTTACTCTTTATGGCGTTTATGATATGAAGGATCATCGCCACTATAATAAGGAACATCCCAAAGGCGACTGCCACGATAAATACGGTATTCAGCTTCCCGAGGAAGGGAAGGGTGGTCATATGGTTAATAGGCCGTATCCACAGTGCGGGCAGTACATCTTCAAATCCGAAGATACTGCCGAACAGGAATCCGAAGATAGTGGAAAATACACCTGCCGATGCAATGATCCCTGCCAGCGGCGCTTTTTTAAAGTGATAGATGAGCGCTCCGCCGATCAGGAGCAGGAGCCCCTGCCCCACATCTCCGAACATGACTCCGAAGATAAAAGAGTAGGTGATCCCGACAAATATCGTGGGATCCATCTCATTATGCGACGGAAGGCCATACATCTGGATAAACATCTCAAACGGTTTAAAGAGCTTTGGGTTCTCCAGCTTGGTGGGCGGCTCTCCGAAGTACGCGTCGTGGTCGTCCTCTACGACAACAAATACTTTGTCGTCATCCTCGACTTCTTTCAGAAATTTATCTACGTCATCCGAGGACATCCATCCGCAGAGAATGTAATAGTCTTCTTTATTGTCCTCCATCCGTGCAGCAAGTTTGCGGACGTCGAAATTATTGGAGAGTTCTTCCAGACGGTTTCTGGCGGCTATGAGCTGCGGTGCCCTGTCCGCAAGCATTTCCCCTGCCTGCTTGTCCAGGTCATCAATTTCCAGGTTGACCCGGGCGATTTCGCGCTCCAGAGCCTGATGCGCGTATGCGGGAGACCCGTCAAATTCATCCTTCAGCTCGATCCTTTCAAAGTGAAGGGAACGGAATACCGCGTCTACTTTCTGCGCTTCCGCCGGGGAAACAAAATAAGCCCCGTATACAAAACTTTCATCCCGTTCGCCTTCCACAAAAATTGCTGTCAGATCGTCCATAAGGTATTTCTGCATCTTGTGGTAAAATTCTACCGCGATGCGTCCGAAACGGTAAGTGATATACCGGTAATTCAGTACCTTGTGGAGATCGCAGTCCATTGGGCGGAAAGGAGCGATAATCTGCTGTTTTGCCCGAAGCTCCTCGATCTTTTTCTTTAATTTTTCTTTCTTTTCCTGAAGCGTCTGGTAATCTTCATTTGCCTTGCGTACAAGCTCAAACATGTCGTCAAGTCCGAGATCTGCCGCCGGCTCCACATCATCGGCGTTGGGAAGATAGCCGACGAACTGGTTCGCCTTTGCAAGCACGTCGCGGTATGGGTTGAGCTCCACAAATGGCCTTAAATTGTCTACGGTCTTCAACTCAGACAGCGCGGATTCGAGCTGGATCTCATAACGGGAGAGATACAGGTCGGTGACCCGGTCGATATCGTTCCTCGGACCGGAGATATTGATAAATTTCATTTTTACAATCATTGGGTTTTACCTCCAACGTATGCCAACGTTTCGCCGGGGGTCAGGCTGTAGCGTACACATTCCATGGCGGTCGTCAGCTTTTTGATCTCCTCCTCTTTTAAGAAGAGGTAAGTGTTGATCGCGGCGATCGAATAGGGATCCCGCCTGCGGTCAATCGTATAAAGATAATTCAGGCAGTCCAGATACATCTGTTCTACCGTCAGTTTCTGCCGGAAATTATAACGGCGTGCATAAATCGTCCGCGATACCGCTGATTCAAATTCCTCCAGTCCCGGGGTCTCCACCAGTTCTTTGACCATGTCGGTAGAGAGCTTGTAATGGATCGGAATGAGGAGCAGATAGATGTCTGCGGGTTTCATATTATAATATTTTTTCGCCCGGTATATCCACTGCAGGTTCAGCAGGTCGATCTTGGCGCCGCGCTCCCGCATGAAAAGCTCCAGATCCTTCTTTTTCAGGACTTTTTTCTGCTCTTTCCATGTCGAAGTGAAAAGATACAGATCCAGCGCCAGCGTATAGTCGTACAGAGTGACGTTCTGTGCATCCCTTAATTTCCTGAGCGGGGCGTAATATTCTGTGCCTTTCAGATTCTCGACCAGCTCGTCCGTCGTCCGCGAAGTGATGAGCTTTTCAATAGAGATCTGTGAATAACGGTCAAAAAACGGACGCTTATAATTCAGGTCGAAAGGCTTTTTGTACCGGTTGATCACGATAGTCAGGCAATAATCGATCAGATCCACCTCGTAGTTTTTCATGATCAGTTTCATGAAGCGGCGCTGTTTCTGCCCGCAGAAGCGGTAGAGCTTGGTATAGTCATGATACAGGGACTGCATCAGCACTTTTTCGATATTGCCCCGGTGTATCTGGTCGTCTGAAAGCGTCTCCAGAACTCCGGCATAAGCGGTGTTCCGCTTGAGATAATCCGCAATCTCAGGGACAGTGCCGAGATTGGCGATCTCCGTGAACTGCTCCGGCGTCAAAAGCTTTGCTTCCATAGCACGGATCTTGGTCACGATCCCGCTGTATTCAAGTAAGTTTCCCATAGGCTACACCTCTGTGATCCGTTTCAGGATCTCGCGGGCATATTCCGTATGCTTTTCTTCATATTCTTTCCGGAGCGCCTGTATCGCGGCTGTACTGGAATCACTCTGGCTGTCGAGCAGCTGGGAGGTCTTTTTTTCCAGTCCGGCGCGGATGGCGTCAAGCTTTGCCTCGGTCTCCGCCTCCAGCTTCGCATCGAATGCTTTTCGCTTTTCTTCATATTCTTTATCCATGACAGCTTTCTGGTCTTCGGCATGCCGGACAATGGCGGAAGCCGCATCCTCAATTTCCGTCAATTTGTTTACAATAGAGTCCATAAACAGCCTCCTGTTTGTAAGAAAATCATAATATACTTTATCATACACCATTTGCTAAAAAAAGCAAGTAAAGATCGCGTTAGTTTTCCACGATCTGCTTTTGACCAGTTCCTGTTCTCGTGTTATGATGATACATATAGAAAGAACAGAAATATCCTGCCATACGGGCAGCAGTATTACCCGGCGGCAGATGGTGATAAATCGTTGGAGGATGAGTTATGAGACTGAGAAATATACCGAGGGCAGAGGGGACGATCCAGGCGCACAATGCGGTGATAAAAAGACCGGAGGATCAGAGGGGATGCTGGAGACAGGTGTTTGGAAACCGGAGGCCCATCCGGATCGAGATCGGAATGGGAAAGGGGCGCTTCATCCTGAATATGGCAAAAGAAAATCCCGGGATTAATTTTGTCGGGATAGAACGATATTCCAGCGTACTGCTGCGGGCGGTGGAGAAGTTCGATACGGATGAATTTAAAGACCTGAAAAATATAAGGTTTGTCTGTATGGATGCGAGAAGGCTGGAAGAAGTGTTTGCCCCGGGCGAGGTAGACCGGATCTATCTGAATTTTTCCGATCCATGGCCGAAAGCAAGACATGCCAAAAGGAGGCTTACTTCGACCGAGTTTCTGGAGCGGTACGAAAAAGTGCTCGTCCCATATGGGACGATCGAGTTCAAGACAGACAATACAGAACTGTTCAATTTCTCACTGGAGCAGGTGAAAGAAGCCGGATGGACCGTGAGCAGTTTCACCTATGACCTTCATCATAATGAAGAAATGAACAGGGGAAACATAATGACTGAATATGAAGAAAGATTCTCCGCAAAAGGGAATCCGATCAATAAGCTGATCGCAGTAAAAAAAGAAAACAATACCTGAGTCTTATGCTACATCTGCGGAATACGGGCATATAATGAAACATAAATGCCGAAGCGCAGGTGGGAAATATGAGAAAAAGGAATTGGAAGTCGTGTGTGTGCGAGATGCTGTACTGCCGGCCGGCACTCAACCGGCAGATCCTGTGTATCCGCAGATCTATGGCAGAAGTATGTAAAATACTAAATTCGGGATGCTGCCATGGTCATGAGATGTAGGACGGATTTTGCGGACATTCAAA
>DXEY01000116.1 GCA_019114745.1 Candidatus Mediterraneibacter colneyensis | reverse complement strand
ATGTCGTTGGAAAGAACATCTCTGGAAAAAAGAGTCAGTCTCGCGGAAAAAAATCAGATAGGTGATATCAATCTGATGACGGATGTCTTGAACAAAATCTGTGGAATGTCTCTGGAAGACTATATATGTCATTTCACTCCAGATATGCCATACAGATGCGCAAAGGAAATTATCGATCTGTTGGGGATAGACAGTTATGAGGGAGCCTATATCCCGTTTGGAGAAGTATGCCGGAGAATCAGGCAGAAGTGTGAGGAATTGCCGGAAGGCTTGCTTCCCGACAGACAGCTTATGAAGGTTATGGTTTATCTGGTGCCGATCGAGCAAAGAAAAAAGGAGGCGATGTAACATGACAAGAAATCATATTTCGAGGATACCGTTGGATGAACAGATCAGCATTGCCGGAACGGGGGAAAATCCACAGACAGTCTTTGCTGGAGATTTTGTAAAAAAAGGGGCTGAGGCAATCGGGATTCAGGAATATCTGGGCAGTATCATGAGGATCATGGAAGCCCCGGGGCTTGAAGAGCTGGCGAGGGAATATCCGTTTCGTACATCTTATGACCAAAACGATACACTGAACAGATATTTTGAAAATAACTTTGAGGACAAAACCCGTCTGATATGGTTTAGTCATGTATACAGACTATTTATTCTTCCTTTTGCCCGGATGTCGGAGAACATTGAGTGGAGTGAAGTTGATATGATGGAAGAACTGCCGGACGACGGACTGCCATTCGACTGAGACAAAGATAATTTACAGATAAACAGATTGGAGGGAGTTCTAATGCAGATACCTAATATTATCAAAGAGACTTGCAACGGCTATTTTGTTCATACGATCCGAGACGAGATGCTGATGCACCGGGAAGTGGAATGTGTAGGCTCTGTTAATGAAGAATCAGTAAATTCACTGATACTTCAGCTCAGATATCTGGAGAGACAGGATCCGGCCGGAGAAATCACGATTTATATTAACAGTCCGGGCGGAGAGGTTTCCAGCGGACTTGCCCTCTACGATGTGATGAAGGCGGTCAGATGCCCGATACGTACCGTGTGTATGGGGCTGGCAGCCAGCATGGGGGCGGTTCTGCTCGCGGCAGGGAACGAGCGGGAAATGCTGGCTCATTCGAGAGTGATGATACACGATCCTCTGATCGCGGGAAATGGTATGAAAGGAAGCGCTCTTTACCTGGATTCAAAGGTGAAAGACCTGATGAATACGCGGGATATCATTGCGGGGATCCTCTCGGAACACACGCACAGGACAAAGGAGGAAATATTGGAATATACCGCAAGAGATACCTATTTCTATGCGGAAGAGGCGATAGAGTTTGGACTTGCAGACCGGATTATCACACAGTTATAGGAGGTGTGCCTGATGAAGAAAAGGCGAGATACATACCGTATCCTTGCAAAGGATAAGTGGATGAATAATAATACGTGGGTTACAGGTATTAACAATAATGATCTGATCATCGGAGTGAGTGGCTCGGGAAAAACAAGAGGATATGTAAAGCCAAATCTGATGTGTGCCAGCGAAAGTATCATTGTAGCGGACACAAAAGGTTCTCTTTTCCGGGAATTTGGCTCAAGTCTTGAAAAAGAAGGCTATCAGGTCTGGATGCTGGATTTTGTAGACATGATCGATTCGCCGATGGGTTATAATCCGCTTTCGGCTATCCGCTATGACGAGGAAACGGACAGCTACAATGAACAGGATATTATGATGATAGCGGCTGCGGTCTGCCCGATCGAAACATCGAAAGATCCGTATTGGGATTATGCGGCAAGGATGCAGGTGGAAGCACTGATCGCATACGTAATGGAGGCGCTTCCGGAGGAAGAACACCATTTTGGCAGTGTCGCGAAAGTCGCTGCTCTGTTAGGCAGCGATGTCCTGCAGAGGATGTTTAAGGAATGGGAAGCAGTGAAGCCGGATAGTGTGGCGATTAAAAGGTGGCGCATGTTTGAAAAAGGGAAAGAGGCAAGGACTACACAAGGGTGCATACAGCTTATCATAGCTGAAAAGCTGAACGGCTTTATCACAGCAGGAACGATGAAATTTGCACAGCATCCCCGCCAGATCGACTTTGCCGAGATGGGAAGGAAAAAGACAGTGCTGTTTCTGAATATCAGCGATATGGATCGCTCGCAGGACAAATTCCTGAATCTTATATATACGCAGGCGTTCCATGCGTTGTGCAGGAGCGCGGACAAAGATTACGGAGACGGACGGTTGAAAGTTCCGGTGAGGATCATTCTGGATGATTTCGCGGCAAATACTGTCATACCTGATTTTGATAAGATTATTTCGGTCATACGTTCAAGAGAGATTTATGTCAGTATCATCCTGCAGAGTATCACCCAGCTTAACTCCATGTACGGAACTGAAAAGGCGCGCACGATCATTAATAACTGCGATAATTGCCTTTATCTCGGAGGTCAGGACGTCGAGACTGCCCGCTATATTTCCGTAAAGCTTAACAGGTCGGTTAATACGATCTTAGATATGCCGATCAATGAAGCTTATCTTTTTACCAGAGGACAGAAACCCTGCAGAGTGGAAAAGTTATCTGGAACCCTGCCGGCAACTGTGAATTTCCAGGTAGATAAATAAGGTTTTACCGGATGAAAAATATCCGATAAAATAAATATAAAAATCCAATAAGGAGGATGAAAACTATGGTAAATGAAAAAACACTCGTTTACACTGATGGAGCATGCCCTGGAGATCCGGGTCCTGGACGCGGAGGATACGGGATCATTATCCGGTATTCGGATGAAGAGGGAAATGTTCATGAGCAGGAGTGCTCTCAGGGGTATGAACGGACTACGCACAACCGCATGGAACTCAGAGCGGTTATCAAAGCCCTTGAGATGCTTGAAGGATCCTGTGAAGTAGAGCTCTATTCTGATTCAAAGTATGTAGTTGATAATGCAAACAATTATCTGGAAACATGGATCAAGAGGGGCTGGAAAAAGGCGGATAACAAGCCGGTCGAAAATACAGATCTCTGGAAACGGTTTGTGGAAGTTAAAAGCCTGCATTCGGTCAGCCTGAACTGGGTGAAAGGCCACAATAAAAATCCGCTGAATGAACGCTGTGACAAACTTGCAGTGGAAGCTGCGAACGGCGGCAACCTGATTGTTGATGAAGGTTACATCGAGTAGTCCTCACGGCCGGGCCAACGTAACATTATTTCAATCAAATCATGTCGAATACAGAGAGGTAAGTGAAATGACGTTTTCGGAAAAATTGCGCAGCGCTATGAATAAAGTGAAGAAAGCGAACCATGGAAGAATGGCGGAGCTTTCGACAGGGGAAAAGGTAATCAAGGTCGTACTGATCCTGATCAAGGTGAGTGTGGTTGCATTCATACTGATGCTGTTCGGTGTTGTGATCCTTGCGATTGCTGCGGCAGTTGGTATCATGAATGCTATTACAGGCGGTGTGAATGACCAGATCAACAGATCATGGAACTATCATCACAGACCAAGGAACTGGTGAGCTTAAAAGCATTTTCTGAAGAGGAACCGGCGGGAAGCAGATAGTTTCGCACAGGGACAGATGTGATTTAATGCGGGATCGCGTCTGCCCCTGTGCCTGACCTCTGAAAGAATAAATAATAATAGCAATATTGTGATATCCATGTATTATGGAAAGATATGGGAGGAGGGAAAGACAATGGCCGAGATACTGACATATGCAGAGGCTGAAGAAATTTATCATGTAATGGAGGCTAATATCGATCGAAGAGACGAGGATATTGCAGGTATGTATAAAGATATGAAAGCAAGAGCGGTCAAATATGCTAATATCCGTGCAGGATGGAACCTGCTTTCAACGGCGGAAAAAAGGGAGAAAGATCCTTCCCGGACCACCGCGCATGATGCTTTTATCGCTTCACTGGGAAGTATTGCCCGCCTGGAGGGGGAGGCGGGAAAACAGTGGAGAGAACGATTGTCTGACGATCGAAAGCGGATCGGGGATTTTGCCTGCTTTATTGCTCTGTTTGAGGGGGTACAGGCACGATAGTCTTATCTTTGGCTTTCAATGGATGAGATTATCCATCATCTTGCTGTTTTTGTTTCAAGACTGTGGCAAATTCATATATTCGGGGAAGGAAACACAAGAACTACCGCTGTATTTTTTATTAAATATTTGAGGGCGCTTGGCTTCACAGCAACGAATGATATTTTTGCGGAAAATGCGTG
>DXEY01000011.1 GCA_019114745.1 Candidatus Mediterraneibacter colneyensis | reverse complement strand
CCCCGTTTCCGTGGAGGAGGATCAGCGGGAAGCCTTCCCCTTCTTCCCTGTAATATAACGATATCCCCATTGCTGCCTCCTGCATATTTATCGTAGATTTTTGATTAAGAAAAAATTAGCACAGATACCTGACATGCGTCAAGTATCTGTGCGTATTACCGAAAGCCTTTATACTGTCGCGATATCGATCAGTGTCAGCTTCTTGATATCTGTATTTTCAAGACTTGTGATCAGCGCCTCTGCGGTATCGATGGCAGTCAGCACATTGACGCCTGTCTCGATGGCGTTCCTGCGGATGATAAATCCGTCTTTGGAGTGCTCTGCACCCTGCGCCGGGATATCGATGACAAGGTCGATCTTGTGTCCCAGGATCAGATCGAGAAGGTTCGGGGATTCCTGTTCGATCTTGCGCACCGGAGTCGCCTTTACTCCAGACTCATTCAACGCCCTGGCAGTGCCGCTGGTCGCAAAGATATGGTAGCCGATGGCTGCAAACCTGCGCCCGATCTCCACCGCTTCCGGCTGATCCTCGTCGCGGACTGTCATGATCATATTTTTGAACTTCGGCAGCTTGACCCCTGCCCCGATAAACGCTTTGTACAGCGCCTCGTCAAAGGTTTTTGCAATGCCGAGGCACTCGCCTGTAGACTTCATCTCCGGCCCCAGGCTGATGTCTGCGCCACGGATTTTCTCAAAGGAGAATACCGGCATCTTTACAGCCACATAGTCTGCCTCCGGCTGAAGCCCCGGAGTATAGCCCAGTTCTTTTATCTTCTTTCCGATGATGACCTGCGTCGCCAGAGGCACGATCGGGATACCCGTCACCTTGCTGATATACGGCACTGTACGGCTGGAACGGGGGTTGACCTCGATCACATAAACATCATCCTCGCCGCAGACGATAAACTGGATGTTGATCATGCCGATCACGTGCAGGGATCTTGCCAGACGGCGGGTATATTCCGCGATCTTTGCCTTTGCTCCTTCACTGAGGCTCTGGGCAGGATAGACGGAGATACTGTCGCCGGAGTGGATGCCTGCGCGCTCGATATGCTCCATGATCCCCGGGATCAGGATATCCGTGCCGTCGCATACAGCATCTACCTCGATCTCCTTTCCCTGGAGATACTTGTCTACAAGAATCGGATGATCCTGGGCAATGCGGTTGATGATGCCAATGAACTGATCGATATCATTGTCATTAATGGCAATCTGCATTCCCTGTCCGCCGAGCACGTAGGACGGACGTACAAGCACCGGATATCCCAGCCTGTTCGCCACCTCTTTTGCTTCCTCCGCGGTAAATACCGTACCGCCTGTGGGACGCGGGATCTCGCACTCTTCAAGGATCTCGTCGAAGAGCTCCCTGTCCTCCGCCTTGTCCACATTTTCCGCAGATGTGCCGAGGATCGGCACTCCCATCTTCATGAGCGCCTCTGTCAGTTTGATGGCGGTCTGGCCTCCGAACTGGACGACCGCGCCGTCCGGTTTCTCAATATCCACGATACTCTCCACATCTTCCGGTGTGAGAGGCTCAAAATACAGCTTGTCCGCAATGTCAAAGTCTGTACTTACCGTCTCCGGGTTGTTATTGACGATGATCGTCTCATACCCTTCTTTTGAAAACGCCCAGGTACAGTGAACAGAGCAGAAATCAAACTCGATTCCCTGTCCGATACGGATCGGACCGGATCCGAGAACGAGTACTTTCTTCTTCCCTTCGGTCTTTTCCACCTCATTTTCACTGCCGTATACAGAGTAATAGTAAGGCGTCTCCGCAGCGAACTCCGCAGCGCACGTATCCACGATCTTGTATGCCGCCACAATGCCGTTTGCATGGCGCATGTCATGGATCTCTCTCTCGCTCTTTCCGGTCAGGCGCGCGATCACGTTGTCCGGAAACTCGATCCGTTTGGCCTCGCGGAGAAGTTCCGGCGTAAGCTCCTGCTCTTTCAGCGCCTTTTCCATCTCAACGATGATCGCGAATTTATCGATGAACCACTTGTCCACTTTCGTAATATTGAAGATCGTATCATAGTCGATCCCCCTGCGGAGCGCTTCCGCGATCTTCCACATACGCATGTCGTCCACGATCGCAAGCTGCTCGAGCAGCTCATCGTCCGACAGCCCTGTAAAGTCATAGGACATCAGGCAGTCCACATGCTGCTCCAGGGAGCGGATCGCTTTCATCAGGGCGCCTTCAAAGTTGTTGCAGATACTCATGACCTCGCCGGTCGCTTTCATCTGTGTGGTCAGCGTTCTCTTGGCGCTGATAAATTTATCAAACGGCAGACGCGGGAGCTTCACTACAACATAGTCCAGCATCGGCTCAAAACTTGCATATGTTTTCTGTGTGATCGCATTCCTGATCTCGTCCAGCGTATAGCCCAGGGCGATCTTCGCTGACACTTTTGCGATCGGATATCCCGTCGCTTTCGACGCCAGCGCGGAAGAACGGCTCACACGGGGATTCACCTCGATCACGCAGTACTCGAAAGAATCCGGGTTCAGGGCGTACTGCACGTTGCATCCGCCTGTGATGTTCAGCTCGCTGATGATATTCAGCGCGGAAGTACGGAGCATCTGGTACTCCTTGTCTCCCAGTGTCTGGGATGGGGCAACTACGATACTGTCGCCTGTGTGGACGCCGACAGGGTCTATATTTTCCATATTACATACGGTGATGCAGTTTCCTTTGCTGTCGCGCATCACCTCATACTCAATCTCTTTCCACCCGGCGATACAGCGCTCTACAAGCACCTGTCCCACTCTCGAGAGACGGAGGCCGTTCTCCAGTATCTCCACAAGCTGATGGGAGTCGTGCGCGATTCCTCCGCCGCTTCCTCCCAGAGTATATGCCGGACGGAGCACGACCGGATAGCCGATCTTATTGGCAAATGCAAGTCCGTCGTCCACGCTTTCCACGACAAGGGACGCAGCGACCGGCTCGCCGATCTTCTCCATCGTCGCCTTGAACTCCAGACGGTCCTCCGCCTTTTTGATCGTCTCCGATGTGGTTCCGATGAGGCGCACGCCGTTTTCCTTCAGGAATCCTTTCTCTTCCAGCTCCATGGCAAGGTTCAGCCCCGCCTGTCCTCCCAGAGTAGGGAGCACGCTGTCCGGTTTTTCCTTTTTGATGAGCTGCTCTACCACTTCCACAGTCAGCGGCTCGATATACACGCTGTCCGCGATATCTTTATCTGTCATGATCGTCGCCGGATTGGAGTTGAGCAGTACGACCTCGATCCCTTCTTCTTTCAAGGAACGGCATGCCTGAGTTCCCGCATAATCAAACTCGGCTGCCTGTCCGATCACGATCGGGCCGGAACCGATGACCAGTACTTTCTTAATACTTAAATCTCTTGGCATTATTTCGCTCCTTTCATCATTCCAATAAACTTGTCAAACAGATACCCGGAATCCTGAGGGCCGGGGCATGCCTCCGGATGGAACTGCACCGTAAAGATGTTCTTTCCGGCATATGCCAGTCCCTCGTTGGTGCCGTCATTTACATTACAGAATGCCGGAACCGCCACCTTCGGATCTACAGAAGATTCGTCCACCACATAGCCGTGGTTCTGGGATGAGATGTAAACTCTCCCCGTCTCCATGTCTTTTACCGGATGGTTTCCTCCCCTGTGTCCGTATTTCAACTTGTGAGTCGACGCACCCGTGGCAAGTGCCATGAGCTGATGTCCCAGGCAGATGGCGAAGATCGGGATGTCTGTATTGTACAGTTTTCTGATTTCTTCAATAATAGATGTGCAGTCTGCCGGATCTCCGGGGCCGTTTGATAACATAATACCGTCGGGCTGTGAAGCTATGATCTCCTCCGCAGGAGTGTGCGCGGGATAAACCGTCACCTCGCAGCCGCGGTCGTTCAGAGACTTCGCAATATTATTCTTCGCTCCCAGATCAAGAAGTGCAACTTTCGGGCCGTCTCCATCCAGCACGTATTTTTCAGAACATGTCACTTTAGAGACAACGTCTCCTACCGTGTATGCTTTCAGTTTCGGAAGGATCTCATCCAGGCAGTAATCCTCATTCGTAGTGATCATTCCGTTCATCGTACCCTTCTCGCGCAGGATCTTGGTGAGCGCGCGGGTATCAATGCCCGCAATTCCCGGTATATCCTGCTCTTTCAGGAAATCCTGTATCGTACCCTCACACCTGAAGTTGCTCGGCATCCTGGACAGTTCCCTTACAATATATCCATCCGGCCATGCTTTTTTTGACTCCATGTCCGGGGTGATCCCGTAGTTCCCGATCAGAGGATAGGTCATGACCACTGCCTGACCAGCATAAGAGGGGTCTGTCAGCACCTCCAGGTAACCTGTCATCGAAGTATTAAAAACGATCTCGCTGATACATTCGCGGGTAGATCCAATACTTGTTCCAGTAAATACTGTGCCATCTTCCAATATTAGAAACGCCTTCATCTGTTCACCCTTTCCCTTCGTAAAATCACTTTGACATAGCAAAGGCACTCTTGGAGTCTTTTCATCCAGAGCGCCCTCGTTCTCAAATTGTAAAAATTATACTACAAGTGAGATCATAATTCAACTCATAAATACTTCTAAATATTCAAAACCTCTGCTGATAATACCGTGTTCAGTTTCCCTGACCGTAGTCCCAGAGTACAGTAAGTTTGTTGTGGTCTGTGTCTTCAATATAAGTATATTTCACGCTTTCCAGCCCGTATTCTTCGCCCAGAGTCCGGGCTGCCCGCGGGAAAAGCTCCCCGATCATGCCGTCTCTTGCCTGCGCGTACACCGCCCCGTCGGGGAACTTGCAGACAAACATTTCCTGCTGTGCATAGATGCTGTCTGTCATGGCATTGAGCAGGATCTGGGGATCGTATGATTCATAATACATCCCGTTCATCTTATAATAGTCCAGATCGTCAGAAACGCACTCCGGGTAGGAAACATCCGTGCTCTGGACATGATCCGCCGCGATCCGGGCATCGGTACAGCACAGATAATCATAATAGATGATGTTTCCCGGGATGGTTTCTCCCTCCCCGGAAGATAAAAATACCGGATCCCCGAACGTCACGTCCATCTGATAATACTTCCCGCCGCAGTTTACGATGTTCCATGCGTGTGCTTCCTGTCCCCGCGCCGTACCCACCACATAGATGCACTCGACTCCTGTCTGTCTCAGAAGATACTGGGCCGCCCTGGAATAGCCTGCACAGACCGAACTTTTCCCGACCAGGGCGCTGTAGATATTCTGGTTGTCCGGCGCTTCTTCATTATAGTCTACCGTATTGACCAGATATTCGTAGATATATCTGATCCTGTCATATTCCGACGCTGACGGGCTGATTCCTTCCAGACAGGCTCGGGAAGCCGCATCGATCTCACTCTGTCTTTGTTCCTTTTCCTCCGCGGAGCAGGAATACGACGGATAAAATTCTGTGTAATCTTCATATACTGTCATCTGGGAGCTTCCGTCGCACCAGAAAAATTCCGGACAGTCAAAGAGCAGGGATTCATATACCTTCTCCGGATGATCCTCTCTGCCCGCATGGAGCAGGATACAGTCGTCCATCTCACTGACTCCCTGCATCAGCTCCCGGTAGACCGTCTGATCCTTCTCCTCTAACTGGCTGTAATAGAAAAGTCCTGACACCTCATTATCTGTCACCGTCAGTTCCGGGAACTCCGCCTGATCCGCCTGCAGCGCATTGACTGCGTTTTCCACTGTATGGCTGAATGTCTCCCGCACTCCGGCGCCGTACTGCCTGACAGCCCACGGAATGCCGTATGCCGCTGCCGCGCCGAGAGCGATCATGATCACGAGCCCGGCGATGCAGCCGTTTTTCCTGCGCCGGCGTCTTCTCCGTCTTCTCTCTGCCATAAAACTCCTCTCTGAACTCTGTAAGGGTTCTGTTCCACAGTATGTTTCTGTCTACGTAAGTTCCGCGATCCTGGAAACTCCCACATAGATCTCTGATATCTTGTACCAGGTCGGATAATCCGTCTTCCCGGTAACCGGAAGCCCGAACACCGACTGGAACTGACGCACTGCCTCCTCAGTCGCAGGGCCGTAAATACCGTCGGCGGTAATCGTCGGCAGCGCAGGGTATGCTTCTGCTATTACATTTAACTCTTCCTGCATCTGCCGGACTTTCGCGCCGCTTGATCCCTCCTCGAGAGTATACCCCGGCCAGGACGCCGGTATGCCTGATATTTCCTCCGCGGTATTGATATACATATCATCCCCGTAGAAATAGCGGAGGATCTCAATGGCGGACATTCCCTGGTCTCCGAGTTCTTTTGAATCCCACTGTGTCATCCAGTCCGGGCAGCTCACCCTCCTTCCGTCACAGTACTGGGTCAGGATCGGCTGCCGTACATTTGGTCTGGACAGATAGTTGGCAAACAGTTCATCCACGATTTCGGATATCGTGTCGTATACGTTGCGCTCCGGTATCCATTTGTGGTCAAAGGCAGTGGACGAGGTGATCGTAAAATCATATCCCCGGTTTCTGTACCATTCCGTATATACACGGTTAAGGGTAAATGACATGATCGCCAGTATATTTGCACGTATCGTATTTTTCGGCCAGGTAGCATAGATCTCACTGGAGGCTACATTTTTAATGTAATCTTTGTACTTTACATAATAATTCTGCGCTGTCGTATCCCTTGGCGAACCGTCATGCACCACGATATACTCCGGGACTACCACACGGCTGAGGACGATCTCCCCCGATTCATTGACCGGCTTGATCTCATCTTCCGCGATCTTCGGCGGATACTCCCCATATAAAGTATGGGCGGGGATGACGAACACTTCCTCTTCTTCCCCGCCTGTATCACTTGGTCTCATACGCACGTTCTGGATCGCTTTTACATTTGCAAGTATTTCTGTTCCCGCTATGCTCACAGGTTCAAATCCGGGAGCGCTCACATCTAATGTATACTCCGAATAGGGCTGCCTCTCGTTATCGGGATCAAGGCTCCACTCTTCGGGCGGCGCGTCCAGCTCAAGTATCTCACTCTGTCCGGAAGAATCTGTGGACACCCGCTCCAGCGTCCTCTCCGGCACTCCCGTATATGATATTGATATCTGCGCTTCTGCGATGGGCCGGGAATCCGTAAGGGACGTCACATTGATCTGGAGCGTCCCTGTTCCCGACGCATCTTCCTGCATTGCCCGTATCTGTTTCATATCCCTCTCCTGCATAAATATGATCTATTCATTATATATGCAGAATCCGGCATTTAGAACAGTTTCATGATGTCGTTATACATCACCACGACCATGAGCACCATGAGCAGTGCAAACCCGGCAAAATGCACCATTCCCTCTTTCTCCGGCGGGATGCGCCTGCGGCGGACCGCCTCCACGATCAGAAAGACGAGCCTGCCTCCGTCCAATGCCGGCAGCGGGAGCAGATTGACCACGCCCAAGTTTGCCGACAGGAACGTCCCGAAATTCATAAGGCTTAACACCACAGCCGCAATACCGGCAGGAGCGGAAGCCTGATACACATCATCCACTACATTTACGATCCCGACCGGTCCGGACATATCCTGTATCCCGACCTGTCCGGTAACGAGCATCCGCAGGCTGTCAAGAGCATAATTGATCCAGTACTTCATCTTATAGAATCCGTACTGCATAGAACCCAGGATGCCTGGTCGTTCGATATTCTCGCTGGTCACTCCCAGAAGGGGAGATGCGTCTCCCTCCAGCTGCCGGGGTTCTATCGACGCAGTGTATTCTTTCCCGTCTCTCTCATACACGATTTCATAAGGCGCGTCATTGGGATGTGTGACCGTATACAGTCTCACGTCATCCCAGATGTGTACATTCCGCCCGTTGATCTCTTTGATCACATCGCCCGACTGCATCCCTTCCTCCTGCGCAGAATAACCGTCGAGCACATCTGTGATCTCTGTGGACTGATACCCGGTCGCCCCGATCAGTATCACACAGAATATCCAGGCAAGAAGCAGGTTAAAGACAGGACCGGCTGCGATCACCGACATCCTTGCCCAGACCGACTTGCTGTTAAAGCTGCCCTCCGACATATCATCGGTATCATCCTCCCCCATCATGCAGGCTCCCCCGAAAGGCAGCAGCTTGATGCTGAAAAAAGTATCTCCGATCTGTTTTCCGATCAGCGTGGGCCCAAGCCCCAGGGAAAACTCATCTACACGGATGCCGTTTGCCTTTGCAAGAAGGAAATGCCCCAGCTCGTGAAATATAATAATAAAGCTGAAAAGTAGGATTGCAATAATTATGCCCATGTATTACCACCTGTTTTTAATAAATTCATATGTCTCCTGCTCTGTCTTTAGTATCTCATCCACGCCGGGATCCTCAATGATCCTGTGCGCTTCCATACAGGAGGCGATGATTTCCGGAATTTCAAGGTATCGGATCTTCCGGTCAAGGAACAGCGCCACCGCCCTCTCGTTGGCGGCATTTAATACCGTCGGAAGGGATCCGCCTTTTCTCCCCGCCTCAAATGCCAGCTTCAGACCGTAAAATGTCTCCATATCCGGCTGTTCAAATGTGATCTGGCTGAGCGTACTGAAATCAAGTCTGTCGCCCGGCAGGAATCTCCGTTCGGGATAGTAGAGCGCATACTGGATCGGGAGCTTCATATCCGGAGTCCCCATCTGTGCGATCACCGCGCCGTCCTCATATTCCACCATAGAGTGGATGATGCTCTGCGGCTGGACCACGACCTGGATCTGATCCACCGTAACGCCAAACAGCCACTTTGCCTCGATCACTTCCAGCCCTTTGTTTACCATAGTAGAAGAATCGATAGTGATCTTCCGTCCCATCTCCCAGTTCGGATGTTTCAGGGCGTCCTCAACCTGTATGTTTTCCAGTTCCTCTCTCTTCTTCCCGCGGAACGGACCGCCTGACGCGGTCAGGAGGATCTTGTGGAGCGCCTTTTCCTGACCTCCCTGGAGCGACTGAAAAATCGCGCTGTGCTCACTGTCTACAGGAAGGATGGAGACATGATGCTCCCTCGCAAGAGGCATGATAATATGTCCGGCAGTCACCAGTGTCTCTTTGTTTGCCAGGGCAATGTCTTTTCCTGCCCGGATCGCCTCGATGGTCGGCAGGATGCCGATCATCCCGACAATAGCCGTCACAAGGATCTCGGATTCCTGTTCTGCCGCCACTGCCAGAAGCCCATCCATGCCGCAGGCGATCTCTACGTCAAGATCCCTGACACGCTCCCGCAGTTCCCCGGCGAGCTCTTCGCTCCAGACAGCGGCCAGCTTCGGCCGAAATTCCCGGATCTGTTTCTCGAGAAGGCCGATATTCTTTCCCGCCGAAAGAGCAGTCACTTTTATATCCCCGTTGGTACGCACGATCTCAAGTGTCTGCGTACCGATAGAACCTGTCGATCCCAGTATGGCAATTTTTTTCATATGTGTTTAACCTCATTTCTAATCATGGAACAGTGCGTCCGCTTCCGGAGTACGCCTGATCCGGAATTACAGAAGGACTGCAAGATAATATATGATAGGAGCGGTAAAAATGACACTGTCGAACCGGTCCAGGATTCCACCGTGTCCCGGGATCAGTTTCCCGTAATCTTTGATATTATGGTATCTCTTGATCGCGGATGCAGCCAGATCACCGATCTGAGAGATTACCCCTCCCACAGCTCCGATAAGCGCATAGGTAAAGACATTTGCTCCTGCGTTCCCCCAGTGATTGATCGCCAGTGCGTACAGCACGCCGATCAGGGCGGCGCCCAGGATCCCTCCGATCCCGCCTTCCACTGATTTCTTCGGGCTCAGAACAGGAGCCATCTTATGCTTTCCTATCAGCATTCCCACACAGTAGGCGCAGGTATCACACCCCCAGGAGCTGACAAACACCAGCCAGACCGTAAAGATCCCGCCTGGCAGCAGCCTGGTCTGATAGATATATGAAAGCATCACAGCCACATAAAACAGTCCGAAAAATGCCGCGAAGATCTGCTGGGTGTTGTATCTCGGATAGGCAAATACAAGCACAGCCATCTGACAGATCAGATACGCCATGAAAAGCAGCATGAACCAGGTGATCTTCTCCCCCTCTAACTGCGGTTCAAAATAGATCAGCCCGTAATACAGTACGGCAAAGATATAGCCCACGATGCCCGGGGCTTTTTTTTCGATCCCAAATACTCTGTACAGCTCCGTCATGCCGATCAGGCTGATCAGGAACAGTACAGCAAACAGGAGTTCTCCTCCCACGATCAGCGTAACAAGCGCTATGACCATCAGAAGTATCCCGCTCAACAGACGTGTCTTAAACATACTATGCCTCCTCTACTTTGCCGAATCTCCTGTGCCGGTGATTGAACTCCCCGACCGCTTTTACAAGTTCCTCTTTTGTAAAGTCAGGCCACGGCACATCTGTAAAATAGAACTCCGAATACGCAAGCTGCCAGAGCAGGTAATTGGACAGCCTCTGCTCGCCGCTCGTCCGTATCAAAAGGTCGGGATCCGGAATCCCATGTGTATCCAGATAAGATTCAAATACAGCCTCATCAATGTCCTCCGCCACCAGCCTGCCCTCCCGGCAGTCAGCCGCCATCTTCCTGGCTGCGCGGGTCAGTTCGTCCCTGCTGCCGTAGTTTAGGGCGATCGTAAAATTCAGACCGCCGTTGTTCACTGTCGCCGCCTCAAGTTCGCGGATCCGGCTTCTGATATCCTCGTCCAGCGCGTCGATATCTCCGATCACCCGTATTTTCATGTCATTTTTCGCTGCCGTCTTCAGGCAGGTTTTCATATAGCTGCGGAGAAGCTTCATCAGTGCTGCCACTTCTTCATCCGGGCGCTTCCAGTTCTCTGTGGAGAAGGCATAGACTGTCAGATATTTGATCCCCATGCGCCATGCTTCCTCACAGATCCGCTCCACGTTTTTACTTCCCTGTGCATGCCCGTAGTTCCTCGGCATTCCTTTTGCTTTTGCCCAGCGCCCGTTGCCGTCCAATATAATCGCAATATGCTGCGGTACTTTCATTGTCTCTTCCTCTCATCATTTATTATAACCAGAAATCGGTCTTTCCCATTATGTAAAGACTGTATTGCAATGCAAAGGGGGCTTAACACAGAAAGCCCCCTTCTTAATTTCCCGATCATTTCAGATATTTTACGTTTACACTGTCATGTTATACTGTCATGATCTCTTTCGATTTTGCTTCGATCATCTTATCGATCTTTGCGATATACTTATCTGTCAGCTTCTGGAGCTCATCTTCCAGATCTTTGATCCCGTCCTCTGAGATCTCTGTCCCCTTGAGCTTTTTGAACGCCACATTGCCGTCGCGGCGGATGTTGCGGACTGCCACTTTTGCAGCTTCGCCCTTTTTCTTTACATCTTTTGCAAGCTCTTTTCTGCGCTCCTCTGTAAGCTCCGGAAAAACAAGACGGATCGATGCGCCGTCATTGGTCGGGTTGATCCCGATATCCGATGTGAGGATCGCTTTCTCGATCGCCTTGAGCATACTCTTCTCCCACGGCTGGATCTGGATCATCCTCGCCTCAGGCACCGATACATTCGCCACCTGCTGGATCGGAGTCGGAGCTCCGTAATAATCGACAGTCAGCTTGTCCAGCACATGCGGATTGGCGCGTCCGGCACGGATCGTTGCAAGTTCGCCATCAAGGTTATTGATCGTTTTTGTCATTTTTCCGTCATACACAGTCACTTTTTCATTCATCGTTGAAATCCTCCTACACTGTTACTTTTGTTCCGGTAAAGTTTCCGCTCATTGTATTCACGATACTGTTTTCTGCATCCAGCCCGAACACAAGCATCGGCATTTTATTTTCAAGGCACAGGATCGACGCCGTAAGGTCTACCGCTGCCAGTCTCTTGTCGATCACTTCCTGGATAGTAACCTCGTCATACTTCACTGCCTCCGGATTCACCTTCGGATCGCTGTCATAGATGCCGTCGATCGCCTTCGCCAGCAGCATGGCATCTGCCTCGATCTCAACAGCTCTGAGGACTGCACCCGTATCTGTGGAAAAGTAAGGGTGTCCCGTTCCGCCTGCGAAGAATACCACCTTGCCATCCTCAAGGGCAGACACTGCCGCGTCCTTTGAAAACAGGGAAGTAAATGAACCGCAGACAAACGGAGTGAACACTTCTGTGCGCATCCCCGCATAGCGGAAGATATCGGATACATAGATACAGTTCATCACCGTCGCAAGCATACCAATCTGATCCGCTTTCGTCCGGTCGATCGTCTCGCTTGTCCTTCCTCTCCAGAAATTTCCGCCGCCTGTCACGATCGCAACCTGGATGCCGTCATCCACCAGTTTTTTTACCTGTTTTGCCACCCCGATGCAGGTTGCCTCGTCAAATCCTGTCTTTTTATCGCCTGCGAGGGCTTCCCCGCTCAATTTAAGTAATACTCTTTTCATTTTTTGTATGGACTCCTTTGATTTTCTCTGGCTAAAATGAAGTATAACATAAGTTTTCCATTTTGTCATGTATATATCCGGCATCCCTTTCATCCGTCATCACGGTGAGACGGTCGCCCGCCTGAAGCTTTGTCCTGCCCCGGGGAATAAGTTCTCTTCCTTCCCTTTCCAGCGCGATCAGAAGACAGTTATTCGGCCAGTTGATCTCCATCACGGTACGCCCCTCCAGAACAGAGCCTCCCATGATAACAAACTCGCTCAGCACCTTCTGCCCGCCTGCCGCGGAGTGGTTCGCCGCCTTCTCGCCTGACGCAGATCCCTCAGTGCTCCCACCGGCCCGGCTGTCTCCCCGCCGGCCGGCAAGGATACGTCCGAGCAGGCTCTCGTAGATGGGCTCGGAACGCACCAGCACAGCCGTAATATATGCCGCCACGGATATGACCGCAAGAGACAGCATCTGGCTGACTGATCCGGACATTTCAAAGATCAGGATGATCCCCGTGATCGGCGCACGGACGATCGCCGTAAAATACCCCGCCATGGAGAGGAGTATAAAATTATTGATATATGCCGGATCCAGACCGAACCATTGAACGCCTGCCATGGCGAAGATACCGCCGATCATCGCACCGAGCACCAGCAGCGGGAAAAAGATACCGCCCGGCGCCCCTGACCCGAAACTGACCGCAGAGAAAAGGAATTTTACCACAAAGGTGAGGACGACAAGCTGCAGCGCCATCTCTCCATTTGTGAGAGAGACAATGAGGTCGCCGCCGCTCCCCAGGACAGACGGCATGACAAGCCCCAGAACCCCTGCCGCCAGAAAGGCAACGGCAAGCCTTCCGGTCTCATTGAGCCGCTTCGGTTTTTTGTACAGATCCTGCGCCTTTAACATCGCCTTATTATAGAAGGCGCCCATCAGCCCCAGGATGACTCCAAGGATCAGGAGCATCCAGTAGTGATCCTGCGGCAGTACGTGTTCCAGCCGGAAAGTAAACACCGGATCCAGCCCCATAATATGGGAAGAGATAAAGTCCGCCGTGACGGAAGCAGTCATGACCGAGACAAGCAGGCTGACGGAAAACCCTTTATGTATTTCCTCCAGCGCAAACATCATCCCCGCAAGGGGTGCATGAAATGCCGCCGCAAGCCCCGCGCTCGCTCCGCAGGTCATCAGATACCGCTCCTCCGTCTTTCCCCGGTCCAGAAGCCGGGAGACTCCCTGGCCTCCCATGGCGCCCAGCTGGATCGACGGGCCTTCTCTGCCCAGGGACAGCCCGCCGAGCAGACAGAGGAAGCCCCCTGCAAATTTCGCCGGCAGGACGCGTTTCCAATCCTGCTTTAATTTGCCCAGCACTTCTCCTTCCACCTGCGGGATACCGCTGCCGGAGATCATCGGCTCCCATTTTACCAGCCTGCCTGTGATCCATGCCAGCAAAAGCAGTACGGCGAACCACAGAATGATCCGCACCGGATGGCCTCTGACCAGCCCCAGAATTTCATTTAACCACTTAGATGCATACGTCAGAGCAATGCGGTAACACAGCACGATCAGCCCCGCCACGGCGCCGACCAGAAGTGCTTCCCCTATCAATATGACAGGAAATCTCTGCGCCCTCCTGACAGTATGAGACACATTCTTTTTCATTGGATTCTTCACTCTACTTTCCTGAAAACTGTTGACATTCTCACTTCGATGATTTATGATACAAATGGTTTTCGCACTTTAAACAACTAAAATTTTACAGTGCGAAGTTTTTATTGATAGAATTTATCTGTTAATTCCTTTCTATTATAAATGAAACCGGAGGAAAAACAAGAATGATCATTGTATTAAAACCACACACTTCTGAAGAAAATATCACCCGGGTCGAAAACCTGGTAAAAAACCGCGGACTTGACACTCATATCGTGCGCGGAACGGAGATGACGATCATCGGATGTATCGGCGATACCACGCTGATCGATCCCCGCCTGTTCGAGGTGGACAGCTCCGTGGACAAAGTCATGCATGTGCAGGAACCTTACAAACTGGCAAACCGTGCCTTCCACCCGGAAGATTCCGTCGTGGATGTATCCGGCGTCAGGATCGGCGGCGGGCACATGGCGCTGATCGCAGGCCCCTGCTCTGTGGAATCCTTCGAGCAGGTGCTTGAAGTAGCGCGTGCGGTCAAGGCATCCGGCGCAAATATGCTGCGCGGCGGTGCGTTCAAGCCGAGAACCAGCCCTTATTCCTTCCAGGGACTCGGCATGGAGGGGCTGGACATCCTCTGCGCGGTCAAAGAGGAAACCGGACTCCCCATCGTCACCGAGCTTATGTCACCACAGTATCTGGATGTCTTCAACGAAAAGGTTGATCTGATCCAGATCGGAGCCCGAAACATGCAGAACTTCGACCTGCTCAAACAGCTCGGACAGCTCGACCGCCCGATCCTGTTAAAGCGCGGCCTGAACGCCACATACGAAGAATGGATCATGTCCGCAGAGTATATCATGGCATCCGGAAACGAAAATGTCATCCTCTGCGAACGCGGAATCCGCACATTCGAGACATTCACAAGAAATACCCTGGATCTTCAGAGCATCCCGGTACTTCGCAAAAAGACCCACCTTCCGGTAATCGTGGATCCGAGCCACGCCGGAGGAAAGTGGTGGCTGGTAGAGCCCATGGCAAAGGCTTCCGTCGCTGCCGGCGCGGACGGACTCATGATCGAAGTACACAACAATCCGGAGTGCGCGCTCTGCGACGGAGCTCAGTCTCTGAAACCGGAGAAATACGATACACTTCTACAGCAGGTAAAACAGATTGCGAAAGTTGTAGGAAAGATTCTGTAAATTAAGAGGAAGAAAGTAAAACTTTAATTGGGGACGTAGTAAAATCGAATTTTACTACGTCCCCAATTAAAAAAGTTGTTTCTATCGGAGAGAATAATTATGAAATTGACAGTTAACTTGAAAGAAAATTCATATCCTATTTTTATTGAGAACGGGATCCTTAAAAGATCCGGCGAGTTTGTTTCCCAGTTTTTTAAAGGGAAGAAGATCATGGTCATCTCAGATGACCATGTATTTCCGCTGTATGGCAAAACTGTGATGGATTCTTTAAACAGCTATGAATGTCATTCGCTTGTGCTGCCCCACGGGGAGCCGACAAAGAATTTTCAGTCTTTACCGACAATTTATAAATCGCTGCTGGATGCAAAACTCACGAGAAGCGATCTCATCATCGCTCTTGGCGGCGGTGTGATCGGAGATCTTGCGGGTTTTGCCGCGGCAAGCTACCTGCGGGGCGTTCCCTTCGTACAGATCCCGACTTCCCTGCTGGCCCAGGTAGACTCTTCCGTAGGCGGCAAGGTTGCGGTCGATCTGCCCCAGGGAAAAAATCTGGTAGGCGCTTTTTACCAGCCCAGGCTGGTGCTCATAGACCCGGATGTGCTGGACACGCTTCCGGAACATTTTGTAAAAGACGGCATGGGAGAAGTTATCAAATACGGATGCATCAAAGACGCAGGGCTTTTTGACCAGCTCTGCTCCCATAATTCATTTGAGGATTTAAAGCCGGAACTTCCTGAAATCATAGCCAGATGTGTCGATATCAAACGTATTGTCGTGGAGGCGGATCAGTTTGATACCGGGGACCGGATGCTCTTAAACTTCGGGCATACACTGGCGCACACGATCGAACAGTACTATCACTATGAGCGGGAGAGCCACGGGGAAGCTGTGGGGATCGGCATGTACCAGATCTCAAAACTCGCCGAAGAGAAGGGGCTTACTGCTGCCGGATGTCCGGAGAGGATCCGGGAAGCGCTGTCCATATACGGGCTGCCTTCTTCCTGCGGACTTCCTCTCAGCAGCCTGACGAACACAGTCTCGCTGGACAAGAAAAATCTGAACGGGCATCTGAACGTCATTCTCTTACACGACATCGGAGACAGCTATATATACCCGACTGATCTTTCCTTTTTCAATCCGCAGAGCAAAGACAAAATAATCTGACCGGGAACAGACCCTGATATCTGTAAAAGGAGCGGCGCACATCCAACTGTGCGCCGCTCCTGCTGCTTTTCATACTTATTTCTGTTTTACTGATCCTTACGTTCTATTTCCTTCATACCGCGATACACTTTTTCCGCTGTCATCGGCAGTTCTCTTATGATCACTCCCACCGCGTTCTGTATCGCATTGGAGATTGCCGGGGACGGCGTGTTGATCACGATCTCTCCGATGGATTTTGCCCCGAACGGCCCGGTAGGCTCGTAGCTGCTCTCAAATTCCACACGGATCGTCCCGACATCGAGACGGCTGGGGATCTTATACTGCATAAAGGAATTGCTGTAATTCTTTCCTTTGGGGCTGTACACAATATCCTCAAAGAGGGCCATGCCGATGCCCTGTGCGATCCCGCCTTCTGTCTGCACACGTGCCAGGCTCGGATTCACCACAGTACCGCAATCTACTACCGCGGCATAATCAATCATCTCTACTACGCCCGTCTCTTTGTCAATCTCAACCTCGGCAATACCTGCCATAAACGGCGGAGGCGAGGTCGGTGATGAAAACGCCTCAGAAGCTGACAGCGCTTCGTTGCTGAAGCACATCACACGGTTTCCGATGTCTTTTCTTGTAATGGATTCCCCGGTCTTTAAATTGACGACCTCTGAGCCGTTAAATTCCACGTCATCCACTGAACACCCCAGGTACTCTGCTCCCCGCTGGCAGATCTTTTCTATCAGCTTCTCGCATGTCCTGACTACAGCCATTCCCGTCACATATGTGGTACTGGACGCATAGGAGCCACAGTCATATGGCGAGGTATCCGTATCGACACCGTGGACAATAATATCTTTTATATCACAGTCCAGACACTCTGCCGCCATCTGGGAAAGAATCGTATCGCATCCCGTCCCCATGTCGGTCGCGCCGACCATCAGGCTGTAGAACCCGTCGTCATTCACTTTGATGGCAACTGATCCCGTATCTACGCCGGATATACCAGAGCCCTGCATCGCCATGGCAACGCCTACTCCGCGTACTTTTCCATTTCCCATATCACGGCAGGGATATTTCTCGTCCCATCCGATCATCTCTTTGGCGCGGGCAAGACAGCGGTCAAGAGCACAGCTCTCCGTCCGCTCGCCGTAATACGCCGGCATGACCTGTCCTTCCCGCACAAGGTTCTTTTCACGCAGGACAGTCGGATCCATGCCCAGCACCTGAGCCAGCTCGTTCACCGCAGATTCTACGGCAAATATTCCCTGTGTCGCGCCATATCCCCGGTATGCCCCGGAGGACATCACATTCGTATAGACTACGTCATAGGTAAACCGAAATGCTTCCGTCTGCCCGTAAAGCGGGATCGACTTATGTCCCGAGAGCCCCACTGTTGTAGGGCCGTGTTCGCCATACGCACCTGTGTTTGACAGAGTATGGAGATCGATTCCCCGGATGTGTCCGTCTTTATCAGCGCCAAGGCGGACATGCATCTCCATCTCATGCCGCGGGGAAGATGCCGTCAGCGACTCCTCCCTCGTAAATATGATCTTTGCCGGCTTTCCTGTTTTCCAGGTGACAAGCGCCGGATATACTTCTGATACAGACGTCTGCTTTGCACCGAATCCGCCTCCGATACGGGGCTTGATGACACGCACCCTGCTCTTCGGGATATCCAGCGCATTGGCGAGGATACGTCTCACATGGAAGGGCACCTGGGTGGAAGATACAACGTTCAGCCTCCCGTACGCATCCAGATACGTATAGGTACGGAACGTCTCCATCATCGCCTGCTGATTCGCCTTTGTATGATAGACACGGTCGATCACATAATCGCAGGATGCGAGCACTGCCTCGATGTCACCGCTCTCGCTGATCCCTGTAGCGCAGAGATTTCTCTTATTATCCGCCCCTACATTACAGAGGCTGCGCCAGTTATCCTCCGGATGAACAAGAACCGGATTATCCTTTGCCTTATGGAAATCGAGCACCGGCTCTAACACTTCATACCTGATCTTGACCAGCTTTACAGCTTTTTTGACCGCTTCCTCTGAAGTACCTGCCACGATCGCCGCGGCGTCTCCAACAAAACGCATCCTCTGATCCAGGATCAGGCGGTCATACGGGCTCGGTTCGGGATAAGTCTGTCCCGCCAGGGTAAACCGCTTATCCGGGCAGTCCTTATAGGTGAGGACGCACTCGATCCCCGGCACCGCCTCTGCCCTCGCTGTGTTGATCTCCCGGATCAGCGCGTGGGCGTAGGGACTCCTTATGATCTTCACGATCAGACAGTCTGACGGTGCAAGGTCATTTGTGTAAACTGCTTTTCCTGTCACAAGCGCTTCGGAGTCCACTTTTGGCACGGGCTGGTTTACAACACGCATATCTGCCGTTTCCATTTTTAAGGTTTTTTCTTCTGACTGGCTCATGCACGCGCCTCCTTCCCGTCTTTCTCCTTCTGTGCCGCCATATATTTCCGTATCGCGCGGAGCTGGCTCATATATCCGGTGCACCGGCAGAGGTTACCCGCAAGATACTCTTTGATCTCCTCTAAATCAGGATCTTCAAGTTCTCTCTTCATGGCGAGAACATTCATGATAAACCCGGGAGAGCAGAACCCGCACTGCTCGCCGCCCTCAGCCGCAAGGAACCTGCCGAACTCAGCCGCTTCTTCCTCCACGCCTTCTAATGTCGTGACTTCATGTCCCTCTATACTTACAGCGAGCACAGAGCAGGAAAGCCTTGACCTGCCGTCGATCCATACCGTACACAGACCGCAGTTTGTCGTCTCACATCCGCACTTTACACTCTTGCATCCAAGTGAACGGAGCACATCCAGCAGGATCGAATCCGCCTGCACATCTGCCGTCACCTGTTTTCCATTTAAGATAAACTGTATTTCCATCTATCTGCCCTCCGCCAGGATCGAACTTATCTCGCGCTTCAGCAGCACTTCTGCCAGATGTTGTCTGTACTCTGCACTGCCCCGCATATTGGATCCATATGTAAACTCTGACGCCGCCTCTTTCGCATATTCCGCGATCTGCTCCACAGTTGCATCCGCCGGGATCTCCCAGTGTTTCTCCACCAGTGCCGCTTTCATCGGCCTTGCCCCCACAGAAAAATACCATGTCTCACGCCCGTGAACCATGCCGGTCACGACAGAACAGGCAATCACCGGAAAGTCCGTCTTCGTCTGACGGATTGATTCATAGCGGAATTTTCTCTTACTCTTGCGGACAATGACTGAAAGGAGAATATCTTTATCCGGCTTGCGGTTGACAAACTCTGACAGACGGACGATCCCGCCGTCGTAAAGTTCCACAAAGGTATCCAGAGCGAGAAACGCTGTCAGCACATCTGAAAATCCGAACCTTCCGTAGATACTTCCTCCTATCGTCGCCTGATTGCGGAACTGGACTCCCACAATATGACGGATACTCTCCGCGATCCCGTCGCCGTAAAGTTCCCTGAGCGCTTCGCACTCTTCAACCTGCCTTAACGTACACATTGCCCCGATTTTGATCACATTGCCCTCATCTTCAATATGATCCAGCCCCAGATCAGACAGGTCAATGACTGTCTTAACGCGGGCATTCCCGAGGCGCATCCACATCATGCCTCCCATGACACGGCTTCCCCGAACCTGATTCAGATCATAGGCGTCTTCTAATGTCTTTGGTTTTACATAATTACCGATTGTAATCACTTCGGCTCTCCTTTCTGATCTTGAGTTCCTTTAGTAAAATGTCCTGCTGATTAAAAATCGCGTAAAAAAAGTGCAAATGAAAGTTCTGTCATTCACACCTTGAGTTTATTTATTTTATCACGGATCTGTAAAAATGTCAAAGGATGGCAGCGCTTTTGATGAAGTAAACGAATTGTCAGTTGAAATGAAAAAGATCGTCCCTAAAATGATGTGACTTCAGACTTGTTTTCTTAATCATACAACTGGCGTTTCTTTTTTTCAAGATTATAGATTCCCGATCTGTTCCCG
>DXEY01000115.1 GCA_019114745.1 Candidatus Mediterraneibacter colneyensis | reverse complement strand
TCAGCAATATGCTCATTCATCAACCCATATGTAGGGCTGTTCTCCATATTTACGATCGCGGAAATGATCATTCTTTTCTGCGTAGATGTCAATGCATCCGCCAGGATCAGGGCGATCCACAAGTCCTCTGAGCAAAATGCCGCACGGGCAACAAGAATACAGAAGGCTGCGAAGTCCCTTATATTAGCAGAATGCATCCTTTCCGTGCTCTTTACTCTGATCACCGCGGTCGTACAGATCGGAGTATGGAGCCTTGCCAGCGGAAGCCTCACCGAACAGCCAACAAGAATGACGCCGGTAAACCTTATCCCGGCAGATGATCCGGGGCTCAGTCGCGCCCTGCTTTTGGCTGGCATTGTGTTCCAGATCATCGCCGCGATACTGTCCTTTGTCAGGAAGAAACAGTTATCAGATCTCCTGAAAAAAGATGAGGGGAAATCGTTACATTAAATAATTTTAATCCCACACTCCATCAAACACAACTTCCGCCGGCCCGGTCATATACACGGTATTCTTTTCCCGATCCCATTGGATCTGGAGATCTCCGCCTAAGAGCTGTACCGTCACCTGATCTTCTGTCAGACCGCCCAGCACGCACGCCACAGCTACTGCGCATGCGCCTGTCCCGCAAGCAAGCGTCTCGCCGGAGCCCCGCTCCCACACACGCATCTGGGCTGTATGTCGGTCGAGCACCCTGACGAACTCTGTATTCACTCTGTTTGGGAAACGCTCATGGCTCTCAAATTTTGGACCGATCGTCTCAAGGGGCAGGTCTTTGACATCCTGATCCACAAAGATGACCGCATGGGGATTCCCCATGGAAACGCAGGTCATCCGGTACTCTTCTCCATCTACAAGGATCGGCTCGTCCACAGCGCTGTCTCCGTCTGCCACGACCGGAATCTTTGCCGGTTCCAGTTCCGGTTTTCCCATATCCACTTTCACCAGTTTTACCTTTCCGTTCTCGACAGTCAGGTCAAGATATTTGATTCCGCCCAGAGTCTCGACGGATATCCTTGTCTTATCTGTCAGGCCGTAATCATACACATATTTCGCCACGCAGCGGATCCCGTTCCCGCACATCTCTCCCCGGGAGCCGTCCGCATTGTACATCTCCATCTCAAAGTCCGCTTTGTCTGAAGGATTGATCATGATCAGCCCGTCCGATCCCACGCCAAAGTGCCTGTCGCTGATCTTCACAGCCAGTTCGGAAGGATTGTCGATCTTCTCCTCAAAACAATTCACATACACATAGTCATTGCCAAGTCCCTGCATTTTGGTAAATTTCATAATCATTTTCCCTTTCATTCTTTATTCATGCATCACGGTCAGGATCATGCGCGCAGTCTCCGCCATATCAGTCCCGCTCTCCATACTTGTCTTCTGAACATACCGGTGCGCCTCATCCTCTGTCATATTGTTGCGCTCCATGAGAAGCGCCTTTGCCTGTTCAATCGCCTGCCTGTCGCTGTCATTTCTGGTTCTGCCCTCCTGGCGGCGTTTCTTTCTCCGCCTGTCCCGGGACTGCTGTATCATTTCCACCGTGTTGACCAGGTCATATACTCTGATCGGCATGGGAAGCCCCACGACACCGTCCGGCAGGCCGTCCGCCCACTGTTCCGGCGAGGCGATCAGAAGCATCTGAAATTCAGGGGGCAGGTATTCTCTGAGCTGCATATAGTGCATATCCGGCATTCTTGCGGCACATACGACAATGCCTTCATTCCACATCTCAGCATACTGAAGGACTTTTGCCCCTGTCTGGCAGATGGCAGACACTTCGATTCCGGCTTTTACAAATATATTTCGTATACTCACTGCATTTTCCCGCTTTGAAAATGCAATTATCACATTCGCCAAATCCGTGTCACCTCCTGCTGTCCATCCTGCCTGCTACCCGGCTGACCTGCCTGCTGCCCGCCGCTTCACCCCGGCATATGCCGGAGCGCTGTTACACCCTGTAAAGATACTGTCCGATCTCCCAGTCTGTCACCTGCATACAGTACTCTTTGTACTCTTTTCTGTGCGCTTTAATAATCTTATGTGCCAGATCCTTCCCGAGAACGTCCAGGATAAATCCATCCTTCTCCAGCTCATCCACCGCGTCTTTTAAAGAGCGCGGAAGTTCCTGCACGCCCAGCTCAGCCCGGCGCTCCGGCGTCATCTTCTGGATATTCTCGTCAATGCACGCCGGCGGCATGATCTTGTTTTCGATCCCGTCCAGCCCTGCCATAAGGAGGACCGCAAGGGCAAGATACGGATTTGCAGCGGCGTCCGGGCTTCGCAGCTCGATCCTTGTGTTCTCTCCTCTTCCCGACGGCACCCGGATCAGCGGGCCTCTTGTCTTTGACGACCAGCCCATATAAACCGGCGCCTCGTACCCGGGCACGAACCGCTTATAGGAATTGACCGTAGGATTGGTGATACAGGTAACTGCCTTCATATGCTTCATCAGCCCGCCGATGAAATAATACCCTTCCCTGCTCAGTCCGTTTACATCGTCCCCGCTCTGAAAAATATTCACCCCGTCCCGGTTCAGCGACAGATTGATATGCATACCGGAACCGTATGTGTCGCTGCGCGGTTTTGGCATAAAGGTGGCATGAAGCCCGTGGCGTTTCGCGATCGTCTTTACCACCATCTTAAATGTCATAAGATTATCGGCAGTTACAAGAGCCTCGTCATAGCGAAAATCAATCTCATGCTGTGCCGGGGCGATCTCATGGTGCGATGACAGGATCTCAAATCCCATATCTTCCAGAGTCAGCACCATATCGCGCCTTGCATTTTCCCCGAAATCAACCGGGCCCACATCGAAGTATCCGCCCTTCTCGTGCGTCAGCGTCGTCGGCAGCCCGTCTTCGTCCGTGTGGAACAAAAAGAACTCACATTCCGGTCCGGCGTTCAGCGTATACCCCAGCTTTGCCGCATGTGCGATCGCCTTTTTCAGGACAAATCTCGGATCCACTTCGTAGGGCGTTCCGTCCGTCCGGTACACGTCACAGATCAGACGCGCCACTTTCCCCTGCTGCGGACGCCACGGAAAGATCTCAAACGTACTCAGGTCAGGATAGAGATACATATCCGAGTCCTCCTCGCCTGAAAGCCCGTCCAGGGATGAGACATCGAACATGCACCGGTTGTCCAGCGCTTTTTCGAGCTGGCTCACCGTGACCGCCATATTTTTCATCGTGCCGAAGATATCCGTGAACTGGAGACGGATAAACGCCACATCCTCCTCTTCCACAAGCCGCAGGATATCCTCTCTTGTGTAATTATGCATAAAATGAAACCTCCTTTTCATTTTGATCCGCTAAGACAAAAGGGCGTTCTCCTCCTGGAAGAAACGCCCTTGTTTCGCACTTATTATAGCTTTTACATTCATAATTGTCAATTTACTTTCTAAGATTCTGCAGATCCTTTCTTCATCCACACAAATCCCCATCCGGGCAGCTCCACTGTCTCCACTTCCGCCGTCCGCCCGGTCACAAGATCCGTGTACTCTGCTTTCTCAGGCATCCAGACCGTCTTTCCTTCATCGCTGAAATTGAACACTGCATGAAGCTCTTCGCCCTCTGCCCTGCGCACAACCCACAGAATCGACTGGTCGCTGTAGTCTTTCGTGTACACCTCGGCGTCCGCGTTAAACACTGCTTCCGTCCGCCGGATCTTCTCCAGCGCACTGAGCCCCTCAAAGATCCTGCCCTGTACGCTGTCTTTATCACTGATCTTTTCCGTCAGATCCCAGCAGAATTTTCCACGGTGTATATACCGTGAATCCGGCGCTTTGTCCGGATCTTCTTTGTACGTGTAATCATTGACCTGTCCGATCTCATCCCCGCTGTACAGCATCGGGATCCCGGACTGGGTAAACATATACGCATGGAGCATCAGGTCTTTGCGCACTGCCCATTCCATCTTCTGCTCATCCTGCTCGAACCCGGCGCTCTCCACGCCGCACATGGACGCGGTCGTCCCGCAGAACCTTGCGTCCCCGGTCACCGGGTCTTCATTGTACAGCTCGCCCCGGCTCACGCTTCCCTCCGTCTTGCCCTGGAAGTAATCGTTCAGATACTTCTTGTGTGGCACTTCTTTCATGCCCCAGCTGCTGAGCGTTGCATAGTCGAGCCCCCATCCGATATCATCATGACACCGCAGATAGTTGAGAAATGTGTATTCTCTCGGAAGGGCGCAGACAATATCCATCTGCTGCCGGAGCAGGCGGATGTCTCTTGTCGCCACAGTGTTCCATGTCGTCGCCATAGTCGTTACGTTGTAGAGCATATGGCACTCCGGCTTCTCCACCGTGCCAAAATACGGCGCCACCTTATCCGGCTCCATAACGACCTCCCCGAGGAGCACGATGCCCGGGCATACGATCTCGCCGATCATCCGCATCATCCGAACGATCGTGTGTACCTGCGGAAGGTTCCGGCAGTTTGTGCCCGGCTCTTTCCAGATATAGGGAACCGCGTCAATGCGGATAATGTCCATCCCCTGGTTGGCAAGATAGAGGAAATTGTACATCATCTCGTTGAACACCCGGGGATTCCTGTAGTTCAGATCCCACTGGTACGGATAAAATGTAGTCATCACATAATGCCCCAGCTCCGGCAGATAAGTGAAATTCCCCGGAGCGGTCGTGGGGAATACCTGGGGAACCGTCTTTTCATACTCCTGCGGGATGGACGGATCAGCATAGAAGAAATAACGGCTCATGTACTCGCCCTCTCCCCGGCGGGCGCGCACCGCCCACTCGTGATCCTCCGACGTATGGTTCATCACAAAATCCATGCACAGGCTGATCCCCTTCTCATGGCATTTTTCTGCCAGATCCGCAAGATCTTCCATCGTCCCAAGTTCCGGCTTTACCTTACGGAAATCCGCGACCGCATATCCGCCGTCCGACCTGCCCTTAGGCGAGTCAAGGAATGGCATCAGATGGATATAATTTACATTGCACTTTTCCAGATAGGGCAGCTTCCTGCTGACGCCTTTGATATCCCCGGCAAAATTATCGATATACATCATCATGCCGAGCATATCCCGCTTCCGGTACCATGCGCCTGCCGCCTCGCGCTCGGCGTCCAGCTTCTTCAGCTTTGCATTGCGCTGGTCGTAGTACTCTTTCATCTGGCTGCACAGTTCCGCGAACATGGCGTCATTGCCGTACAATTCCATATACAGCCAGCGCAGTTCGTCGTGATGGCGCGCGAGTCTCTTCTGAAAGACTGCGTCCTCTCCTGCTTTTGCCGCCTTCTTTACTTTTCTTGTCTTCCCTGCCATGTTTCACGCCCCCGTTTCTGTTATTTTTCACACACGAAATGCCACTGATACGCCTGATACTCGCCGTCCAATACCGGCTTTGGTATCCCCGCCTCAGCAAGGGCGGTGCTGTTGTACATCCGCCCGCTTTCCGTATCGCGGTACATCGTATTTTCTTTCAAACCTTTTACTTTGATATAATCAACCGTCATATTGGCATGTTTCTTAATGCCGACGACCTGTACGAGCGCCTCTGTCTGATCCTCAGAGACAAACTCCCATGCCCCCTGGTTATCCGTCTGGGGATTGGTCAGCCGGTAGTAGCGCCCGGTCTGCACGAGCGACGCATATTTTTTGTACTCTGCGATCTGGCGGCGGATCTCCGCTTTGTCTTCCCCGCTGAGTTCATTCAGGTTCAGTTCATAGCCGAAGGTTCCCGCCATCGCCACCATTCCTCTCGTCTTGAGGGAAGTGACTCTTCCGGTCTGATGGTTCGGCGAAGCAGAAACATGGGCGCCGATCGAAGATGCCGGATAGATGAAAGATGTCCCGTACTGAATCTCCAGACGGTCGATCGGGTCGGTATTGTCACTGCACCAGATCTGAGGTGTGTAGTACAGCATACCGGCGTCAAAACGTCCGCCGCCGCCACTGCACCCCTCGATCAGGATATTCGGATACCGGTTGACCAGGCGCTCCAGGAAGTCATAGAGCCCGAGCACGTAGTCGTGTAGCACACGCCCCTGGCTGTCCGCCGTGGCAGAATAAATGTCCGCCAGACTCCGGTTCATATCCCACTTGACATATTCCACATTGCCCTGGTCAAGGACGCCGCAGATCTGCTCATAGATATAGTCCACCACTTCTTTTCTGGAGAAATCAAGGACGAGCTGGTGTCTCGAACGGTTCGGACGCCGTCCGGGTATGACGAACGCCCAGTCCGGATGCTCGCGGTACAGGTCGCTGTCTTCGTTTACCATCTCCGGCTCGATCCAGATACCGAATTTCAGTCCCATGCCATTGATCTTTTCGATCAGCTCGCCGAGCGTACAGCCCAGCTTCTCCTCATTGACCTTCCAGTCCCCCAGTCCCCTGAGCTCGCTGTCGCGTCTGCCGAACCATCCGTCGTCCATGACAAACATCTCGATTCCCAGTTCAGCCGCCTGTTTTGCAAGTTTCAGAAGGCTCTCGCCTGTAAAGTCAAAGTAGGACGCCTCCCAGCTGTTCAGCAGGATCGGGCGCACCATCTCTTTGTATTTGCCCCGGCAGAGGTGGGTGCGCATACAGCGGTGGAAATTATGGGAGAGCTTCGCCAGCCCCCCGGAAGAATAACTCATAATAACCTCCGGAGACTGGAACTCCTCGCCAGCATTGAGCGGATAGGCAAACTGTTCCTCAGAAAATCCCATCAGCACGCGGGTCTGATAATACTGATCCTTTCCCGCCTCGCTCTGGAATCCCCCGCTGTAGACAAACGCCATCCCATAACATCCGCCCGCATCTTCCGTGGCGTCATGCTCCGCCACGATCACCGCCGGATTGTACTGGTGGCTGGAAGTCCCGCGCAGGCTTCCGATCTTGGATACCCCATGGCCGATGGGCATCCTCTGGCAGTTGCGCTCCATGGCATGACGGCCGTAGAATGTGATAAAATCATACTCTCCGCCCACCATTTCAAGGCAGGCAGGCATCAGTTTTTTCACTGAAATATGCCCTTCGCTGGCATTGATGATCCTGACGCTCCTTGTGATCACGTCATACTCCGGCAGCACGCCGTACAGAAGCTCCGCTTTCACTCCTGTCACCCGGTCCACCAGCACGACCTCCAAAGTCTGCGCCTCGCAGGCGTCGGCATATACCGCCGGCAGCCCTTCCAGAGAGTATTTCCCTTCCCGGATCGTGTGGCTCTCATACCGGAAGTCACTGCTGTACGTCCGGTCTGTATTTTTGATAATGCATGCCGGCGTGCGGTAATCCCCTGTCCCAAGGGAAGGAAATTCCTGCGGCAGCGCGTCCATGGAATAGGTCTTATCTGTCCCGGCGTCATACGGATTGCCGGAAAATCCCCTGTCATAGTATGTCAGCAGATAGTCCATACAGCCCTCTGCCCGTTTTCCATAGTATAGATGGAGCAGGAAACCGTACCTGTCTATCTGCATCTGATAGGTTGTATTCTCTGTGTGCAGGGTAATCGTTTTCTGCTTTTCTTCATAAATGATACTCATAACTAAGTCTCTCCTGATCTGTAATATGACAAACCGCTCCCGCGCAAAGGCGGGTTCATGTACTGATCCCGTACACAGACCCGCCTCACCGCAGATATTTTATAGCATCCGGCTGTATTTACTTCACAGCGCCGTTTACCACGCCATTGATGATCTGTTTCTGGCAGATCACGTAGAAGATGATGATCGGGATCAGCGCCAGCAGATACGATGCAAATGCCAGGTTATAGTTTGTACCAAACTGTGTCTGGAATGTAAGCTGTGCCAGCGGCAGCGTATTCTGTCCGCTTCCTGCCATGATGACCAGCGGAGTCATAACGTCATTCCATACGGCCAGCGCGGTGATGACCGCTACCGTAGCGTGCATCGGCTTCATGATCGGGAAGATGATCCTCCAGAACGTCCGCCATGTGCTCGCGCCGTCCACTCTCGCCGCTTCCTCAAGTGCGATCGGTATATTTACAAGATATCCTGTATACAGGAGCAAATTCATCGGCATATAGAATACCACATAAAGGAGGATAACACCAGCCCAATTTGCGAGGTGCATCTCAGCCGTCTGTTTTGCCAGAGGCATCATCAGGATCGCGAACGGAACGAACATACCGCTTACGATAAACAGGTAAATTACATTGTACACTTTGCTGTGCGATTTGTTTCTTCCAACGGCATATCCCATCAGAGAATGAAGGATGATACAGAGCACGACCGTGCTGACCGTAACCAGCAAACTGTTGCCGAGCGAACGCCAGAAGTCTGTCACTTCCATCGCCTGCGCGAAGTTGCTCAGGCTCCACGTCTCCGGCAGGGACAGGATGCCGGAGATACTCGTCGTCATCTCCGACGGCTGTTTAAATGCGATAATGATCGCCATGTACAGCGGGAATACGATTGTAAGCAGCCCGATAAACAGAAGGATCGTAATGGGCCAGTTGATTCTTGCTTTCATTTTCTCATACATTATAACTGTTCCTCCTTCCTGCCTGATATGGACATCTGCGCAACAGAGATTGCAACGATCACGATAAAGAATACGACCGCGTTAGCACTCTGATATCCGAAGCTTCCGCCTTCCATACCATTCTGGTAGATCAGATAGGAAATAGACTCTGTACTCTGTGCGGGGCCTCCCTGGGTCATCGCCATGATCTGGTCGAATACCATCAGGAAGTTCTTCACGCAGAGAACCATATTTATAGTAAAGAACGGGATGATCAGCGGGAAGGTCAGGTATCTGAATTTCTTCCAGCCTGTCGCTCCGTCCAGGTCGCCCGCCTCGTACACATCTTCCGGCACAGTCTGAAGTCCGGAAATATAGATGATCGTATTCATAGCGATATTCTGCCATGCACATACGACTACAATGGCGATCCACGCCAGGTTTGTGTTTGATAGCAGGCTGGCGCTCAGCGTCTCGCTGCCGATCATCTTGCCCAGCTCCGGCAGGATGTAAGTAAAGATATACTGGAAAATATAACCTACGACCAGCGCTCCGAGTACGTTCGGCACGAAATAAGCCGCACGCAGGAATGTTTTTCCTTTGATCTTGCTGTTCAGTCCGAGCGCCAGGATCAGGCTGATCACATTGGTCACGATCGTAGCAACAATGGCGAGCTTGATCGTAAACAGATAGGAGTTTCCGATTCTGGGGTCTGTGAACAGATCCATGTAGTTCCTCAAGCCTACCCAGTCATAATCTCCAAATCCTTTAAAGTTAGTAAAACTGTAGATCACACCGTGGATCAGCGGTACTGTGTTAAAGCATACGAACAGTGCCAGGATCGGTATTGTGATCAGCATATAAGTTCGTTTGCTGTCATTTGCTCTTTTCATATTTCCCCGCTCCTTTCCTACTCGGCAGTCCCGTGTTCTTCGTTATATTCTTGGACTTCACGGATGATATCCCTGTTGTACCTCTGCCAGCGCGAATCAAAGTCACTCAGGAACGCATCCACATCCTCGTTGATCAGGTATGTCTGGATCAGCGCGTCAGCCGCCATCTCAGACGGATAATAGTGATCCTGGTAGTCCGTCATGTCGCCCGCCTCGATAGATGAGGTCATGCCGTCAAGCTGTGATGCAAGCTGGAAGTCTCCGGTCTTACACGGGATCGCGTTCTGGTCGTCGATATAAGCCTGGATATTCTCATCCTCAAGCAGGAAATCGATCACTTCAAGAGCCTCTTCCTTGTGCTCGCATGCTTCTGTCACTGCGAACATCAGGTCAACGCCCGAGTTCAGTGTGTTGTCCTCTACATTGTCGTTGCCCGGCATTACGAAGGAATCAATATTCATCTCCGGATTTACCGACAGGATCTGGGGTACCGCGTAGCTTCCGATCGGGTACATCGCTGATTCTCCGTTCGCAAACGCCGTACACGCGTCATTGTAGCCGTATGCAAACGGATCGTCCGGCCCGTAGCTCACAAGTTCAAGACACTTCTCTGCCGTCTCACGGTATTCCTCTGTAAATGTCGTCTCTCCCGCATTTACATTCCGGCAGGTGTCAGCCGGCGCAAGTCCTACTGCAAGGGCGTTCCACGGCGCCAGACAGGTCCACGTATCGCGGAATCCGAAGTAGAACGGCAGGATGCCTTCCGCCTGGATATCCTCGCACAGGGCGAGCAGCTCTGTCCATGTCTCCGGGATCTCCCAGCCATGCTCCTCAAACATATCCCTGTTGTAAAGGATGCCGGCAGCATTTGCCACATAGGGAACTCCGTATGTGCCTTCGGTCGGAACGATCTCGAGATTCTCCAGAATGTCGATATAAGACTGGTTGATATCAGACAGCCCCTCGTAGTCTGATACATCGGCAAGGATACCCGCGTCAACATAGTAAGAATAGTTGATGTCTCCTCCTATGCCGATGATATCAGGATAGTCCTCCCTGATAAAACGGGTTCTCATGATCGTACTGGCATCATTCGGTGAACTGATGGTCAGGTGAATATCGTCATGAGACGCATTGAACTCATCTTCCACCTGGTCAAAATACGTTGCCGCTTCCGGTTTGTACTGCAGGATCTCGATCTCCGTCACACCGCTGTCGCCGCCCGAACCGCATCCCGGAAGAATCAGTGTGGCAAGCATGGACACCGCGAGCACCGCACTGACCGCGTTTTTCTTTTTCATAATTGATTCAGCTCCTTCCTTTAGCTTTTTCCGCTTATGCCATGATTATAACATACCAAAATGTATCTAAGAATATCCGCATTTTTCGTGTTTATACCAAAATGCAACTTATATCCATTTTGTGTAAAGTTGCATCGCATTTTGGTATATTTTAAGTTATAATCTATACATCAGCTATGAAAATGTACAGTTAAAGCAAGGAGTAAGCCTATGGGAAAAACAACATTTTCCGTGTTTCCAAGTGAAAATTTTGTCGACCTGAGCATGTATCAGTTTGGCAGGGAACAGTGCGACCCGGCGCAGTCTTTCGGGCCTGCTGTCCGCAATCACTACCTCTTCCATTATGTCCTCTCCGGCACCGGAAGGCTCATGGCAGACGACTCAAAAGGAACGACGCATGAATACCAGATCCGAAGCGAGCAGGGCTTCATGATCTTTCCGAGACAGATCAATACATACATCGCAGACCGCAATCTCCCGTGGGAATACGTGTGGATCGAGTTTGACGGACTCCGCGCCAGAGAGCTCATCGAGACGGCAGGACTGACGCCGGATCATCCGGTCTACCATGCAACATTTAAGGATCTCCGGGAAAATATGAAAGACGAGATGCTCCACATCGTGGAACACTCCAGTGAATCCACATACCATCTGATCGGGCATCTCTATCTCTTCATCGATTATCTCACCCGCTCCGCCGCTTCCATGCAGATGGCGCTGAACGGAAAGGTAAGGGACTTCTATATAAAAGAAGCGCTGAACTTTATCGAACAGAACTTCCAGAACGATATCTCCGTCGAAGAGATCGCTTCTTTCTGCGGGCTGAACCGCACCTACTTCGGGCGCATCTTCAAAGAAACTGTAGGAAAATCGCCTCAGCAGTTCCTCTTAAGCTACCGTATGGCAAAAGCAGCCGAACTCCTCAAGCTGACCTCCCTGTCTGTCAGCGATATCGGAAACGCCGTCGGCTACCCGAACCAGCTCCACTTCTCCAGGGCGTTCAAAAATGTGTACGGCATGCCTCCGCGGGAGTGGAGGAATACAAACCGGCTGGTGTAAGGGGATTTGCCGAAAACAAGAGGACGAGTTCTTCTCCCCGGTGCTTTGTCGGCAAAACTCCCTGTCAAAACACCGCCGCCACAAGTGCTTTCAGTTCATCCAAATCCAACCAGCCTTCGCCACCTCATGTATTTTTCTTTCGTCTGTAGAGAACGGTTCCGGTCAGGGCTGCGCCTGATGCTATTATGACTGCGATCCAAAGGGCGATATTATTGTCGTCGCCGGTCTCAGGGGTATCTGTTCCGCCCATATGTCCTCCCATTGTTGGCGAGGAAGGCGTCCCGACCGTTACTTCGGCATACGGGGATGCAAGCATTGTTCCGGCCGCCTTCACTCTTACGTAATATGTCCCGCTTGAAAGTCCCGTAAGATTTCCGTCGGTGAGCATATCGGCAGTAATGGAAGTCCAGTCGGAAACGGTGGAGAGCCGGTACTCCATTGTATTGTCCACCCCCGTGATCTGCCCGTCATCCTGCTCATATGTGGTGCAGTCCGCCTTTCCAATGCCAGTGGGCTGAGCTGCCTGTGTCACGGTTATCCTCTGTATATCGGAATCAACAGTCGTCGTACCGTTTCCTGACCTTTTTACCTGTATGCCGTTGGCGGCGGTCACGCTGCTGACTGAAATACTATTATCTTTATTGATATCCGCCGCCCGGATCGTTGTCCAGCTATTGCCGCCGTCTGCGCTGTACTGCATACCCGCCTCCACGCCGGAGAGGGTTCCTCCGCTGTCGCCCGTGGCGGTAAAGGAGACGTTTGGCGTCGTTTCTTTGTTCTCTATCCCTGCGGCTGTAATTATAATATCCCCTGTGATACTGGCGGACGGTATGATAAGTTCTCCCGTTGAGGATTCATAAGTATAGTCTGTTCCGGCGGTAAGCGGACGTCCGTCTGCGCTGACCGTGATGCTCTCCGGCAGGCGGTATACACCGCTTACGGAGAGGGTGGTGGTATAATCTCCCGTAGCGATATGGGAGATTGCCGTATTACTGCTGGTGATATTTGTGAGAGTATTTGTAACGGAAAACACGTTCTTTGTCAGGGAAACCGGCTGGAACTCACTGGCATAATCGGTTTTGTAATCGCCGTTGCACTGTTCGTTGAAGATATAGAGACAGTCGCTGCCCTGCCATACATTTGCATTTACGCAGCTTGAGTGGTCGTCGCTGCCAGGATCACTGCCTTTATGCCAGGTATCGTTATTAACATAAGTATGATAGTTCTGTTGAAAATACACACTACCATTACTTCCTGTTCCCAGCAGCTCGTCGGAGAGCAGGAACATGGCGCCATCTGATCCCACTGCATTTGTGCCGTCGCTGTAAGTCCCGCCGTTTCCATTCATCGACAGCACCCGCCATTTCACATTTTCGTTACTCCATGCGCCGTAATAAACGTAGTCGTAGCTGTCCGCACTGCTGTCATATCCCTGTCCTTTCATCCTCGTTTATGTTCTTTAGAAAAAAGCAGAAGGCATCCCCCGCCCGCTGCAAAACGGGCAGGATATGCCTTCTGCTTTTTGTGCATTTTCCGGATTGACAGATAAAAAGGACAGAGTCACCTGCTGCCAAAAGTGTCGCTGCTGTCGTCATTTCTGTCAACTACTTCCTGTACACAATCTCATGAATATATTTATACCTCAAAACTTATTGTCTATCATTTTTTACGTCGGTGTTTGTATCTGCAAACGTTCGCCTCCGGGCCTCTCTACCCGATCAGCGCCTCTACTTCCTCCCTCTCCGGCATGGAACGGATCGCGCCTTTCTTTGTCGTTACGATCGCCGCAGCCGCATTCGCGAAGGTCAGAAGCTCGCCGAGCTGATCCTCTGTCAGGTTGTCAAACCCGTGCTCTACAAGATAGTTCAGGGAGCTGCCGCAGAAGGTATCCCCGGCTCCGGTAGTCTCGATCGCTTTTACTGTAAATCCGGGACGCTCCACGCGCATTCCTTTATAATACGCCCTGCTGCCGTCTTTTCCCATCGTCAGGAGGATCATTGGGATATGATATTTCTCCTGCAGGTAAGCGATCCCTTCGTCGTAATCCTCCTTTCCGGATACGAACTGGATCTCGTTGTCCGATATTTTCAGGATATCGCATACTCCGAAGCCGTATTCCATCTGCTCCTTTGCCAGATCCAGAGATGACCAGAGCGGCGGGCGCAGATTCGGGTCAAACGATACCAGGCATCCCGCCTCTTTTGCCGCCTGCACTGCTTTCTTTGTCGCTGCCCGCACGCCGTCATGCGTCATGGACAGTGTCCCGAAATGGAAGATCTTTGTCTGTGCGATAAACGCGGGATCCACCTCATCTTCCGTAAGCATCATATCCGCCCCCGGATTCCGGTAGAAGGAGAACTCTCTGTCCCCGTCCGGGAATGTGTGTACAAACGCAAGCGTTGTATTCACAGACTTGTCCATTACGAGCATGGAGGAGTCGATCCCCGCCTCGGTGATCGTATTTTTCAGGAGGGTGCCAAACTGATCCTGCCCGACTTTTCCCAAAAATGCCGTCTTTTTTCCCATCTTGTTGAGAAGCGCGAGCACATTGCAGGGCGCCCCGCCGGGGCACGCCTCAAACATATTGTTTCCCTGTTCGCTCTGCCCGTTCATCGTAAAATCGATCAGAAGCTCGCCGAGCGCGATCACATCATATTTTTTCTCCATTTCCAAATCCCTCCTGTCAGTTTTCTTAGTTGAAGTATACCAGTTCTTCTATGGGGTCGGCAAGTTCAATATGCTCCGCCTCCAGTATCGGTCCTTCGCCCCGGTATACCGATACATTTGCGAAACGGATCTTCGCCCGGATCTTTACCCACTGTCCCGGTTTTAATTTCGGCGCATAAGCGCTCCGGCATACATATCCCAGGAAAGTGGTATCGTCCGCACAGCAGGTCATCGCCATGCGCCCCGCCATGAACACTTTTGCCGGAAATGTCCTCGGCTTAAGCACCTTTGCAGTGATCTCCACGACTTTTCCTTTATAGCGTTCCGGGTTCTCCATCATGTCCACATACCAGATCCCGTAGTCCTCGTTCGCGATCTCCACGACCGGAGCTTTCAGGTCGTACGGCACCTCATCCTCAAAGATATTCTCGATCTCGCCCTCTTCGTCCTCAAAAATCACTTCCGCCTGCGGGCTGACCACTTTCACGCTCCGGCGGTATGCGGCAAGGGGCTTGATGTCCACGCACCGGTTGAACAGCACCATATCCGCTCCTCTTACCATCTCTACAAACAGAGGCTTCAGATTGGTCAGGTACATCTGGAACGTGCTCGCGTCTACCGTGGTGATCTTCTGCTCGATCCCCCAGCCTTCCGGGAGCTGCAGATTTTCAAAGCTGCTCACCTGCCACATGCCGTTGTATTCTACGACGACACGCTCCGGCTCGTGTTTCCTGTTCATCTCCTCCAGCCATTCGGCTGTGAGATCCGCCTGATCCTCCACTTTTTCTATGACAACGCCGTATTTGAGCATCTCCATCGGATCATACTCCTCTTCCCCCTCTTCACAAAGGATCAGAAGCGTCTTTCCGTCGATCTGAAAGTAATCCTGTTTCAGGGTAAAGGTCAGGAACTGGGTCTTTCCACTGTCAAGGAAGCCTGTCATCAGGTAAACCATAACATCTGGTTCATTCATGTTCTATCTCTCCTTCTGCTATCATGATCGCTTAAAGCTGCTGGAGCTTTTTTCACACCGTCCTGTCACGCCAGCCCGAACAGCTCTGCCAGCCTGTCCTCGTCCAGCTCGGCTCCGATCACACAGATCCTGCCTGTATACTCGGGCGCGCCCGTGCGCACTTCATGCTCCTGGGGAACCATATCAAAATAGATCCACTCGCCGTTTTCACCTGCGACCATGCCTTTTGCCCGGAGTACATTGCCGTATTCGCCGCCGTTCTCCAGCTTCTTAAGGATATCAGCGATCTGGTCTTTCGTATAAGTATGGATCGTCTCCCTGCCCCAGCTCGTAAACACATCATCCGCATGATGATGTCCTGCATGGTCGTGGTGGTGATGCCCGTGATGGTGGTCATGGCCGCAGCACTCGCCTTCTTCGTGGTGATGCCCGCACTCCGGACATATGATCTCGTCTAAGAGTTCTTCCTCCAGCGATTTGCCGGACTCCATTGTTTCCAGTATCTTCTGTCCCGGAAGCTGTGCGATCGGCGTTGTAATGAACGGCGCCTTCGGGTTGAGCTCCCGAAGAAGCGCTGCGCTCTCCTCTACCTTCTCCGGTTTCGCCTTGTCCGTACGGCTCAGGATCACTGCGCCTGCATATTCGATCTGGTTGCTGAAGAACTCTCCGAAATTCTTCCGGTAGATCCTGCATTTTGTCACGTCTACGACTGTGCTGAAGCTGTTGAGCTGCGCGTCTATGTCCTCCTGTACATCCTGCACTGCCTTGATCACGTCGGACAGCTTGCCCACGCCGGATGGCTCGATCAGGATGCGGTCGGGATGGTAGGTATCGACCACTTCGCGCAGTGATTTTCCAAAATCGCCTACGAGAGAGCAGCAGATGCATCCAGAGTTCATCTCACGGATCTCAATCCCGGATTCTTTCAGGAATCCGCCGTCGATCCCGATCTCTCCAAACTCATTTTCGATCAGCACGACCTGCTCTCCCGTAAATGCTTCTGAGAGCAGTTTTTTGATCAGCGTTGTTTTTCCGGCTCCCAGGAAACCGGAAATGATATCTATCTTTGTCATTTTCTTCTCCTCCTATATCGTTTCTTTCAGATCCAATTCTACCGGGCAGTGATCCGATCCCATGATGTCTGTCAGGATCTTTGCATCCTGAAGCCTGTCCCTGAGACATTCAGAGACGCAGAAATAGTCGATGCGCCATCCCGCATTCTTCGCCCGGGCGCTGAAGCGGTAAGACCACCAGGAATAGCTTCCTTCCTGATCCGGGTAGAAATAGCGGAACGTATCGATAAAGCCTGCGTCCAGAAGTTCGGTGAATTTCTGGCGTTCCTCATCCGTAAAGCCCGCGTTCTTCCGGTTCGTCTTAGGATTCTTCAGGTCGATCTCTTTATGGGCGACATTCATATCTCCCGTCACGATAACTGGTTTTGTCTCTTCCAGCTTTTTCAGATATGCGCGGAAATCATCTTCCCACTTCATACGGTAATCAAGCCGCGCCAGCTCGTTCTGGGAGTTCGGGGTATACACCGTGACAAAATAAAAATCATCAAACTCACAGGTGATCACGCGCCCCTCCTGATCGTGTTCCTCAATACCGATCCCGTATGAGACCGACAGCGGTTCTTTTTTTGTAAATACGGCTGTGCCGGAGTACCCTTTGCGCACCGCATAGTTCCAGTACTGATGGTATCCGGGAAGATCCAGGACGAGCTGTCCCTCCTGCATCTTTGTCTCCTGTATACAGAAGATATCGGCGTCCGCCTCCCTGAAAAAATCAAGGAATCCCTTCTGTACGCAGGCGCGGATCCCGTTTACATTCCATGATATAAGTTTCATTCCTGCCTCCTTCACATTATCATCCATCTGAACAGAAAAGGACAGATACCTCGACCTGTCCCCTCTAATCATAGTGTACTTCTTTCAGGAACAGTCCTCCTGCCGGGGCAAGGAAGCCTGCCTGCCTTCTGTCTTTTGTCCTGAGCGCTTCACCCACACTCTCAACCGTGCGCTCGTGAAGCCCTGCCTCAAGCAGTGTTCCGGTGAGGATCCTCACCATATGATAAAGAAATCCACTGCCTTCATAGCGGATCGTCACACTGCTGCCCTGTCCGCTGACCATTATATCATAAATCGTCCGTTTTGTGGACTTTTCATCATTTTTGTCCGTATAGCCCGCAAATTCATGGGTGCCTGTCAGCATCCCCGCCGCCTGCCGCATGGCGTCCAGATCCAGTTGGCATGGCAGGTGGAAGCAGTATCTCCGCCGGAATACATCCGGCTTTTCTCCTGTGTCGATGTGGTATTCGTATACCTTTCCCACAGCGCTTTTTCTGGCATGGAACCCGTTCTTTACAAGCTGCGCGTCCCGGATCCGGATATCCCCTGGCAGCCTTTTGTTGACTGTGGCGGTAAAGAAGTCCTCCGGCGTCCGCCCTGCCATGACTACGCTCGCTGTCTGCCCTTCGGCATGGACTCCGGCGTCTGTCCTCCCGGAGCCGTTGACCTCCACAGTATACCCTGCCGCCTCTGAGATCACACGTTCCAGGATCCCCTGTATCGTCCGGTCTGTATTCGCCTGACGCTGCCAGCCCTGATACCGGCTCCCGTCATAAGCCACCGTCAGTTTATAGGTACGCATGGCTTACTGAAGGAACTTCTTGAGTTCGTCCATAAAGGTATTGACATCCTTGAACTCGCGGTATACTGATGCAAACCTTACATAAGCGACCGGGTCGAGATCTTTTAGTTTCTCCATGACGATCTCGCCGATGACGCTGCTTGGCAGTTCCTTTTCTTCCCTGTTAAATATCTCCAGCTCTACCGCGTCTATCGTTTTCTGGATATCTTCAGCCGGAACCGGGCGTTTATAGCACGCGCTCAGGATTCCCTTCTCGATCTTCGCCCGCTGGTACTGCTCGCGGTTGTTGTCTTTCTTGATCACGATCAGCGGGATCGTCTCTACCTTTTCATAGGTAGTAAACCTTCTGCCGCACTCGTCGCAGGAGCGCCGTCTCCTGATGGAACTTTTGTCCTCAGCAGGACGGGAATCTATCACACGGGTATCCGGATTTCCGCAATATGGACATCTCATATTTTCTTCCGCCTTTCTTTAATAATCTGCCATTCTTTACAATCTGCGTACATTATACACAATCGTTAAAACTTTTGCAAAAACTTTTCTTCCTGTATCTCCACGATCACAAGATCCGGGCCGATCTTGCGGATGCAGGCAAAAGGAATGACATATTCGCAGTCAGTCCCGAGAAAACCGCAGATTTTCCCCGGTCCCGGGATAATGACTGCCTCCACCTCGCCGCTGCATACATTGATCTCCACATCTACAATGCAGCCCAGTCTCCTGCCGCTGCATATATTGATCACTTCTTTGTCTCTGAGTTCACATATCCTCATGACATCAGCTCCCGGGATCATTTTTCTCATTTTATTATATGCCGCGCAGCCTTTTCTTTTTCATCGCTATGCTTTACAATAGGAAGAGCACGGTGTGCCGTGCAAATATGAAAATCCGGAGATAATTCCTATGAAAGAGACGATTTTACTTTTTAACGCACCTGATAAAGAAAAACTTCTGAAGATCGAGATGGCGCTTTTCCCTCTCCGCCTCCGTCTGAAACGGATACAGAAGGAGGACTACAACCAGCCCCTGGGCTTCCTTGCCGGGATGAAAGACATCGCTCCCGCTGAAGGGACGTTCAGCGGTGACGAGCTGCCCGGCACGATGTTCGTGTTCTGCTTTTTGAGCGACAGCCGTCTGAACCAGGCGCTCGCGGCACTGCGCAGATGCGGGGCAGGCCCCTTCCCATACAAAGCCATCCTGACACCCACAAACAGCGCCTGGACTGCGCCGGACTGCTTTGCCGAACTGAAAAAAGAACACGAGGCGCTGCACCCCGGGGAATAAGGCGCCCAATCTTGCAATTATAAAGCGGATAATCTATAATTATGTATTATTCAGATGCCAGGATTGTGGAAGTGCGCAGCACGGAACAATCCGAAGGCATCACATTTATGGTTCATGGAGGAAAGATCTGGCATGTGGAAGAGAAAGGTCATGAAGAAAAAGTCAGCTGCATTAATGAAACGGAGCTACTGGCGTATGATCTCAGTCTGCTTTCTCATCGCCCTGTTCACCACTTCTTATTCTGTATCCACTACGTTTCTTTTCCTCCAGATCCCTTCCGGTTCACAGAACGCCCACGCGTTTCTTCCGCTTGGCATCCCGAACTCGGAAGCGCTCATTGATACTGCCTCCCGTTTTCTGTCAGGCACTTCCCTGGCGTCCCTTTTCACAGGAGTCTGGGAAAATGCCGGTGCAGTGCTGATCGATCTTTTTTCGGCAAAGCTGTCCGTTTTCTTTACTTCTCTGCGCGCCGCCAGCATCGTGCTCACAGAGGATCCCGGACCTGCAGTCGTATTCCTGATCACAGGCGTTATTCTCGCTGTCATTTACCAGTTTTTTATCAGCAATATCCTGCTTATAGGGGAAAAACGCTTTTTTCTTGAAAACCGCAACTACAGACAGACTCCTGTCTCGAAAATCTTTTGTCTTTTCAAGCTCAGCTATGTCCGGCATCCCGCCTGGGTCATGTTCTGCCGCTCGCTGTTCCAGTCGCTGTGGAACTTAACGGTCATCGGCGGGATCGTCAAGCATTACGAGTATATCTTTATTCCATATATCCTGGCCGAAAACCCGAAGGCAAGCCGGAAGGACGCGTTTTTCCTGTCAAAACAGCTCATGTGCCATAACAAATGGAAGTTTTTCCTTTTTGACCTGTCTTTTCTGGGCTGGCAGCTTTTGTCCCTGTGTACATTCGGAGTTCTAAACTTCCTGTTTGTAAATCCATATATCACAGCGTCGCGTGCCGAGCTCTACGCTTCGCTCAGGAGGAATTATGTCCTCTCCCGTTCCCCGCGGTACGAGGTCCTTAACGACTCTTATCTGGAGCATGTCCCATCAGAGGATGAACTGCTGATCAGTAAAGCGCTGTACGATGACTCCCAGGGACCTTATACTAAGATTTCCTATTTTGCCCCTGAGCAGTATCCTGTATTCCTTTTCTCGATCCAGCCTCCTCTCAGGGCAGTGAAGACACCGGTAAATGTAAACCGGAAATATGATGTCCTGTCGTATCTTTTCCTGTTTATCACCTTCTCCGCATTCGGATGGCTTCTGGAAACAGGAATGCAGCTTGTCACAGAGGGAACACTCACTGCGGATTCCCTGCTGTCAGGACCGTGGCGCCCGATCTATGGGATCTACGGCACTTTGATCCTGCTGCTCTTGAAACGGCTGAACAAAAAACCGGTGCTCGTATTTGTCCTCAACACTGTTTTATATTCCATCGTCGAATATCTTTACAGTGCGGCATATGAGGCGCTGACCGCAGCCCGGATCAACGATTACAGCAATTTTCTGCTGAATCTAAACGGCCGCATCTACCTGGGCGGAGCTGTATTATATGCGGTACTCGGATGTGCGTTCCTGTATTACCTTGCCCCGCGATGGACGGATTTCTATATGAAACTCGGACATACACGCCGAACCGCACTCTGCTTTTTCCTGTGCCTGCTTTTTGTCTGCGATATCATCGTTTCGTTCCTGAGTGTTCATTTCAGTTGATTTTTCGCGGAAATGATAGTAAACTTTTTATGAAGTAATCTGATAAAATTATATCTGCAAATATACGGAAAGACCGTTCATATGAACGGCGGATTGGAGACAGTTATGAAGAAAAGAGTTGTTGTAGCGCTGGGACACCGCGCCCTTGGAACCACACTGCCGGAGCAGAAAGCGGCAATCGGCCATACTGCCAAATGTATTGCCGGCCTGATCGAAGAAGGATATCAGGTCGCGATTACCCACAGCAATGCGCCTCAGGTTGGCATGATCCATACGGCTATGAACGAATTTGCAAAAGCTCATCCCGAATACACGGCATGTCCTATGTCGGTCTGCTCTGCGATGAGCCAGGGTTATATCGGTTATGACCTGCAGAACGGCATCCGCGAGGAACTCTTAAACCGCGGCATCTACCGGACAGTCAGCACCGTACTGACACAGGTGATCGTAGATCCGTATGACGAGGCTTTCTATACGCCGACAAAAGTGCTCGGACGTTATATGAACGCCCAGGAAGCCAACGAGGAGCGCAAAAAAGGAAACTATGTGATCGAGGAGGCAGGAAAGGGCTTCCGCCGCGTCGTGTCCGCTCCGAATCCGGTGAAGATCGTGGAGCTTGACGCAGTCAACGCGCTTCTCGCCGCCGATCAGATCGTGATCGCCGCCGGAGGCGGAGGAATCCCGGTTATGGAACAGGATAATCACTTAAAAGGCGCCAGCGCCGTTATCGAGAAAGATCTTGCCGCCGGAAAACTGGCGGAAGGGATCAACGCCGATATGCTCATCATCCTGACAAACGTAGAAAAAGTCTCGATCAACCTGGGACACGCCAATGAAGAGCAGCTTGGCGAGATTTCTGTAGAACAGGCTAAGACATATATGGAAGAAGGCCATTTCGGGATTTACAATATGTACCCGAAATTCCGCGCCGCCGTCGAGTTCATCGAGAAAGGCGAAGGCCGCAGCGCCTGCATCACATCTTTTGATAAGATCAAAGACGCGCTGAAAGGAAGGACAGGAACCATTATCAGATAGTGTCTTTTCCATATTTAACAAAAACCGGGGAGACCCGGTTTTTATTTTGTTTAATTTTATAGTTGATTTTTATGAATCTCTGATGTAATATGTGCATATACTAGATATGGTTTTAAAAACCACTTGTCAGATTCATTACATCCGGGAGGTGCATACTATGGAAAAGAAAAAACATATCAAAGAACCCGGCAGCGCAATCACACATTTTATCGGAATGCTGATGGCAATCTTTGCCGCCGTACCGCTTCTGATCAAGGCGGCAAGCGAACCGGGCAGAATCTATGTCGTCTCACTCGCTATTTACGCGGCAAGTCTGATCCTGCTATATGCGGCAAGTACAACCTACCATACATTCGATATTTCAAAAAAAGTAAATACCATACTGAAGAAGATCGATCACATGATGATCTCCGTCCTGATCGCAGGGAGCTATACCCCTGTCTGCCTGCTCGTTCTCAAAGGCAGGACAGGCATTATCCTGTTATCTGTCGTCTGGGCGATCGCAATCGCGGGCATCCTGATCAAAGCGTTCTGGGTCTACTGCCCCAAGTGGGTGTCCTCCGTGCTGTATATCGGCATGGGATGGACCTGCGTGCTGGCATTTACCCAGATCCTGAACAACATGTCTCCTGCCGCTTTTGGCTGGCTCCTTGCCGGAGGCATTATATACACAGTGGGCGGAGTGATCTACGCTCTGAAACTTCCGATTTTTAACAGCAGGCACAGAAACTTCGGAAGCCACGAGATCTTCCATCTCTTCGTCATGGGAGGAAGCGCCTGCCACTTTGTCGTAATGTATGCGTTCCTTCTGCCATGATATTTATGATTTTACTAGGTGATCTTCCTGCCGCCCGGCACTTTCCGGATCAGCCACACGCACACGAATGATACAAGTGCGATTCCCACGATGAGCGCCGGCACCGCGATCCAGGCCGAGAGGTCGTACGGCTCCATGTATTTCTTATAGTTGTCAAGAAACAGGATATGGATCAGGTAAATTCCGAAGGAACAGCCGCAAAACAGGTCGATCACCTTCCGCGTCCGCTCTCCCGGCATGAAATGCGCGTCTTTGAGCCGGAGCATAAACAGGAAGAACATAACCGATGCAAGCGCGATAAACGGACACGCATACGTCAGCGCTCCCTCGTAATGTTTTCCATACAGTTCTGTAACGCCCCATGTCGTTCCAAACGCCGCCGCAAGGCTGATCAGGCAGATCACAGCCGCACTCTTCTGGCTCAGCCGTATATGCCGCCTGTACTTATAGATATAATATCCCACAAACACATAGTACGCATAGATCCTGTCCCCGACCAGAGGCAGATCGTAATACGCCTCTGCCCCGAACAGCCACAGTCCGTAATTGACCAGCACCGCCCCTGTCGTCACAATGAGAAACACTTTCTCCAGCTTCAGATTCATATTCCGGCACATCACCTGGAAAAACGGCAGTACCAGATAGATCGGGATCATGGCGTACAGATACCAGAGATGCGCTTCCGCCGGAACATAGAGGATCTCCCTCAGATCATAAGAACTCCCCATATAAAACGTATTCCACAGATAATAGACCAGACTCCAGACAATAAGCGCTGTCAGGAAACGCACCAGACGCTTCCCGTGTTTTCTCAGCGGCTCTTCCCTCCCGAGGAGCAGCGCGCCCGATATCATGAAAAAGCACGGGACGCTCACCCTGGCGGCAGTATCGATCACAAGGGAAAAAAGATATTCTCCCTTTGTGATCTCCCCGAAATCCCGGCAGAAATAATTGCTTACATGGATCGCAATGACCAGGAGAAAGGAAACCATCCTGACCAGCTCCAGATTATAATTTTTTTCTTTCATTTGGCTGTTTTCCTCCCGTCTGCTCCTGATCTGTCTTTTTCTTCGGCATCAGGCTGGCTTTCATGACCGCGCCTTCGCCGAACCTCTCGTTGAGCTCGTCCATCGCTTTTTTGAGCCGTTTATGTTTTTCGTCCGGCTCTTTCGGTATTTCGATGTCGAAGATCGAGAGCTGTTCCGGCGCCGTCTCATCCTCCAGCTTGGAAGTCCGGATCCCCAGCAGGCGCACCGGCTCCCCGCTCCACACTTCCAGAAAAAGACTGCACGCCGTCTCTTTTAATACGTTCCTGTCGTTAGAAGGTTTCTCAAGCTGGATCTGATGTGAAATGGTGCGAAAGTCATAATACTTGATCTCCATGCTCACCATGCCGGCTTTCTTTCCTGCTTTTTTCAGCCGTCCCGACACGCTTTCTGCCAGTTCTCCGAATATGGGCACGACCTCCTCGTACGTCGCCGCATCCTCGCGCAGTGTGGTAGAGTTTCCGATCCCCTTTGCCTCCTCCGGCACGGACTGTACAGTGGATGCTCCGATCCCGTTGGCAAATTCCCACAGCATCTTTCCGTGGCTCTTCAGGTGGAGCATGATCAGCTTCAGGTCAGACTGCGCCAGATCCCCGATCGTATTGATCTCCAGCTTTTTCAATGTCTCTACGCTCGAGCGGCCCGCCATGTACAGTTCCCCGATGGGGAGCGGCCACATTTTCTCTTTGATTTCTTCCGGAAACAGCGTGTGGATCCGGTCCGGCTTCTCAAAATCCGACGCCATCTTCGCCAGAAGTTTATTCGTTGATATGCCGATATTCACTGTGAATCCGAATTTTTCCCGGATTCCGTCCCTGATCTCCACAGCTCCGTCCACCGGGGAATGATAGCGCCCCGCGATCTCCGTAAAATCCATATAGCACTCGTCCACGCTGACCTGCTCGATCTCTTTCGTAAATGTCCGAAGGTACTCCATGAGCATACGGCTCTTTTCCCGGTACATTCTGTGATCCGGCGGATATACCGCGAGATTCGGGCACTTGCGAAAGGCATTCGCAACAGGTTCCCCCGTGCGGATGCCATATCGTTTTGCCGCAGGAGATTTGGCGAGCACCACGCCATGCCGGGACTTCTGGTCTCCCCCGATGATGGCTGGTATCTCGCGCAGATCTACTTTGGCTCCGTTCTTTAATTGTTCTACAGCAGTCCAGCTCAGATAAGCTGAATTTACATCAATATGAAAGATAATGGATGTCATGCCCGTCCCCTGCTCAGCCTGCCGCCACGATCTGTCCTTTTACTTCAGCACAAAGGCTTCCGTCTTTCACATCGATCAGGATCGTATCTTCCCTGCCCACATTGCCGGCAAGGATCAGGCGCGCCGCAAGCGTCTCTACATTCTTCTGCAGATATCTCTTCAGCGGTCTTGCGCCGTACATCGGATCGTAACCGCCCTCGACGACATAGTCCTTCGCCGCTTCTGTCAGCTCGATCTTCAGCTCCCGTTCCGCCAGGCGCCGGTTGACATCTGCCACTAACAAATCAATAATGGCACGGATATTCTGTTTCGTCAATGGTCTGAACATGATTATTTCGTCCAGCCGGTTCAAAAACTCCGGTCTGAAATGCGCCTTCAGATCATTCATCACCATCTGTTCGCTCTGGTCATCGATCGAGCCGTCCTCGCGGATACCCTCGAGCAGATAGTTTGCCCCGATATTGGAGGTCATGATCAGGATCGTATTCTTAAAGTCCACCGTACGTCCCTGGGAGTCCGTGATCCGTCCGTCGTCCAGCACCTGGAGCAGCACGTTGAACACATCAGGGTGCGCCTTCTCCACCTCGTCGAACAGTACGACAGAATAAGGCTTCCTTCTGACTGCCTCGGTGAGCTGTCCGCCCTCATCGTACCCCACATATCCCGGAGGCGCTCCGATCAGACGGGACACGGAATATTTCTCCATGTACTCGCTCATGTCGATACGCACCATATTATTCTCATCATCAAACAGGCTCTGGGCAAGGGCTTTTGCGAGCTCTGTCTTTCCGACTCCCGTAGGACCCAGGAACAGGAACGAACCGATCGGCTTGCCCGGATCTTTTATCCCGGCTTTTGAACGGATGATCGCCTCAGTCACCAGCTCCACGCCCTCATCCTGTCCGATGACACGTTTGTGTAGTTCGTCTGCGAGATGGAGCGTCTTATTCCGCTCGCTCTCATTTAACTTCGACACCGGGATTCCTGTCCACCGCGACACGATACGGGCGATTTCCTCGTCGGTCACAGACTCATGGACAAGGGAGAGATCCTTTTCTTTTACCTTTTCCTCCTCATCCTCGAGCTGTTTCTGAAGCTCAGGCAGCCTGCCGTACTGCAGTTCCGCCATCTTGTTCAGGTCGTAGTCTCTCTGTGCTTTCTGGATCTCTTTGTTGACCTGCTCGATCTCCTCACGGATCTTCTGGACGCGCTCCACGGAAGTCTTTTCATTCTCCCACTGGACTTTCTTTCCGGCGTACTCTTCTTTCAGCCCTGCCAGTTCTTCCTGGAGATGTTCCAGGCGCTCCCGGCTCAGCCGATCCTCTTCTTTTTTCAGCGCTTCCTCCTCGATCTCAAGCTGCATCACACGCCTGCGGAGTTCATCCAGCTCTGTCGGCATGGAATCCAGTTCCGTCTTTATAAGAGCGCACGCCTCGTCTACAAGGTCGATCGCTTTGTCCGGCAGGAACCGGTCTGAAATATAGCGGTTCGACAGGGTGGCAGCCGCCACAAGGGCGCTGTCCGTGATCTTTACGCCGTGGAATACTTCATAGCGTTCTTTCAGGCCTCGCAAAATAGAGATCGCATCCTCCACGGTAGGTTCATCTACCATAACCGGCTGGAACCGCCGTTCCAGAGCCGCGTCTTTCTCGATATATTCCCGGTACTCGTCCAGCGTCGTCGCGCCGATACAGTGCAGTTCGCCTCTTGCCAGCATAGGCTTTAACATATTTCCGGCGTCCATCGCGCCGTCCGTCTTGCCCGCGCCCACGATCGTATGCAGCTCATCGATGAACAGGATGATCCTGCCGTCGCTGTTCTTTACTTCTTCCAGAACTGCTTTCAGACGTTCCTCAAACTCGCCGCGGTATTTTGCCCCCGCCACGAGAGCGCCCATATCAAGGGAAAAGATCGTCTTTTCTTTCAGTCCTTCCGGCACATCGCCGCTGACGATACGCTGCGCCAGTCCTTCCACAACTGCCGTCTTACCTACGCCGGGCTCACCGATCAGCACAGGGTTATTCTTTGTCTTACGCGACAGGATACGGATCACGTTGCGGATCTCCTCGTCCCGTCCGATCACCGGATCGAGCTTCTGATCCCTGGCGCGCTCCACCAGATCCTGCCCGTATTTGTTCAGCGTATCATAAGTTGCCTCGGGATTGTCGCTGGTCACCCGCTGGTTTCCCCTGACTGTGGACAGCGCATGGAGGAAGCCCTCCCGGCTGATCCCGAACTCCCGGAACAACTGCTTCATATCTCTATTGGCATATTTTAACAGGGCAAGGAACAGATGCTCAACGGACACATATTCGTCTCCCATCTGTTTCGCCTCATCCTCTGCATGGATGAGTACATTGTTGAGATCCTGTCCGACATAAGCCTGGCCGCCCTGGACTTTCGGCCGCTTACCGATCGCCTGCTCCACACTGTTCATGAAGAGCTGGCCCTGGATGCTCATTTTTTCAAGTAATTTTAAAATCAGGCTGTCATCCTGGCTGAGCAGCGCATACAACAGATGTTCCTGCGCCAGCTCCTGATTGCCGTTGTCCGCCGCGATCTTCTCGCAGTTCTGTACAGCCTGTACTGAGTTCTGGGTAAATTTACTGATATTCATGGTACTTCCCTCCTTTTAGGCAAACACTGATTATTTTCGTGTTCTATTAGTAATATAGCAATAGTTGTTAGCACTGTCAAGGGTTGAGTGCTAATTTTTGAGCATTTGGGAGATGTGCTTAATAGAAAAAGTTATTGTGTTCCTCTGCCGGATATGATATCGTAACCCGCGGTATTTTTTATGGAGCAAGACTGATATCCTCTCAGCTTGGAACAGAATTTTCTAACTCAAGATATGACGATATTAAAAAAGTCTATTCCATATGGATTTGTATGGGCGCACCTATATCGATAGGAAACGCCATATCCGAATATAAAATGATCAAAGCTGACCTCGTTCCAGGGATTCCCGATCATCTAAAGGGATATGATAAACTGGCAGTTATCATGATCTGCCTGAACGAAAAAGCCGAAAACCATTCCCAACTGACAGCAATGCTAAATACAATTCCAAATCGAAGTCAACCATAATCTTGGAGAGGAGTTGAACCAAATGTGTAACTTAAGTGATCTGGTAGAAGAAAACTCTCGAGGAGACTGCTGCTGAGCTGGAAGAAAAGGTTGCAGACATTGCAGATATTTATCAGCTTATACAGAAATATCCTCATGAGTCGGACGAAAACATTTTAAAAAGATGGCGTCAGGCAAAATAGAATTAATAATTTTGAACTTTCTCATTTTATATTGAACTTCCCTCCCATTTATGTTATAGTATCCACAACGCAAATTGAACTTTATATTTTATTTTGAACTCAAGGAGATTCACATCATGTCCAAAGAAATTTTTGCCGTCCGGCTCCGGTCAGCCATGGAGCAGCAGGGCAGAAAACAGGTTGATCTCATCCGCGCCGCATCTGAAAGCGGAGTCAAGCTCGGCAAGAGCCATATCAGCCAGTATGTAAGCGGCAAGACCCTTCCGCGCCCGGATATCCTGCGGTTTCTCGCGGAAACGCTCCAGGTGGATGAGGGCTGGCTCCGCGGAGACGAGCCGGAAAACGGGAACCAGGCGGAGAATCCCGCCGCACAGACGGCGGCGTCCGCGCTGTCACAGACGGCGGCGTCCGCGCTGTCACAGACAGGCACTGATCAATATATGAATACTACGGGGGCTGTAAAAATGAGAACATTTAAGAAATCTTCAAAACTTGACAATGTGTTGTATGACGTTCGCGGGCCGGTCGTGGATGAAGCCACGAAAATGGAGGAATCCGGAACCCAGATCCTGAAACTGAACATCGGGAATCCGGCGCCTTTCGGCTTCCAGACGCCGGACGAAGTTATTTACGATATGCGCCGGCAGTTGACCGAATGCGAGGGCTATTCCCATGCCCAGGGGCGTTTCTCAGCCAGAAAGGCGATCATGCAGTACGCCCAGCTCAAGAAGATTCCGAACGTCGCCATTGAAGATATTTATACCGGAAACGGGGTTAGCGAGCTGATCAATATCTGTATGTCCGCTCTGCTGGATGACGGAGACGAGATCCTCATCCCTTCCCCTGATTATCCCCTGTGGACAGCCTGCGCCACACTCGCCGGAGGAAAGGCTGTGCATTATGTCTGCGACGAAGCGTCGGAGTGGTATCCTGATATCGACGACATCAGGAAAAAGATCACAGGCCACACAAAAGCGATCGTCATCATCAATCCGAACAACCCGACAGGCGCGCTCTATCCGAAGGAAGTGCTCCAGGATATCGTGAATGTGGCAAGGGAACACCAGCTCATCATCTTCTCGGATGAGATCTATGACCGCCTTGTAATGGACGATGACGAACACATTTCCATCGCATCCCTGGCTCCGGATCTGTTCTGTGTGACGTTCAGCGGATTGTCAAAGTCACACATGATCGCCGGATTCCGCATCGGCTGGATGATCTTAAGCGGAAATAAAAAGATTGCCTCCGATTATATCGAAGGGCTGAAGATGCTCTCCAACATGCGCCTCTGTTCCAATGTCCCGGCACAGTCTATCGTTCAGACCGCGCTGGGCGGTCATCAGAGCGTGAACGATTATATTGCACCCGGCGGGCGGATTCGTGAACAGCGTGATTACATTTACAAAGCGCTGACAGACATCCCCGGGATCACCGCAGTAAAGCCGAAAGCAGCTTTTTACATCTTCCCAAAGATGGATGTGAAAAAGTTCAATATCAGTAATGACGAACAGTTTGCCTTAGATCTTCTGCGGGAGAAAAAAATCCTGCTGATCCACGGCGGCGGTTTCAACTGGGCGGAGCCGGATCATTTCCGCGTCGTCTATCTCCCGCGGATCGAAGTACTGAAAGAGGCAGTTGGAAAGATTTCCGATTTCTTCAGCTATTACAGACAGCAATTGTAGATATGAAAACACCCTGCAGGACTGTTATCCTGCAGGGCATTTTTGTATTATTTTGCTTTTCTTATGAGTTCAATTTCAGGAGTCCAGCATCTCCTGTATCATCTTCGTCACAGCCGCCGGATCGGCTTTTCCTTTCAGCGCCCGCATACTCTGTCCCATAAGCGCCCCGAACGCCTTCTGTTTGCCGCCTTTGTAATCCGCAACTGCCTGAGGGTTGTCTGCCAGGACTTTTTCCACCGCCTCCCGGATCGCGCCCTCGTCGTTGACCGTCTTCAGTCCGTGTTCCTCCACATATTTCTCAGGATCTGCGTCTTCGGCAAAAACGTGCTCGAACACTTTCTTTGCAACTGAGGCGCTGACTGTCCCCGCATCCGTCAGGCTGATCAGCTTTGCCAGATGCTCCGGGGAAAACCGGAGTTCTTCAGGTTCCATGCCGTTCTCTTTCATAAGGCGGAACACGTCTCCCATGATCCAGTTGGCAGCCTTCTTCGGTTTTCCACAAAGTTCAGCCGTCTTTTCAAAGAGATCTGCCACCGCCTTGGACTCGGTGAGTAATTCCGCATCATACCCGGGGATGTCAAATTCCCTCTTATAGCGCTCCATCTTCTCAGGCCGGAGCTCCGGCTGCCTGTCCCGGATCTTCTGTATCCACTCGTCGCTGATCACGACGGGCACAAGATCCGGTTCCGGAAAGTAACGGTAGTCCTGGGCGTCCTCTTTCGAGCGCATGGCATAGGAGTGTTCTTTGTTGTCATCCCATCTCCTCGTCTCCTGGACCACTTCTTTCCCTGCTTCCAGAAGTTCAATCTGCCTTGCCCGCTCTCCTTCGATCGCATGGGCGATCGCTTTAAAGGAGTTCAGGTTCTTCATCTCGGTTCGTGTCCCCAGAGTCCGGGACCCTGCCTCCCGGACAGACAGGTTCACATCCGCCCGCATGGATCCTTCCTGGAGCTTGCAGTCTGAAACGCCCAGATACTGGGCGGTCATGCGCAGCTTCTCCAGATATGCGATGACTTCTTCCGCCGATCGCATATCCGGCTCAGATACGATCTCCACCAGCGGCACACCGCTCCTGTTATAGTCCACAAGCGACGTATCATCCCACTCGTCATGGATCAGCTTACCCGCATCCTCTTCCATGTGCATCTCATGGATGCGCACTTTCTTCGTGCCTGCTGCCGTATCGATCTCCAGATACCCGTCTCTTGCGATGGGCAGGTAGAGCTGTGATATCTGGTAGTTCTGCGGATTGTCGGGATAGAAGTAGTTCTTCCGGTCAAACCGGCACTCCCGGGCGATCTTACAGTTTGCCGCAAGCCCCAGCGCCAGCGCGTACTCCACCACCTGCTTATTGAGCACGGGAAGGGAACCCGGCATACCGGTGCACACCGGACAGGTATGGGTGTTTGGCGCGCTGCCAAACTCAGTACTGCACCCGCAGAAGATCTTCGTCTTTGTCGCAAGTTCAATATGGACTTCCAGTCCGATCACCGTCTCATACTGCTTTGCCATATCTGTCACGCCTCCTTTCCCATGTCCGGATCCGCCTGGCTGCTCCCGGCAAGGATCCCGCTCATATCCGCCAGTCCTTCATACTGTTTTTCCGTGGCACACTCCCAGGCGTATGCCGCCCGGAGGATGGTCTTCTCGTCAAATGCATTTCCGATCAGCTGCATCCCGATGGGCAGCCCTTTTTTATCTTTTCCCACCGGCACGGTCATCCCCGGCAGCCCGGCAAGGTTGACCGAGATCGTATAGATATCTCCCAGATACATTTTCATCGGATCGTTCAGGCTCTTTCCAAGCTCTGGCGCTGTAGTCGGCGCCGCCGGGCCGAGGATCACGTCATATGTCTCAAACGCCCTGTCAAATTCTTTTTTGATAAGAGCCTTTGTACGGAGTGCCTTCAGATAATACGCGTCATAATACCCGGAACTCAACACGAAAGAGCCGAGCATGATCCGGCGTTTCACTTCCGCGCCAAAGCCCTCTGACCTTGTCTTCTTATACATATTGTGGAGGCCTTCATACTCCGCTGTCCGGTATCCGTATTTCACGCCGTCAAACCGCTCCAGGTTCGAGCTCGCCTCAGCGGACGCGATAGTATAATATGCCGGGATCGCATATTTGACCAGCCCCAGGTCAAACAGCTCTACAGACGCGCCTTTCTCTTCTAAGACTTTCGCCGCGCCCATGACCGCCTCTCTTACCTCGCCGTCCAGACCTTCTCCCATGTAATCTTTCGGGATTCCGATCCTGAGCCCCTTCACATCGTCCACAAGGGCGCTCGTGAAATCACAGGACTCTCTCCGGATGGACGTGCTGTCTTTCGGGTCATAGGATGCTGCCGCCTCCAGAAGAGCCGCACAGTCAGATACATCTTTCGCGACAGGACCGATCTGATCCAGAGATGAGCCGTATGCGATCAGGCCGTATCTTGAAACGGTTCCGTAGGTCGGCTTCAGTCCTACTACCCCGCAGAAAGAAGCCGGCTGCCGGATCGATCCGCCCGTATCGGATCCCAGCGCCCCGAAGCATTCTCCTGCCGCCACCGCGGCGCAGGCACCTCCCGAGGAACCGCCCGGCACATGTGCCGTATGATGGGGGTTTCTTGTAGGGCCATACCAGGACGTTTCTGTCGTGCTCCCCATGGCGAACTCATCCATGTTCGTCTTTCCCAGAATGACCATACCGGCTCTCTTCAGATTCTCCACCGCCTCGGCAGTGTACATCGGCCTGAAATCAGACAGGATCCTGGAGCTGCAAGTGGTAAGTTGTCCTTTGATGCACATATTATCTTTCACAGAGACCGGCACGCCTGCCAGGCGCCCGGTCACCTCCCCGGAATCAATCTTCTTCTGTATCTCTTCCGCCTGGGCGTACGCCCCTTCTTCATCCAGTGTCACATAGCTGTTGATGACCGGCTCTGCTGCTTTCGCCCGCTCAATCACCGCCTGTACCGCAGCTTTCACCGTAATTTCACCGGCCTTTATCTTCTTTCCCAGTTCAAGGGCTGTCAATTCTAATATTTCCATCTTCCATGCCGCCTTTCTGTCATGATCGGTCTGTTGCGTTTCCTAACCGATCGTCCTCGGAACTTCAAAGCTGTCCTCTTTTCTCTGCGGTGCATTAGCCAGAGTCTCTTCTCTTCCGTCGCCGTTTGTCACCACATCCTCGCGGAACACATTGTTTACCGGAAACACATGGGACATCGGCTCAACGCCGGAAGTGTCCAGCTCGTTTAATGTATCAATATAGTCAAGCATTTTCTCCATGTCGGTCTTTGCCGCTTCCTTCTCTTCCTCTGAGAGTTCCAGCTTTGCAAGGATGCCCACATATTCGATCGTTTCGTCTGATATTTGATTTGCCATATCTGTCTCTCCTTTGCTCCGTCTTATCCGCTGCTGCCCTACGGCTCCAGCCTGCTCATATCTCTGGGAAACAGGGTCGTCTCACGGACGTTGTCGTCTCCCGTCAGCTTCATAGTCAGGCGCTCCAGCCCGATACCCAGCCCGCCGTGGGGAGGCATGCCGTATTTAAATGCACTCAGGTACTGCTCCATCCCTTCGTCTGTCATCCCTCTCTGCTCCATCTTCGCCAGCAGGCTGCCGTAATCATGGATTCGCTGTCCTCCGGTCGTGATCTCCATCCCCCGGAATAAAAGGTCGAAGCTGAGCGTATAGCCGGGATCTTCGGGATCGTCCATAGCGTAGAAGGGGCGTTTTCTGGAGGGATAATGTGTGACAAACACAAAATCGGCATCCCATTTTTCCTTCGCATATCTGCTGATCAGCACTTCCTCCTCCGGCTCCAGATCATACGGGCTTCTGATCTTCCGTCCGTATTCCTCTGACACAAGGCGCTTGATCTCGTCAAATCTCACCGCCGGGATCCGGTCGGTCTTCGGAAGTTCAATTCCCAGGATCTTAAGTTCGTCTGCATACTCCTCTTCAAGTAGCTTCATCGCGTACTGGAGATACCCGGTCTCCATCGCCATGATATCCTCAAACCCTTCAATATAGCCCATCTCAAAATCAAGGCTCGTATATTCGTTTAAATGGCGTTTCGTGTTGTGCTTTTCCGCCCGGAACACCGGCGCCGTCTCAAACACCCGGTCAAACACGCCGACCATCATCTGTTTGTAGAACTGGGGGCTCTGCTGTAAGACCGCCGGCCTGTGGAAATAATCGAGCCGGAACAGGTTTGCCCCGCCCTCGGCGCTCTTCGCACCGATCTTCGGGGTATGGATCTCTGTAAATCCTTCCCCGTACAGGAAGTCCCGGAATCCTCTCACCAGCCCTTCCTGAATGCGGAATCTTGCCCGTTCCCGGAGATTGCGCAGGGAGATCGGACGGTAGTTCAGTTTCGCCTCCAGAGACGTGTTCAATTTCCACTTTGCAACCGGCAGCGGCATGGGCGCGGCAGGCTCGCTCAAAATCCGAAGCTCTTTCATACGGATCTCGATCCCGTGAGGCGCTTTCCCGGACCCGGCTACTGTCCCTGTGACCTCAACTGTGGCAGCCTCTTTAAGTTCCTTCAGTTCAAAGGACGACCCTCCCTTTTCGTAGACGCACTGGAGCAGCCCGTCTCTTTTTCTGAGGATCACAAATGCCACATTTCCCATATCGCGGATCGTATGGACGGCGCCGTTTACTTTTACAGTCTGCCCGATGACCTCTTCTGCAAGAAGTTCTGCAAGTTCCAGAGTCTCTGGTTTCACAATTCCTGTTACCATTTCCATTTTTCATTCTCCTTTCAGATGCCGTATCCCGGAAAAAAGAAAGCCCCGGGATACTAAAGTATCCCGGGACGGAAATTATCAAGATAATATCCGCGGTACCACCCGCATTGAACCTTTTGCCTCTCACCGAGGGCTTCCGGTTCCTCTCTTTGCATGTAACGTATGCCAGACGTACCGCCCTACTCGAGTTCAGACGGTCAGCTCCCAAGTGTTCCCTCAGTCTCCTCCGCTGTCCGGCGCTCTCAGTCGGTGACGCCAACTTCCTGTCAGTTTCTGAAGACCAGAGTCTTGTTCTTCGCTTTTTTCATTTTAACGCTTTAGCCTGTTAAAACTTGTTTCCAATATTACCACACTGATTTTTAAATTGCAAGGACTTTTTTTGCAAGTTTATTATTTTGTTCCTTCAATTTGATCCTGCACAATCTCCAGCGCACGGTCAAGCTGATTGTCTGCCTCCGGATCCTGGGCATTGTACTCGTACTCCACTTCCACGTCAGGCGTCACCCCGGTTCCGTTGATGCTCCTGCCGCTGGGCGTATAATATTCCGCTATCGTCAGCTTCAGGCATGTGCCGTCTCCCAGATCAAGGAGCTGCTGCACTACGCCTTTTCCGTAGGTCGTCGTCCCGACGATCGTGCCTGTGCCGTAATCCTGGACAGCACCGCAGAATATCTCGGAAGCGCTGGCGCTGTACTGGTTCACAAGCACAGCAAGCGGCTTTGTAAATTCATGAGTTCCATCGCAGGTGATTTCTTCAGTATTGCCGTATTTATCTTTTGTAGATACGATCGTACCCTCCGGGAGCAGGAGTTTCAGCATATCTGTAACTGTAGAAAGGTTTCCTCCCGGATTGCTCCTCAGATCGATCACAAGCCCTTCCATTCCAGACGCTTCCAGATCTTCCAGCGCAGTTTTGAACTGATCGTAAGTCACGCTGTCAAACTCACTGACGGAAATATAGCCGACCTGTCCCGCTTTCATCTCATATTCCACAGTCTGCACCTCAATGATATCACGGACAGCCGTCATTTCCACCTCTTCACCGTCACGGACTACAACGACGGACACTTCTGTCCCCTGTTCTCCTTTGATCCACGAAACTACATTTTCCAGATCCTGTCCGTCTGTCGAACGTCCGTCCACCCCGCTGAGGATATCTCCCTCCAGGATCCCGGCTTTTTCAGCAGGAGAACCCTTATACACATTTACCACTGTGATCACGCCGGTCTCGGCGTCCTGCGACATCGTAGCGCCGATCCCCGAAAATTCCCCGCTGGTCGATTCCTGCAGAGCTTTTGTCTCCTCTTCGTCATAATACTCTGTGTACGGATCTCCCAGCGCTCCGGCATACCCCGTGTAGATGCCTTCGATCAGCGCGTCCTTATCGACTTCATCCTCATAGAGATAATAGTCCTCGATCAGGCCTTCCAGTTGATCCAGCTTTTCCTCCACATCTGCTTCTGATACATTTTCTGAGGTAAAATCCCCGTCTCCAAAATCCAGGATGCGGCCGGCACCCCACACTCCTCCGAGAATCAATACGGCTGCTGCAGCCCCGGTCAGCACTCCCGTCCAGAATCTGTTATTATTCTTGTCTCTCTCAGGCTCCATAACTTTCAGACCTCCGATATAATTTTAAACCTGTCGCCATCGCTATCGCAAAGAAAGGACAAAGCGGAACTCTTTCTCCACTTTGTCCTCCCTCGTTCTTTATCCGCATCGTGGTGCGGCTGTATTTAAACCAACCTCTTCCCGGCACATTTCAGAGCTTATACTTTAAGATGCTTGCGCACGGTGAAGTAACTTCCCAGGAAACCGATACCGATACCCATGACCAGCCCGATCGGAAGGAGTATCTGATACACGGTTCCTACCGGAAGAAAATCAATGATATTCTGCAGAATGCTGAATCTTGTCATAATATATTCCACTGCTCTGTCATACAGGAAATACAGCAGCGTCAGCGGGATCGCCGCGCCAAATATACCGATAATGAGACCTTCGATCACGAACGGCGACCGAACCACAAAGTCCTTCGCCCCGATATATTTCATGATCGCAATCTCTTCCTTTCTGACCGTAATACCCATAGTAACAGTATTGCTGATCAGGAAGATCGAAACACCGAACAGTATGATAATGATCGCGATTGAAACGATCGCGACAAGCGTATTCACACTGGAAAGGGTGTTCGCCACTACGTCTGACTTATTGACTTCACGCACTCCGTCGAGCCCCTGGGCAAAATCCACCAGCTCGTTCTGCGTTTCCGACAGGGAACGGCTTCTCGCGATCAGGCTCTGATCGCCATCCTCCACTGTTTCCATGTAGACTTCATAGTTGTCGGAACTTGCAAGCGGATTGTCGTCTTTAAATCCCTCTGCCAGTTCCGGATTATCTCCGAAATATTCCTTCTGGAACTCTTCCCAGGCCTCTTCTGCTGATACGTATACCACATCCGCAACGCCCTGGTGCTCCTCGAGCTGACGCCCGATCTCCTCTTTCTGCGCGTCCGTTGCATCCTCTTCAAAAAACACAGTGATCGCAACGCCTTCCTCCGCAGTCCTTATGATATACTGAAAGTTTACGAGTATCGAAAAGAATAATCCAAACAGGAAGATACAAGCTGACATCGTCGCGATGGATGCGAGTGAAAACATCTTGTTCCTCCAGATATTCTTAATACCCTGTTTCCCTACGTATCCAATTGTACTAATCCTCATCTATATACCCACCTTTTTGTTCATCACTGACAATTACGCCCTGTTTCATCGTGATCACACGTTCATTCATTTCGTTGACGATCTCCTGGTTATGGGTCACGACAAGCACAGTTGTCCCGCGCTCATTCGCTTCCTTCAGGATACTCATGATCTCCCATGAATTTGTAGGATCCAGGTTACCTGTCGGCTCATCCGCCAACAATATGGCAGGCTCATTTACGAGAGCTCTCGCAATAGCGACTCTCTGCTGCTCTCCTCCTGACAGCTCGCGGGGGAAAGACTTATACTTCTGCGCAAGACCGACCAGAGAGAGTGCCGCCGGCACCTTTTTCTTGATGATCCTTGTCGGGGTCTCGGTCACACGCAGGGCAAACGCGATGTTTTCGTAGATATTTCTGTCTTTCAGGAGACGGAAATCCTGGAACACAACGCCCAGTCCTCTTCTGTACTTCGCTATGTTGCGGTGTCTCATACGGTTCAGATTCTGACCGTTTACGATGATCGTTCCCTCTGTCGGATTCAGCTCTTTCATGATCAGCTTGATCAGTGTAGATTTCCCCGATCCGCTGTCGCCGACAATAAAGACGAACTCTCCACGCTCGATCTTAACAGATATCCCATTGAGGGCCGCGTTGCCCTTGGAATACTCTTTCGTCACCTTTCTTAATTCAATCATATGTTCCTCCTAATTATTCATACTCCTGTGCGGAGCCGGAAAATGTCCCTGCGCCCTATGCAGATTCCTTCGCGTTTCCATCTCAGACTTCGTCTGGATGGCATCGCGTCGTGATCTGCGCATGGCTTGTCAGGGATCAATATTCCAGCGACTCCATGTATTTCATATATTTTACGACCATCAGCGCGATCTTGAATGTAATGGCATCCTCAAACACGCGAAGATCCAGACCGGTGCTCTTCTGGAGCTTATCCAGCCTGTATACAAGAGTATTTCTGTGAATATAAAGCTGCCTGGATGTTTCTGATACATTAAGACTGTTCTCAAAGAATTTGTTGATTGTCGTCAATGTCTCCTCATCAAAATCATCCGGAGATTTCCCCTCGAAAATCTCTTTGATGAACATCTTGCACAGCGGGATCGGGAGCTGATAGATCAGCCTACCGATTCCAAGGGTTGTGAATGCCACGATATCTTTTTCGTCGAAAAAGATCTTCCCGACGTCGAGCGCCAGCTTGGCTTCCTT
>DXEY01000114.1 GCA_019114745.1 Candidatus Mediterraneibacter colneyensis | reverse complement strand
TAAAACCTCCTTAAAAATATATGCAGGAGATTCTGTACACAGCCCCTCGCCGGTAAAATCTCTCTGCTGTTTCAATGGAATTAAAAGCATTGAGATTTCTTATCGCCGGCTTCTTCAGGAAGATGCAGCATTTATGTTGATCTTTTCAGAAATGACTCAGATACAGACCTCAGACATCTGTCAGAAATATAATGCTTTGCCTGTATTCTAACATACTTTCGGCGCAGATGCCATCCTCAATTTTGCGCTTCTCGCGCACTCGGCTTTCCCTCCGTCCGATCAGACTCCAGCTCGAGTTCGCGCGCCGCGCTCACTCTCGCTGTAGGGCGTCCGCCCTTTTCTGGGGCACACTCGGCTTTTCCTCCGTCCGATCAGACTCCAGCTCGAGTTCTCGCGCCGCGCTCACTCCCGCTGTAGGGCGTCCGCCCTTTTCTGGGGCGCACTCGGCTTTTCCTCCGTCCGATCAGACTCCAGCTCGAGTTCGCTCACCGCGCTCACTCTCGCTGTAGGGCGTCCGCCCTATGCATAAAAAGATAACGCTCCCCTACTGCATGCAAGCATGCGTGGGAAGCGCCATCTTTTATGCGCACGTCTGATCTGTTGATTCAAACTGTGAGTTATATAGTTCGGCGTAGAAGCCGTTTTGTGCAAGGAGGGCTTCATGGGTTCCCTGCTCGACGATATCTCCGTCTTTCATGACCAGGATCAGGCCGGCGTCCCGTATCGTTGAAAGACGGTGCGCGATGATGAAACTTGTTCTTCCTTTCATCAGGTTATCCATGGCTTTCTGGATCAGAACTTCCGTCCTTGTATCAACCGAACTTGTCGCCTCATCGAGGATGAGGATCTTCGGATCGGCGAGGATCGCCCTTGCGATCGTGAGGAGCTGTTTCTGTCCCTGGGAGACGTTGCTTGCCTCCTCGTTCAGTTCCATGTTATATCCTCCGGGCAGTGTCTGTACGAAACGGTGTACGTGTGCCGCCTTTGCCGCCCGGATTACTTCTTCATCTGTCGCGTCCAGTCTGCCGTAACGGATATTTTCCATGATCGTTCCATGGAACAGCCAGGTATCCTGGAGCACCATACCGAACATTTCCCGCAGTTCGCTGCGGTTGAAGTCCCGGACGTCGTGTCCGTCCACCTTGATGGCACCGCCGTTTACATCATAGAAACGCATGAGCAGTTTGATCATCGTCGTCTTTCCCGCTCCGGTCGGCCCGACAATAGCAATCTTCTGACCTTCATTTACATCTGCCGAAAAATCATTAATGATGATCTTATCCGGAGTATAGCCGAAGTGTACATGGTCAAACTGTACATTTCCCTTCAGTCCCTCTGTAGAAACCGGATTCTCCACTGTCTGGTCCTCCTCATCTTCTTCCAGGAACTCAAATACGCGCTCAGATGCCGCGGCGGTGAGCTGGAGCATATTTGTCACCTGAGCCACCTGCTGGATCGGCTGGGTAAAGTTTCTTACATACTGGATAAATGACTGGATATCACCTACTTCGATCACATTGCGGATCGCCAGAAAGCCTCCGAGGATCGCAACTCCCACATAGCCGAGATTTCCGATAAACTGCATGACCGGCATCATCATCCCGGAAAAGAACTGGGATTTCCAGGCGGAGTCATAGAGCTTATCATTCGTCTCGGTAAAGCCGCGTATCACGTCTTCTTCTTTATTAAATGCTTTAATGATATTGTGGCCGCTGTAGATTTCCTCCACCTGTCCGTTTACATTTCCGAGGTATTTCTGCTGGCCGCGGAAATACTTCTGGGAATGTTTCATCACAAACGAGATCAGCAGCACTGAAATTGGCAGGATCAGCAGCGCCACCAGCGTCATCAGCGGACTGATAGACAGCATCATGACAAGCACACCGATGATCGTTGTGATCGACGTGATCATCTGGGTCGCGCTCTGGTTCAGGCTCTGGCCCAGCGTATCCACATCATTGGTCACGCGGGAGAGCACTTCTCCTACAGGCTTCGTGTCAAAATAATTCATCGGCATGCGGTTGATCTTCTCTGAGATCTCTTTCCGCAGGCGGTAGGTCGTTTTCTGGGAGACTCCGGTCATAATGATCCCCTGTATAAAACTGCACAGGGCGCTGATCACATACAGCCCCAGAGTAAGCAGCAGAATCTGTCCGATCTTCCCGAAATCCATACCGCTCCCTCCGGATACTTTACTCACAAGCCCGTTAAAGATCTCCGTCGTCGCCTGTCCGAGAATCTTCGGTCCCAGGATGTTGAACACGGTTCCGCAGATCGCAAATATCGCCACGAACAGCATATGAACCTTAAACCTGTTCATATAGCGGAGCAGTTTCCTGATCGTTCCTTTGAAGTCTTTTGCCTTCTCTCCGGCAGCATTGCCGCGCATTCCTCCAGGCATGTACCGGCACCTCCTTTCCATTCTCCGGCTGCATCCCGGCATGCATCTCTGATTCTGACAACTGGGATGCCGCGATCTGGCGGTATACTTCGCAGTTTTGGATCAGTTCCCTGTGCGTTCCGATACCGGCGATCCTGCCTTCATCCAGGACAATGATCTGCTCCGCATTCAGGATCGTGCTGATCCTCTGGGCAACGATGATCACCGTACTGTCCTTTGTCTTTTCTCTCAGAGCCTTTCTCAGTGTTACATCTGTTTTAAAATCAAGGGCGGAAAAACTGTCGTCAAAGATAAACACCTCCGGATGTTTTGCGATCGCCCTTGCAATCGACAGACGCTGCTTCTGTCCGCCTGACACATTAGCGCCTCCCTGCGAGATCGCGCTTTCGTAACGATCCGGTTTCTGCTCTATAAACTCTTCCGCCTGGGCAATGCGGGCAGCCTCGATCATCTCATCTGATGATCCGTCCGGATTGCCAAACATGATATTTGACGCGATATCTCCCGAGAACAGGATTCCTTTCTGGGGAACATATCCGAGCCGTTCTCGCAGTTCATGCTGTGACGCGCTCCGGACATCGACGCCGTCTAGCGTGATCTTTCCTTCCGATACATCATAAAACCTTGGTATCAGGTTCACCAGGGTGGACTTTCCGCTTCCCGTACTTCCGATGATCGCAGTCGTCTCGCCCGGTCTCGCCGTAAATGTAATGTCATGCAGGACATTCTCATCCGCACCCGGATACCGGAAGGAGACATGGTCAAATTCCAGGAGTCCTTTCTTCTCCCCGGAGAAATTCTCCGGTTCTTCCGGATCATGGATCACCGTTTTACTGTCAAGCACTTCCTGCACACGGTCTGCCGCAACTGCCGCCCTCGGCAGCATGATCGACAGCATACACAGCATAAGGAATCCCATAATGATCTGCATCGTATACTGGATGAACGCCATCATATCGCCTACCTGCATCTGGCCTTCGTCAATCCCGTGCGCCCCGGTCCACATAATAAGAACCGACACACCGTTCATGATCAGCATCATGACCGGCATCATAAATGTCATTGCACGGTTTACGAAAAGGTTGGTCCGTGTCAGATCCCTGTTCGCGCCATCAAAACGTTTTTCCTCATATTTCTGCGTGCTGAAGGCACGGATGACCGACAGCCCCGTCAGGATCTCCCTTGTGACCAGGTTTACCCTGTCTACCAGGCTCTGGAGTATTTTAAATCTGGGCATAACGATCAAAAACAGGAGCAGGATGACCAACGCGATCAGCACGACAGCCAGTGCAATGATCCAGGACATGGATACATTGGTCTGGAACACCTGTATCACCCCGCCGATTGCCAGGATCGGCGCATACAGAACGATCCGCAGGAGCATGACAATGATCAGCTGGATCTGCTGGATATCATTGGTACTCCTGGTGATCAGGGACGCCGTGGAGAAATGGTCGAACTCATTATTGGAAAAGCCGACCACCTTGCGGAATACTCTTCCTCTCAGGTCGCGTCCTGTTGCCGCGCCCACACGGGAGGCCAGAAAACCTACCAGGATACTTGCCGCCATTCCGAGGAACGCCAGCCCTGCCATTTTACCGCCGGTCGTCAGCAGATAGCGGATCTGGATTCCGTCCATATCCATATTCAAATCTTCATAGACGGTACCCACGTAGCTGACTGCTGCCTGTTCGAGTATCGTATCCGGGAGTTCTTCCATCTGTTTTTCCATTTCCCCTGCCAGGGCGTCTTTCTGCTCCTGCGGAAGCAGTTCCATGATATCAAAAACAGACATATCATCCGCTGCCGTTCCGGCAGGAAGTCCTGCCTTTAACTGTTCCTCAGTTCCTTCTGTCATCTCACTGCCCGACTCGAATCCGGCAGTAAGCATCATCGGACCGCCCAGAATTTCTGTCAGGGCATCCAGTTCTGTATCAGAGACGGAATCTTTCAGCACATACGCGTCTGTGCCATAAGTGCTGCTATCCTCCTCATAGGCATCCAGTACAGTCTGCTGCTCATCTGCAGGCACAAAGAGGAGCAGGCGGTTCATTTCATCCGCCGGGATCGCTTCCGGAATCTGATCCTCGATTCCTCCCTGCTGGATCCCCACATTCACAATATCCGACGTATATGCGGGAAGCGACAGGTCGCAGTATGCCTGGATAAAAAGAATTACAATAATTGCGATCAGAGACTTCCAGTGTTCCGACACATATTTAAATAAATTTTTCATCGCATGCTATCCTTTCCGTCATAATTATTCTTTCATGTCAAGCGATTATTCTGCTTTGAGATTGTCATGGATCTGGACAAGAAGTCTCCGGAAAAGCAAAGTCTCCTCTGCATTCATTCCCCGGAACATCAGATGCTCCATATTCTCTGCTACGGTCCAGACACTCTGGATACATGACTTTCCCTTCTCAGTCAGTGACAAACGCATCACCCTCTGGTCGTTCTCATCCGGCCGGCGCGTCAGATAATCCTCCTTTTCCATCTTCTGTATCGCAGAAGTGATAGACGGAGCCGATACATTCAGCCGTGACGCCAGTTCCTTCTGTGACATGGAATCCCGCTGATGCAGGGTAAACAATATACTTGCCTGGCTTTTATTCAGGTCAAATTCCTGATACATTTCTTTTGCCCTGTTCATTACTTTATGCAGTACGATCCCCATCATTCCGAGGGTGGGAAGATTGTTCAAATCACAATACATGATGATCC
>DXEY01000113.1 GCA_019114745.1 Candidatus Mediterraneibacter colneyensis | reverse complement strand
ACGACGCGCCGGCACTGAAGACTGCGGATGTGAGCGTGGCAATGGGAAGTATGGGAAGCGATATCGCAGTAGACGCGGCAGACGTTGCACTGATGAGCGACGATATCTCAAAGATTCCGTATCTGAAGCGGCTGTCGAATGCCACTGTTAAGACCATCAAAGCCAGTATTACACTGTCCATGTGCATTAACTTTGTGGCGATCGTACTGTCACTCATGGAAGTGCTGACTCCCACCACCGGGGCGCTGGTGCATAATGCGGGGTCCTGCTTTGTGGTTTTGATCGCGGCGCTTTTGTATGACAGGAAATTTGAGTAGCAGTTACTTTATCAGTATTGAAACGGGAAAGCAAATGCAATGAATGCCGCAGGGGGCGGTATTGTAGGACCAGATGAGATCATGATCGATCTTTCTTACCATAAAACTACAGACAAAAGTTTAATGTACAGGCAGATCCGGATTTTAAGTCGCAGTTCGCAGAACAGCTTACCCGGCTTCAGACGGAATATATTGACTTCTATCTGTTGCACGGGATCACCGATCTGACAGCCGGAGATTATGAAAGCTGCGGCTGCATCCCTTATTTTCAGGAGCAGAAACGTATGGGAAAAATCAAATATCTGGGGTTTTCGTTCCACGGTACGCCGGACTGCCTGCGAAAGCTGCTGGCATATGATTGCTGGGATTTTGTGCAGATACAGTTAAACTACTATGACTGGTATCAGGGAACGGCAAAACAGCAGTATGAAATTTTAAGAGAACGAGGGATCCCTGTGATGGTCATGGAGCCTGTCCACGGCGGCATGCTAGCAGATCTGCCCGAAGAGTGTCTTCCGTATCTTCCGGGGAAAGATGTTTCTCCGGCCGCGTGGGCCCTGCGGTTTGTGATGAACCTTCCCGGTGTGGCGGTTGTTTTGAGCGGTATGTCCGATCTACGACAGGTAGAGGAAAATGTAAAGACAGCTGCCGTGGAATATAAAATGACTGAGGAAGAATTATCAGCGCTGGAAAAGATCAGCGATATACTCCGCAGAAAGATCGCGGTTCCCTGTACCGGATGCAGATACTGTTGCGGCGACTGCCCGCAGGGGCTGGATATCCCTTCGCTCCTGACCGCTTACAATGACTATCGTGACGAGGCTGCTGCATTGGGAAACAGTGATATGGCGGTATGGCGTCTGTTCCGTCTGAAGGCGCTGCCGGAAGAGCAGATGCCTGCGGCATGTATCGGCTGCGGAAGCTGTACGGCACACTGCCCCCAGGCGCTGGATATTCCCCGGTATATGCGGGAAATGGCGGAGTTGCTCAAATAGCCGGGCTTTGCGTATCAATGAGGTTCTCCGTCAGAAAAATGTTCCGTAATTTTGTTAAGAAACAGCTCTGCCGCCGGAGAAAACACCTGATATTTCTTCCATATGATATTCAGCCCGGACTCCAGTCTGGGCTCCAGCGGGCGGAAGCAGAGGTTACTGTCCTCGGAGGTGTCTGCAAGGTTATCCAGAGTGATCGCGTAGCCGATCCCGGCGTCCACCAGGATCGCCGCATTGTAGACAAGGCTGAATGTGGTGACGATATCCAGCTTTTCAAAGTCTTCTCCAAACCAGTCGGAAAATGCATTCCCCGTCTGATGGGGTGAGATCGCCTGCCGCGAGCAGATCAGAGGAAGATCCAGGAGATCTTCCTTCTTTATATGTTCTTTCCTTGCAAGAGGACTGTCCTTTCTCATGATCACGCCCCAGATATCCCTTTCGTAAAGATTGAAGTAATTGTATTTCGAGATGTCCGCCGGCTGGATGAGAACGCCGAAATCCAGCAGTCCTTTGTCCAGACGTTCTGTCACGTTGGCGGCATTCCCGCTGTAAAGGTGAAAATGGATATCAGGATAAGATTCACGCAGTTCTTTTATGATCTCGGCAATCTCGTGCATGGCCCTTGTCTCTCCGCCGCCAATATAGATATCCCCGCTTACTGTATTTTCCGCAGAGGTAAACTCGGCCTCTGTCTTATCAACCATGGATACGATTTCTTCCGCCCGTTTCCGGAGGCGCATCCCGTCGGGAGTGAGGCTTACATTGTGGCTTTTTCGCACGAGGAGCTGCACGCCCAGTTCTTCTTCCAGATCTTTGATCTGTCTGGATAAAGTGGGCTGTGTCAGATGGAGAAAGTTGGCGGCGGTGATATTTCCCTCCCGAGCAACAGCGAGAAAATAGCGAAGTACACGGATTTCCATGGGATATCCCCCTTTCAGATGAATGGTTTTATTTTAATCACGACGGTCGGTATTTTTATAGGAACAGGTTAATCCGGCTCCATTTTTAGTATTCAAAAAACGTATGGATATCCATAAAAGACAGGTATTAGACAGAAAACGGAAATTATATGATAATAATTAAAAATGAATTCCAAGCGGAGTGTTTTGAAAATGGTAGAAAACAGGAAAAAAATGAAACCAAAGGCAAAAATAAAGCTTGCAGTCGATCTGCTCATGACGGTTCTGCTTCTATTCCTGATGGGATATCAGCTCTGGGGCGATGCTGCCCATGAATGGGCGGGAGCGGGAATGCTCGTCCTCTTTATCGCCCACCATCTGCTGAACTTAAACTGGCACAGAGGTCTTTTCCGCGGGAAGTATACAGCGGCAAGGATTCTGATGAATGTGATCGATCTGGCATTATTCATAGCAATGATCTGTCTGATGGCGAGCGGCATCATCATGTCCCGGCATGTGTTTGCATTCCTTCCCATTGACAGTGGGATGGGAACAGCGAGACTGATGCATATGGCTGCATGTTACTGGGGGTTTGTCCTTACGTCTCTGCATCTCGGGCTCCACTGGGGGATGATACTGGCAAGGATGAGAAATATTTTCCCGCAGATAAAGCCATCGCGGGTTAGGACAATACTGCTTCGTATCATAGCAGCGGCAATCGCGGTATACGGGCTGTATGTTTTTGTGACAAGAGATCTGGTGACTTACATGTTTCTGAGGACGGAGTTTGCTTTTTTGGATTATGGTGAGTCCCCGATATCTTTTTATATAGATTATCTGGCAATGATGGGCTTGTTTATCTGGATTGCTTATTATCTGTCGCGGATTTTCCAGAGCTTTGACAGAAGGAGGTAGAAATGAAAAGAAGAGTTTTAGCAGCTGTTTGTATCGGTGCTGTTCTTGCCGTATCCGGATGCAGCGGCTCTGCAGATACGGCGGAGAATACAACAGCAGAAACGGAAAACATTGAAGAAGAAGCAGGCACTGTCCCGGAGACAGCAGAAGGTGGCAGTGCTTCAAACGGAGACGTTCTTGTAGCCTATTTTTCATGGGCGGACAATGCGGTTCTGGCGGATGATGTAGACGCAGTATCGTCTCCCAGCGTTATCCCTCCGGGAAATGTGCAGCAGCTTGCAGGATGGGTACAGGAAGAAACCGACGGTGATCTGTTCTCGATCCGGGTGACAGATCCTTACCCCAGCGACTGGGATGAGTGCCTGGACCGGGCAAATCAGGAGCGCGGTGAGGATGCACGACCGGAACTGGAAGAACGTGTGGAAAATCTGGATGATTATGACACGGTATTTCTGGGATATCCTAAAATGGAGCAGGGTTATATCTGTGTATAGCGGTGTATTGCGTAGAGGAAGGAGGGCGAATAGGTACAGAAAACACAGCAGAAAGAAAAAAGTGTGTATAGAGTAAGGTAGGAACGACCATGAAA
>DXEY01000112.1 GCA_019114745.1 Candidatus Mediterraneibacter colneyensis | reverse complement strand
AAACAGTTCCAAAAGTACTGCTCTGTTTCCACACATTCACTTTTAAATCTGTCCTGAAACACATGTCCGTTCCGGTTATGTTTATAATTGTAATATTCTGCAAATTCTGCCAAGACAATGGCTAAATAGTTAGATAAGAGTTTCAGATCCGTACGAATCAGGATATGAAAATGGGTCGACATGATGACGTATGCAAAAATTTCTATATCCCGATTTTCAAGATGCTTCAAAAGAAGCCTGATGAAATTGTTCTTCTCTCTTTTCTGTTTAAAAATAAACTCTCTGTTAATTCCCCGAGCGATCACATGATATGTGTCTGTAGCGCTTTTCTGGCGTGCAGTACGCGGCATCCCTTCACCCCTTTCGTGGTTTGGGACAGGGTAAAACTCAATTTGGGACACAGTCATTCTTATTCGGGGACGTAGTAAAATCGCATTTTACTACGTCCCCGAATAACTACCACTCGAATTTTTTCTCGAAATATGCTTTCAGATCTTCGATCTTGATCCTCTCCTGCTCCATCGTGTCACGGTCGCGGACAGTCACCGCGCCGTCCTCTTCTGACTCGAAATCATAAGTCACGCAGTACGGCGTTCCGATCTCATCCTGGCGGCGGTAGCGTTTTCCGATATTTCCGCGGTCATCATACTCGCAGTTATAATACTTGCTCAGTTCAGCAAAGATTTTCTCTGCGCCCTCATTCAGCTTTTTGGAAAGCGGCAGCACGCCGATCTTGACCGGAGCGAGTGCCGGATGGAAATGAAGCACAGTACGCATATCCGGCTTCTCTTCTGTTCCGATATTCTCTTCGTCGTAAGCGCTGCACAGGAACGCAAGCACCATACGGTCGGCACCGAGTGACGGCTCGATAACGTAAGGAATATATTTTTCTTTTGTCTCATCATCGAAATAAGTAAGATCCTGTCCTGATACGTTCTGGTGCTGTGTCAGATCGTAATCTGTACGGTCAGCAATTCCCCACAGCTCGCCCCATCCGAACGGGAAGAGAAATTCCACGTCTGTCGTTGCTTTACTGTAGAAGGAAAGTTCTTCTTTGTCGTGGTCACGGTAGCGCACTTCGTCGTCTTTCAGGCCGAGGGAAGACAGCCAGTTCAGGCAGAAGCTCTTCCAGTAGTCAAACCACTCAAGATCAGTATCAGGCTTGCAGAAAAATTCCAGTTCCATCTGCTCGAACTCTCTTGTACGGAACGTAAAGTTACCAGGTGTGATCTCGTTTCGGAATGATTTACCGATCTGGGCAATACCGAACGGAAGTTTCTTTCTGGAGGTACGCTGTACGTTCTTAAAGTTTACGAAAATACCCTGCGCCGTCTCCGGACGGAGATACACGGTGTTCTTTGCATCTTCGGTCACGCCCTGGAATGTCTTGAACATCAGGTTGAACTGACGGATATCCGTAAAGTTGTGTTTGCCGCAGGTCGGGCACGGGATCTGATGCTCTTCGATAAACGCTGTCATCTGCTCCTGTGACCATCCGTCTACAGAACCTTCCAGCTCAATTCCCTTCTCTTCGCAGTAGTCTTCGATCAGCTTATCTGCGCGGAAACGCTCATGGCACTCTTTACAGTCCATCAGCGGATCGCTGAATCCTCCGAGATGTCCGCTCGCCACCCATGTCTGGGGGTTCATCAGGATCGCACAGTCAACGCCTACGTTATAAGGATTTTCCTGTACGAACTTTTTCCACCATGCCTTCTTTACATTATTTTTCAGCTCCACGCCTAGATTGCCGTAATCCCATGTGTTTGCAAGCCCGCCGTAAATCTCAGAACCCGGGTATACGAATCCTCTTGACTTTGCGAGTGCTACGATTTTATCCATTGTCTTTTCAACCATTGTTATGTTCCTCACATTTCTTTTTCTCAATCGGTACTTATTATAACGGCTGTATCCATATTTTTCAAGGGATTGGACGCAATGTTATGGTAATAGTACAGCCTTATATAAGAGTCTCCAGTATTTCCAGTGACTTAAACTTCTTATCCACATACACTTCCATGAGCCTGCCCATGACTTTTCCCAGCTCTTCGAGCACTTTCTCCGTCACATTAAATGTATACAGCTTTCCGATCGTACTGGATTCAATATATTGCATGCTATACAACGTAGATGGATCCAGCTTCATGCCGTCGATGACATTCCCGCCGCACTCCGTACACACCAGCCCGCCCTTTGCCGGACTGAACACAGCCGGACGCTCTCTGTCCCCGCAGTTTACGCACTGGAACACCTGCGGCGCCTGCCCGTTGACCGCCAGCGCCTTGAGCTCAAATATGTAGCGGATGAGCCGGTCAGGTATGTGGGGATTGATGAGCGCACGCAGCGTCTGATAGAGGAGCTTCAGCATTTCCCGCTCATCATTATATTCTTTCGTATAATAATCGGCAAACTCCAGAAAATAAAATCCGTAGTAAGCTCCCGTCACATCTTCCCGGAGTTCCGCAAAATAATTGGAAATATTTGCCGACTGTATCGTATAGGACGTTCTGCCTTCGTACATCGTAAATTCCCCGAAGGAAAACGGATTGACCGCGCCTACAAGAGGACTGTTCGGACGCCTCGCCCCGCGGGCAAATGCAGAAATCTTTCCCTGTTCTTTTGTCAGTATGACCACCCGGCGGTCATATTCCCCGATGGGCATGGTCGAAAGCACCATTCCCGTAAGTACGACCTGATTCACGCTGTTCCTTTCCGCAGCTCTCTCCCGGGAGATCTGTGTTGTCATCTCCCGCCTTGCCGCTGTTTTTCTCATGCATCTTAAATTTAAGATAATCATCGATCCTGCCGCTTGATATAAACTGATCCCAGTAAGTCTCTTTCATCGGTTCACCTCTTCTTCCGTGTCCTCTCTCCCGGCGTCGTGCAACAGCAGCCGCCGGAGATGATACACTTAGGTTCTCCGGTTCTGAAAAACAGTATACCCCGCAAAAAATACCAGCACTTTTTGCAGGGTCGAGCCTTGACAGTTTCTTTTGTTATTATAATGAAATATCCCGCAGATGGCAAACAGGATTTCATCCCACCCGGGAATCCAGAAGTTTGTAAATGACGAACATCACGACAGCAGCCGGAAGCAGGATGCCGATATGGATCGTAAACAGCGTCTGCCTTAACAGATGATTGAATCCCTGAGCTGCCACAATGATGACCGCCACGGAGATAAGGATCCTCAGGTATTCTTTTCCCCGGCTTTTATATGGATTGCGGGTATAGATTCCGGCAACCCCTGTGCTCGCCGCCACAATGAGCAGATATTTGAGCAGTGAGCCCGTTCTGACATCCACATATGGCGTATCCGCCGCGATCCCCTGCCCTGCTACAGCCAGCCAGTAACAGCCTCCGAATATAAGAGAGGCTCCTGCCATCACGGCGCAGAAATCCCGAAAAAACAACATCACTTTCTCTGCCACAGTAAGCCTTGGGATCTCCTCGAGCACACTGTCGCAAAACAGGCGGTAATCCCCGCCGATCACCGCTGCCGCCGTCTCTCCCCGCCGCTCTCCGTCGAGGAGCATCTCGGTAATATCACAGCGCACCTTCTCCTGCTCGTATATACCGATATCAAATCCCCGGATATACTGGAGCATATCATCAAGCACCTTCTTTCCGTCTTTTGACAGATCTTCCGCCAGCCGTTCATTTTCCGCTCTGAGCACCCTCGTTCTCTTACTCATGCCGCGCCCTCCTTTCATTTCTCAGCTTACCCTTTTCTTTTCACCGTTCGCTGCTCCTTCTGTTTCTCTCACTTGCTCTCCACATCGTAAAAAAGGCGTTCCACTGCCGCCGACAGCTCACGGTAATTCCCGGCGAACTGCCCGAGTTCCGTCCTCCCCTTTGCTGTCAGGGAATAATATTTCCTCTTCGGTCCCAGCTCCGACTGCCGGTACACGGCTGTCACCATCCCGTTTTTCTCCAGGCGCAGGAGCAGGGGGTAGATGGTTCCCTCAGCAATATTTCCGAAGCCGTATTCTTCCAGCTGCCGGGATATCTCATATCCATATGTCTCGCTTTTACTGATAATCGCGAGAATGCATCCTTCCAGTGTTCCCTTGAGCATCTGCGATGGAATCATAGTTTCACCTGCCTTACATATGAAACACACTACTTTGTATTGCAATATAGGTTAGCTATATTGTATTGCAAAGTAGTATATTTGTCAATCGGTTTATACAAAAATCTTATCTTATGCGTGAGCCTTCATATTGACAAATATTTCTTCATATTATATAGTTAAAATATACAGTCAGACTATATATTTCAACTGTATAATCTCATTTATAACAACCTGTTTTAAAGGAAATTTTACTGAAATGAATCAAAATAAATATCTGCCGCTTACAGAAACTACATTTTATATACTGACAGCACTGCTGACACCGGGGCACGGCTACTATGTCATGCAGAAAGTAGAAGAACTGAGCTCGGGAAGAGTCCGCATCGCCGCCGGAACTATGTACGGAGCGATCGAGAATCTTCTCTCGCAGAAACTCATCGTTCCCGTACCAGGCCCTGACAAACGGCGCAAGCTGTACCAGACGACTGACCTTGGCAGGCAGATCCTGAAATCCGAAGCCGAACGGCTCAGGTACATGGTGACAGTCGCTGACAATTTCGGATTATAAAGAAAGAGAACATGACAGGGAACCTTCAAATTCTAACGAATCAATTGTAATGAATCAAAAGGGGGCATCGGCTATGAAAAAATGTCATCTGCGTTTCCTGGATCTTGACAGGGAAGAAGAATGGATCAACCGTTATATCAGACAGGGATGGCGGCTGAAAAACATCCGGGGTTTCCGGTATGAATTTATCCCAAAAGAGACAGGAACTGCGCCCCGGAAAGGAGAGGTTCCTCCTGATGAGAGCGCGTTTCTGGTCAGATGCGATCTGCGCAGTTTTAAGATGTATTCAGAATATCAGAATTATGTGATGATGCTCGAAGATGCCGGATGGCGCCATATCATCGGGAATATGAACGGTTACGCCCAGTACTTTGAGCGCATCCGCCCGGATGCGGACGAAGAAATCTTTTCAGATCACGCCTCAAAAGCCGCCGGATATCTCAGGCTGTTAAAACGGTATCTTTTCAGCCTGCTCACATATGTTTTCACCATTCTGTTATTTTTTATCACAAATCCATTCAGCCTGGGTGAAAACACCGTGATCCGCATCTTTCTGTGCCTCATGCTTGTCCTTGAACTGTACGCGGCCGGAAAGATTTACTGGCTGTACAGGCGCCGCTGACCGATGCGGCGGCGCCTCCGTCCTGCCATGTACTACTCGTCTTCCCGGTATCCGAAGTTCTTCATCATGTAATCGCTGTCCCGCCAGTTCTTCTGCACCTTTACCCAGAGTTTCAGATTCACCCTGCAGTCCAGCATACGCTCGATCTCGTACCGGGCGGTGCTGCCGATCTTTTTGAGCATACTTCCCTGCTTTCCGATGATAATCCCTTTGTGGGAATCCCGCTCGCAGATGATCGTCGCGTCGATATGCATGACTTTGCGCTCCATCTTCATCCGGTCGATGGCAACCGCGATCCCATGGGGGATCTCTTCATTCAGGCAGTGAAGCGCCTTCTCACGGATCAGCTCCGCCACGATCTGGCGCTCCGGCTGGTCTGTCACTGTATCTTCATCATAGAACTGAGGCCCATACGGAAGATATTTCAGGATCACTTTCACAAGTTCGTCCGCATTATCGCCGTTTCTCGCGGATACCGGAACGATATCTGCAAAATCATATTCCTTCCGGTATGTATCGATTGCCGGAAGCAGCTCTTCTTTTTTCACCATGTCGATCTTGTTGATCACAAGGATGACCGGTGTCTGCACCTTCTTAAGCTGGTCGATGATATGGCGTTCTCCGGCTCCGATAAAGGTGGAAGGCTCCACAAGCCAGAGCACCACATCCACCTCATTCAGGGAGCGCTCCGCAATATGCACCATATATTCCCCCAGCTTGTTTTTCGCCTTGTGGATGCCCGGGGTATCTACAAATATGATCTGTCCCTCCTCCGTCGTCAGGACAGTCTGGATCCGGTTCCTCGTTGTCTGGGGCTTATTCGACGTGATCGCGATCTTCTGTCCGATCAGATGGTTCATCAAGGTCGATTTTCCTACGTTCGGCCTGCCGATCAGCGTGGCAAAACCAGACTTATAATTCTCTTTCATGTATACTCCTTTTACAATTGGGGACGTAGTGATTTTCGATTTTACTACGTCCCCGTTCACAGTTTTTTCACATTTTACGCCAGTGTTTTTACTTCCATGAACATATCCCGGTTCTCTTCGATCTTTTCTTCGCTTCCGATCACGCAGAGGGAATGTTCGCTCAGCATCGCTTCGAGCACTTTCGCGAGCGCCCGGATATCTGCCTGATCTGCATCAAGGATCTGCGCCCTCTCCTGACGGATCATCTCCTCTGTCACCCGGTTCATATACAGGTTCATGGAACGGCTGCCTTTGGCGGACGGGTTCATCGGACGGTCGATATTGCTGATGGTTCCGATGATAAATTTATTCATGTCGCGGTCGCTCACATCGAAGTTTTTGAGGTAATCTACAACGCCCTCATATACTTCCATCGTCTTTTTCAGGTTCGGATCACGGTAAGAGATGAGATATCCTTCCCCGATCCGGTTGAAATTGCTCATACAGCCGTATGCCCCGCCTTTGACGCGGATATTCTGCCACAGGTAGTCATAGCTTAAGATCACTTTCAGGATCTGCAGGGCTCCGGTATACTCTGCCCCGCCGTCGATAAAGTTCCCCACTCTTGCCACGTACTGTACTTTTGAGGAAGTCTTAAAGCCTTCGTTGCGCTTTTTGCAGTGGATGATGCAGTCTCCTTCTACTTCGCTCTCCATGCGGGCAGCATCTGCCTGATCCTGAGCAGTGCTGTCGTTGAGTCCGTTCCTTACAGCTCCAAAGGCTTTTTCGAGCATCGGAAGCCCTTCCTGAGCGGATGTATAGCTGACCATCATATTGTCGGCGCGGAAGATCTTCGCCGTGATCGCCTTCAGGTTGGAGATGAGTTCTTCTTTGTGTTCTTCAAAATGTTCTTCCAGCTCTTTGACGACTTCATAATAGCCGATGCCGTCTGTATCATCCTTGAACCTGGCGATCGGCGATGTATACGAGAGCGCACGGAGCGCAGCCGTCGTGTGTCCCGATGACAGGAATGACATCTGAAGACGGGACTTGAGCATGGCAAGGATCTCCTTTAACCGCTTCTCATCATCCAGTCTGGATTCCATAAGGATCTCGCGCATCATCGAGAGGAGCACGTCCATCTTCGGATAAAGCGCTTTTCCCCGGATCTCAAATGTGGCGCGGAAATCTTTCTCCTTTACTTTCGTCACGTCTGTATAGAGTTCCAGCGAAGTGCCGATCCCGCCGGTATGCACATTGATCTCATTGAACAGCTCTCCATAGCCGTAGTTCGTTGTATCGATGATGCCCAGCACACTCTGGAGAAGCCCGGCATACGGCAGCTTCTCTTCTCGGATGCCGGAAAGGTCGAACATCAAAGTCACGTATCCGATCCCGTTGGTCTCCACATCGTGGTGTACCATCCGGACGCCGTCCAGGTCTTTCTCTTCATTGTAGACCGGGGCGATCTCCCGGGAGATATCCTCCCGCTTAAGCACCGGGATCTTTGCCAGATCCTCAGGGGAGGACTCTTCCTCCTGGTATGCCTCCAGTTCTTTCGTCTCGCGCACAAGTTTTCCGATCTCTTCCGGAGACAGGCTGTCCTTATATGCTCTCAGCTTCTGTGCAAGCTCTTTGTCCATCCGGGCTGTGCGTCCCCGCTCGGGGCAGATCATGACCACAGCCCCGTGAGGGTTATCCAGCAGATACCTTCGGATCAGGTCTTCAAAATATCCCGTATCCACCTGTTCTTTCAGAAATTCAAAGGTCGGGATCGCCTCCATGTGGATAAACGGCTTCTCATCGTCATACAGCCAGCTGTCAAAGAGCTGAAGCCCGTACATCAGCCCCCGCGGATAGTTTCCAAAATCCGCCTCGCGGAACCGGAACTCGTAATAATTGATCCCGGCACGGAGCGATTTTCTGTCGATTCCTTTCCCGGCAAGCTCCTTCAGAGTATCTTCCACCACCCGGATGAACTCTTCTTTCTGATCCATGTTGGCATTTTTCGCGATCACGGAAAAGATCGGCTGGTACACGCCGTTGTCATAGGAGCCCATAATATCCTTCCCGATCCCCGCATCGAGGAGCGCCTTTTTCAGCGGCGCGCCCGGCGCAGACAGGAGGGCATAATCCAGGATCTGGAACGCCAGATACAGCTTTTCATCCAGCGACGTGCCTATTACTTTATTGTAAGAAAGATAAGTATTGTCGGCTTCATTTTCATCGCTTGCTATCGAATATTTCTGAACGATCTCTTTCATTTCCGGGAACGGCTGCTGGAAGCGTATCTCAGAGTCCACCTCGATCTGTTCAAAATCAGACAGATAATTCTCGTCCAGCCATCTTAATTTCTCCTCCATATCCATATCCCCGTACAGGTAGATATAGCTGTTGGAGGGATGATAATATTTCCTGTGGAAATCAAGGAACTGCTCATACGTCAGTTCCGGGATCACCTCCGGGTCTCCCCCGGACTCATTTGCATAGGAAGTATCCGGGAAGAGTGAGTTTAAGATCATCCGGTCGAGTACGCCCTCCGGCGATGAGAACGCCCCTTTCATCTCATTATAGACGACGCCGGATAAGGTCAGTTCGCCGTCCGGATCATCCAGGTGATAGCTCCAGCCCTCCTGCCGGAACGTCTTGTCACTCTGGTAAATATTCGGGTAGAACACTGCGTCCATATATACATGCATCAGGTTCTGAAAATCTTTGTCATTGCAGCTTGCCACCGGATAAACCGTCTTATCCGGATAGGTCATCGCATTCAAAAATGTATTGAGAGAGCCTTTTACAAGCTCCACAAAAGGATCTTTCACCGGAAAATCCCGTGAACCGCAGAGTACGGAGTGTTCCATAATATGCGGTACTCCGGTGCTGTCGGACGGAGGCGTCCTGAATCCGATTGCAAACACTTTGTTCTCATCGTCATTCTCCATAAGCAGCACGCGCGCGCCGCTCTTTTTATGTTTCAGCAGTACCCCACGGGATTTCAGGTCTGTCAGATCTCTCTTCTGGATCACCTCATAAGCTGTCAGATCAGATATGCTCATATTCATGTCTCCTTACCGATAATGTCTCTCCGGCGCCGCGCGGCATACTGCCTCTTTGCGCCGGGAATGCTATAATAGTATAACACTATCGGCAGAAGTTTAAAAGATGAGCATTCCCCTTTTTATGATCTCTTCCTTATTTCCCGTAAAATACGGAATACTGTGGCACGCATTGTCAGAGGCGGCGAGCAGATGGATCTCTCCCTTTTTGATCCCCCATGCCTTCGCGATAAGGTTCTGCTTAAACTCCACGTACTGGATCTTGCCGTACTTCACAGAAATAATCTCCTTCCCGAAATAACCGCGCGTGATCTTCAGGAAATGCCCGCCCATTCCCACGCCTGCCGTCCGGTACACAAGCAGCAGGACAACCGGCATGCCCAGAATAAACGCAGCCGTCACAAGCAGCACAGGCAGCCGGTATGCGTCCGAAGACATCTGCCCGTCCAGGATAAAACTGCACAGATAAGAGCAGCACAATACAACAGCGAGATACACCGCTGCCGGCAGGCTCCATGCCGCCCACGCGCCGTAAGGGATCCGCTCCACCGGCTGATCCACTGTCCGGGCGTACTCGGGGAGGAGCAGGAGAAGCCGTTCTTTCAGCTTTTCCGGCGTACAGTAGAGGACAAGGAAAGAGTGACGTTCCTCCTGGTCATCGCCCATCCCCACGTTCACGATCTCCGCCATATATCTGCCTCCGATACGGGCGACAAAGGACTGGCGCAGCTTCAGCGCCTGGATCTTATCCACCGGAATCGTATATTCCACTTTCTTCAGGAACCCATATTTAATGTAGATCTTATCGTCTCTTCGTTTTGCGCGGAAATCATAGTATTTTACGAAATCTTTCACCGTATCCCAGAGAGCTGATCCGGCAATGAGCACCGCGATAACCACAGCGGCAGTCCCCCCGGCGATGGTGCCGATCACCCCCGGATCATCCAGGAACTCTTTAACAGAAAACACTGTCCCCACAATCACCAGAAGGAAAAGCGCGACCGACACCACACTGATGGAAAAGACGCCGTGGCTGATGATATCCCCGATATCGGCGCGCACGTCATATGTCTCCCCTTCTCCCGGGTTTTCCCCATGGACAGCGACTGCATCCATGCCGGCTCTTCCTGCCTCCAGCTTTTCTGTGACCGTCTGCTGGAACCAGAGCGCATCCGCCTTTTTGAGCACGATCTTCACATCGGTGCTGTCCGCAGTGGAAAGGCTGTTTGTATCCAGCTTTACCTTACAGGTGCCCAGAAGCATCTCCAGCAGGTTCTGCTCCAGATTGATATTGGAAATATTGCGTATGCCGATCGTATTTTTCTTTTTATTAATGCTTCCCTTCTCGATCACAACCGCATTTTCTTCAATTGATATGTAGGTCTTTGACCAGACGAACACCTGGCTCAAAACACTGAACAGAAGCAGCGCCGTTACTGACAGAAGGATCAGCAGGCTCCTGTCTGTAAGAGCTGAGATATCTTCACTGGTGATCTCATCCAGGCTCTGGAACACGGCTGTCGCTGCCAGTATGAAAAGACCTGCGAGCGCAGCTCCCGTCTGCTCAAGAATGATCGAGATATGATTGCGGAACCTTCTCTTATGCTCCATGTGCTCCCTCCTCTGTTCCATGCGCTTCTTCCTGCCAAAGCTGCTGTTCCCTCTGCCCGGCGGCGATCTCATTGATCCTCCGGCGCAGGCTCTCTGCGATCTGCTCTGCCTTCTCCTCTTCCAGGAAGGACAGCGTCACATCCCCGCCGCCAGTCGTCACGATCACCTTTTCCACCTTAAAGAGCTGGTCGATCGGTCCTTTCTTCGTCTGCAGCTTGTGGAGCCGCTCGATTGGCACGATATTTCTCTTCACAAAGATATAGCCCTCCACCACGTCGATACACTCCTCATTGATGCTGTAACGGTAGCGGTGATAGCGGAAATACGGACTGATCAGAACGTCCATCAGGATCAGGACCGCCAGTGCAAGCGAGATCCAGCTCCCCGCCGTGATATGCTCCGGGAGCAGCCAGAAATAGTTGACCGCTCCGATGACCGCCAGAAAGATCACGCCCGTCACAATATCAGCAGTATACATACAATGAAGTGCGCGCCTGGGGAGTTTCTCATATAAGCCCGTCATTTCTTTCTCTTTGTCATAAACAGATTCTTTCATCTTCTCCTCCTGTAAGCGTTTGCCAGGATCCCGGTCCAATCCGGACTCCGGCTTATTGCAGACACAAAAATGCGTCCCGTGTCTGTACTATAAGTTTAGTACAATCATACAGGACGCATTCTCTGTTGTCAACCTGTTTCCCCAAGCTTCTCACTGATGCGGAGCAGGCGGTTGTATTTCTCAACATATTCCATATGGCACAGCGCTCCCGCCTTGATCTGGCCCACATGGAATGCTACTGCAAGGTCTGAGCTGACCGCATCCGCAGTTCCGGTTTCATGAGGTTCCAGCACGACCCGGTATCCTGCCTCCTGTGCCCTCTTGATCAGATCTGCCGTTCCGGTCAGCGTTCCCGCCTGATCCGGCCGGATCAGGACTGCATTGGCAGCGCCCAGGCGGATTCCCCTTTCCAGCTTATCCCGGTCTGATGCAAAGAGCTTATTTCCAACAAGCTGCACCCGCTTCCCGAGCCGTCCGGTGAGCTGTATCCATCCCTCCCAGTCCTCCTGATCCAGAGGATCCTCGATGGAGCAGACCGCGTACTGCCCGACCAGCTCTTCATAATACCCGCACATCTCCGAGGCAGATCTTACTGCCGTTTCTCCCTGCCCGGATGTCTCTCCCCGGATATGATAACACTGTCCGCCGGGATCATACCGGTACAAGCCTCCGCCATCCAGAGCGATCCCGGCCTCCCGTCCAAGCTGATATCCTGCCAGTTCCACAGCGTCCCGGATCAGGGAAAGTGCCGTTCCGGCACATGAGAAAAGAGGCGCGTCCCCGTCTTTGACACCTGGATGCTCTGTCCCGCCCCGGCGCAAACGCTGTCTCAGACAGTGGTAAATATCCGTACAGATCTTCATCTGCTGCCGGAACGACGCACCGCCGAAGGGCACGACCATATATTCTCCCATGCCCTCCCTCGTGTCCCTGCGCATTCCCGTTCCCATGACAGATACCGCCGGCACTGGCATACACTTTGTATGCACGCCACCGAGGTAACGGTACAGGGGGATCTTGAACACCGCAGAGGCGGCGCCTGCCACAGCCGCCGACACAGTAAAAAGGACCTCCCTTCCCAGCACGCCCAGATCTGCGCTCCCGTCCAGGTCTGTCAGGAGCTTATCGATCTCTTCCTGGGCGAACACATTTTTCCCGATCAGTTCCTGGGCAATACAGCGATTGATATCCTCCACCGCTTTTTCAGTCCTGCTTTGATCCGATGTGCCAAGGGACACAGATGCACGGGCAACGATGCCGTCCCCTGCCAGCACTTCCGTCTCCACCGCAGGGTTTCCCGCCGCATCAATTATCTCCCGTGCATAGATATCTGTGACCGCCAGATTTGCGTCCAACTGCTCCAATACTTTCACTCTCCTTTTACCGTTCTTCATCTAAAACCTTATTATCCCCCGGCACGCATCCTTCATGCGTTGACTTTTCATATTCCAGAGATTACAATTCGGTTAGGACTACAGACAGGGAGGGAAGAAAATGATACAAAGACTCCGGTACTTTTTTATGCTCACATTCAGCACGCTTCTGATCGCATTCGGTACTTATTTTTTTAAATTTACAAACAATTTTACTTTCGGCGGCATTACCGGCCTGGCCGTACTCGTCGCCAGGACAGGACTGATCTCAGCCAGTGATTTCAACCTTGTAATGAGCATGATCCTGCTGCTCGTCGGACTGGTGATCCTCGGGAAAAAATTTGCGGCAAAAACCGCATACTGCAGTATCCTGCTCTCTTTTTCCCTCTCTGCAATGGAACGGATCTGGCCGATGAGCGGTCCGTTTACAGAGCAGCCCATGCTCGAACTGTGCTTTGCCATTGCCCTTCCGGCTCTCGGTTCGGCAATTCTGTTCAATATCGGCGCTTCCAGCGGCGGTACCGATATTATAGCTATGATACTTAAAAAATATTCCAGTTTCGACATCGGGCGCGCGCTGATGATCTCTGATGCGGTGATCACTGCCGCCGGCTTTTTTATCTTTGATATAGAGACCGGACTTTACTCCGTCCTCGGCCTGGCAATCCGCTCGTTTATGATCGATACATTCATTGAAAGTTTTAACCTGTCGAAATATTTCAACGTCGTGTGCGACGCGCCGGAGCCGATCTGTGATTTCATCGTACATACGCTGGGGCGCAGCGCCAGCGTGTGCCACGCCAAAGGAGCATATTCGGGGAAAGACAAATACATTATCTTCACGGCGCTGAACCGGGTGCAGGCTGTCCGGCTCAGAAATTACACCCGGCAGAATGACCCGGAGGCTTTTATCCTGATCTCCAACACAAGCGAGATCATCGGCAAAGGCTTCCACAGCATATAGAACCAGACAAAAAAGAAACGGAGAATCAATATGAAACATCTTGTAATCGCCGAAAAACCATCTGTCGCGCGCGATATTGCCCGGGTTTTGGGCTGCGGCAAAAAGACCAGTACCTATATGGAAGGGAAGGATTATATCGTCACATGGGCTCTTGGGCATCTGGTAACGTTAGCCGACCCGGAACAGTACGGCGGGCAGTATAAAACGTGGAACATGGACACCCTCCCCATACTTCCCGATCAGTGGAAACTCGTGGTGATCAGACAGACTTCCCGGCAGTATCATGCGGTCAGAGAACAGATCTTCCGAAAAGATGTATCTGATGTCATCATCGCCACAGACGCGGGACGGGAAGGCGAGCTCGTCGCCCGCTGGATCCTGGAGAAATGCGGGAACAAAAAACCGCTGAAACGCCTCTGGATCTCTTCTGTCACCGACAAAGCGATCCGGGAGGGATTCTCGCACCTGCGCCCGGGCAAAGATTACGACGCCCTTTACCTCGCCGCCGAGACCCGTGCGAAAGCGGACTGGGTCGTAGGTATCAACGCGACCCGCGCCCTCACCTGCAAATACAATGCACAGCTTTCCTGCGGCAGAGTCCAGACTCCAACCCTGGCGATGATCGCATCCCGGGAAGAGGAAATCAAAAACTTTACCCCAAAGCCATATTATGGGCTCAAAGCTGTCATCAATGGGATTTCTTTCACGTGGACGGACGCCAGGAGCGGTTCAGCCCGCACTTTTGACAAGAAAAGAATTGAGATGATCCGCCGTAATGCCCCCGGCGAAATGGTGATCACTGAGGTCAGACGGAAGGTGAAAAGAAGTTCATCTCCCGCCCTCTATGACCTGACCGCCCTTCAGCGGGAGGCAAACCAGCGTTTCGGCTTCTCCGCCAGGGAAACTTTAAACATCATGCAGCGGCTGTACGAGAACCACAAGGTACTCACCTATCCGAGAACAGATTCCCGTTATCTGACAAGCGATATGACCGGCACGTTAAAAGAACGGCTTGCCGCATGTTCCACAGGGCCTTACCGCAAGGCTGCGGCGCGCCTTGCCATGCAGGAGATCCGGGCGGACAAATCCTTTGTCAACGACGCGAAAGTATCGGATCACCACGCCATCATACCGACGGAACAGTATGTCCAGTTAGAGCACATGTCAAACGAAGAGCGCCGGATCTACGACCTGGTCGTCCGCCGCTTTCTCGCAGTGCTGTCCCCTGCCTGTGAATATGAAGAGACCGAACTGACCGGCACCATCGGACAGGAATCTTTCCGCGCGAAAGGAAGCCGGATCTTAAAAGCCGGCTGGCGGGAAATCTACGACACAGACTGGCAGGATATAGAAGATGAGGCGGAAGATGCCCCGTGGAAGGAAAAACATGTCCCGGGCGGGGAACAGGCGCTTGCCGGGATCAAAGAAGGAATGCGTCTTCCTGCCTCCCTCTCTGTCACAGAGGGAAAAACAGCGCCGCCTCCTTATTTTACAGAAGGCACCCTGATCGCAGCTATGGAGAATCCGGTAAAATATATGCATCAGAAAGACCGGACGCTCGCCCGCACACTCGGGGAGACCGGAGGACTCGGGACAGTCGCCACACGCGCTGATATCATTGAAAAACTGTTCAACAGTTTCCTGATGGAAAAGAAAGGAAATGAGATCCATATTACTTCCAAAGGAAAACAGCTGCTCTCCCTCGTCCCCGCAGACCTGAAAAGCCCGGAGCTCACTGCCAGATGGGAGCTCAGGCTGCAGGCGATCTCCCGGGGAAAAGAATCTTCCGCAGACTTCATGGATGAGATCGAGACATATACGCGGTCGCTGATCAGCCAGATCAAAGACTCCGGCGCTTCCTTCCGTCATGACAACCTGACCCGTCACAAATGCCCGCAGTGCGGAAAGCTGATGCTCGAAGTGAACGGAAAACACGGAAAGATGCTCGTCTGCCAGGACAGGGAATGCGGATACCGGGAAACTGTTTCAAGACATACGAACGCACGCTGTCCTGTCTGCCATAAAAAAATGGAACTCGTGGGAAAAGGAGACGCACAGAGATTTGTGTGCGTCTGCGGTCACAGAGAAAAACTCTCCTCCTTCCAGGAACGGAAGAAAAAGGACGGGAACCGCGCGAACAAACGGGATGTTGCCGCTTACATGAAAAAGCAGGCAAAAGAGGCGGAAGAGCCGATCAATAACGCATTTGCGGAAGCATTTAAAAATCTCGGGCTGTAGTTTTTACAGCTCGAGATAATGTACTACGATATCTTCATACTCTCCGTCTTTTCTCAGAAATCCTCCGGGAATCGTGCCAAGGCGGACAAAGCCCAGTTTTTTATAAAGCCGGAGCGCATATGTATTGCCGGCGACCACCGCATTGAACTGCAGGATCCGAAATCCCAGTTCTTTCCCTTTTTCTATGCAGTGACGCACCAGCTTTTCTCCGATATGCTGCCCTCTCAGATCCTGTCTGACCGCGTAGCTGGCATTGCAGATGTGGCCGCAGCGGCCTGTATTGTTCGGATGAAGGATATACAGCCCGGCAACCTCGCCGGTCGTTTCATCATACGCGATCCCGGTATAAGACTGTTCACGGAAGAACTGATCGGCGCTCTCCTCCGTGAGAATCTCTGTCTGGGGGAAAGCATTTCCGGCTTCTACGACCTGATTCCAGACCGCAGCCGCCTCTTTTCTGTCCTTTGTGTGATATCCTCTTATTTGTATTTCCATCTCATATTCTCCTGCGTTCTGTTTCCGGATCAGCGGAAGAAATGGTCTCCGAGCTGATAGCCGCCCCCGCCAGTGCTGAAGTAGAGACAGTCGCCGATGGGATTGCTCCCTGCCAGTGCGTCTTTCGCCGCCTGCATGGCAGAATCCGTATAGCCGCCGCTTGCCAGTACAGAGTCCAGCCACCCGGTCATCGCCGGAGTGAACTGCCCGGACTGATAGATCACATCTGTCACCGTATCCGGAAAAGAACCGCTCCTGACACGGTTCATAACGACCGCTCCCACTGCCACCTGCCCCTCATAAGGCTGGTTGCCTGCCTCGCAGAAGATCAGCGCCGCCAGAAGCTCCTGCTCGGCTGCCTGTGCTGCCTCAGCCTCCTGTGCTGCTTTCAGCTCTTCCGCATATTCCACGATGGACCGGGCGTGTACTGCCTGCTCTTCTGCCGCTTTTTCTGCCTGGGTCTGAAAGTCTTTCACCGCCTTTGCTTCCCTGGCAGCCGTCTTTGTCTCAGTGACGGCATCTTCCTGCACTTCACTTACGATTTCCGTAAAATTCCAGGACAGGTTTTCCTCCTGGCGCAGACTGCTTTCCTGCTGGCTGCTTTCTGCTGCCAGGCTGGTAAATCCCGTCAGCAGGGTAAAACTCGCAGCAGTATAAAATGCTGCTATAATACTCCTGTTATGTTTATACTTCATATACTCCTCCTCTAACTCATTGCAATATCATTACAAATATCTTGTAAATATATATGTTA
>DXEY01000111.1 GCA_019114745.1 Candidatus Mediterraneibacter colneyensis | reverse complement strand
GGGACGTAGTGAAATTTGATTTCACTACGTCCCCAATCCAGCTTCAGGGTGTCCCTATTGTTTGTTTTAATACTTCCGTTACTTTTTTTACCGGGATTATTTCCAGTTTTTCTTTTACTTCTTCAGCCACGTCTTCCAGATCTTCTACATTATCATCCGGGATAAACACCCGTCTGACCCCCGCCCGCTGTGCTGCCATCAGTTTTTCGGGCAGCCCGCCGATGGGCATGACGCCGCCGCGCAGTGAAACTTCTCCGGTCATCGCGATGTCGGTGTCTACTGCTTTTCCGGTGATGAGCGAAGCGAGGGCTGTTGTCAGGGTGATTCCTGCGGACGGCCCGTCTTTTGGCACGGCTCCTGCCGGTACGTGGATGTGAAGATCGTGGTCCTCCAGCACCCTGCACTCTTTTGGATAGAGAGATTTGACCAGGCTGAGTGCGATCTGTACGGACTCTTTCATAACGTCGCCGAGCTGTCCTGTGATCAGAAGCTTTCCTTTTCCTTCTGTCAGTTTTGTCTCGATGAATAGAATAGCGCCGCCTGCACGAGTCCACGCAAGCCCGGTTACTACGCCGGGAATTTTGGCGGACAGTTTCTGCTCAGCACGGATTTGCTTTTTCCCGAGATAGTCGGAAAGGCTGCTCTTTGTGACGGAAAGGCATTGCCCTGTTTCGCCGTTTTTGACGAGCCTGACAGCGGCGGACCGGCAGATCGTCTCGATACATTTTTTCAGATCGCGTACTCCTGCTTCCATTGTGTACTCATCAATGATCTGCCTCAGGGCTCCGTCCGTGACCTTCAGCATTGTCTTTTTGATCCCCATTGTGTCCAGCGCCTTTGGTATCAGGTGCTTTTTGGCAATGTGGAATTTTTCCACCGCTGTGTATCCGGGGAATGAGATCACTTCCATACGGTTGAGCAGCGGTTCCGGAATTGTGTCGGTCGTATTTGCTGTACATACAAAGAGTACGTTGGACAGATCATAAGGGACATTCATGTAATGATCTGTAAATGTATTGTTCTGCTCGGGATCCAGCACCTCGAGCAGTGCGCTTGCCGGATCTCCGCCGTAATCTTTTGCCAGTTTATCGACTTCGTCGAGTACCATAACAGGATTGGAAGATCCGCTTCTTTTCATGGCTTCCATGACCCGTCCCGGCATGGCGCCGATATAAGTCCTCCTGTGCCCGCGGATCTCGGCTTCATCGCGGATGCCGCCCAGGCTGATACGGACGTACTCTCTGCCGAGCGCGCGTGCGATGCTCTGGCCGATGCTGGTCTTTCCTGTGCCGGGCGCTCCGACAAACAGCAGGATGGATCCGTACTGCTTCCGGTTCAGAGCCATTACCGCCAGCTGCTGGATGATACGTTCTTTGACCTTTTTAAGCCCGTAGTGATCCTCGTCAAGAATCTTTTCTGCACGTTCCAGATCGACAGGCGTAAATCCGGGCGCCTTCCATGACAAGCTGGTGACAAAATCGAGGTAATCATAGAGAAGCCCGTATTCATGGCTTTCTTTCCCTTCCTGGCGCATACGGTTCAGGACTTTTTCAGCTTCTTTCCGGGCTTCTGGATTCATGCCGGATTCTTTGATCTTTTTCTCAAACTTTCTTACATCGGAAATATTTTCCGGATGCATGTCATCCAACTCTTTTTGGAGATAGTCAATCTGTTTTTTCAGTGCGGCTTCCCGATAGAGCTGTTCCTGATCGCCTTTCTGAGCTTCCTGTGCCTCGGAGGAGACTTTTGCGATCTCCATAAATTCCCGGATGGCGCCAATGATCAGTTCATATCTGCGCCTGACAGAATCCGCCGCCAGGATCTGGTATTTTTCGTCGGCAGTCAGATTCAGGTACTCGGAAAGCGCGGAAGCCATATCGTTCATATCTTTTCTCTGAAGGATAAATCCGCGCGCCCAAAGTCCCCACTGATATCCCTGTACGAATTTAAGGAGAGCGCCGCGCAGTTCAGAAAATGCAGTCTGCTGTTCTTCTTCCGGCATATCTTCGACAGAAACGCGAGGTACAAAAGACGCGGTTATTTCTCCGTTTTTAATGGCAGGATCTATAGCTTCAACACGGTCGAGCGTCCGGATCTGTATAACGTCTTCTTCGCTGATACTTTCGACCTTCGCGGACAGGCCGATCGGGTAGAGGTCTTCCGGTGTGAGGCAGCCGTCATCAAGTTCGGTTCTGAGCATCAGAAATGCGAGGTCTGTACCGGGTTCAAGAGATTCCGCCCTGCCGGCAAAAAAGTCTTTTTTGAAATAGTAGGTGACATCCGGCAGGAGTAGTATATTATAAATGGGCTGAGTAAACATAGATGACCTCCTTCTTGACTGTCAGCACTCTAATAAGTAGAGTGCTAATACGTTATAAATAGAAAATTAGCACAAAATGCGGATAATGTCAATAAGATGGCACACCCTTTTCCGTGTGCGTGATATAATATCGCCAGTTTATTGTATGACAGGGAAGGCAGTATGGATTATCAGATGCAGGAATTACAGTAAAAAAGAAGGGCTGGTCCGTGTGAATCGCAGCCGCTTCCTTCTGATGTAGAGTTTTATAGTATGAAAAGTTTCAGTATTCCGGCGATAACCGAAATTGTAACAAGAATGTAAGAAGTCATGTACTCGATTTTTGACCTGGCCCTTACGTGGACGATCAGTCCGATCACGCTCAGGATGCCAAGCGCCCATGCCGCTACGATGGAAAGTGTATAATTAGTCGGAAGACTTGTCGCGCCTGTCACTGAAATTATCATTCCCCATACGGACATGCAGTAGAATGTGACAGCCTTCGCCCGCTCATTTTTCAAAAGATACATGAGCAGAAGCCCGATTATACTGATTACGCTCATTCCTATAAATGCGATTAATAAAATACCTAAAGCCATTTTGTTTTCCTCCTCTGTTTTGAACTTACATGTAGAAGTCTAGCAGTATGTTCTAAAGAAGTTATGAATATGATTCTGAAGAATTCTAAAGCGCGGGAGGTATGTGGAGTGTGATCCTGATTTCAAATGCGCGCTCCGTATCGGCTGTCTCTGCTTTCCCGTTGTACAGAGCCACTATCTGCCGGATGTTGTCCAGCCCGATCTTATGGCTTTCCGGCGGGGCGCCCCATGTTTCGCGTTTTTCGTTCTTTTGAATGAGAAGGATTCTGTGTCCTTCTGACTGTATGGCCAGAGAGACAGAAGAATCGGGCGGGGCATATTTTTCTGTGTTTGAAATCAGGTTGTCCATAATTCGATGAAGCGAGCAGATATCAACGCGTCCGTCAAAATGTTCTAACTTTGAGAGATCGACGGTACAGGAAAAGCGCTCTTCTAATATTCCGGACCATTCCTGTGCAAGCTGCGCAAACAGGAAGCCGAGGTCTTCTACATTTTCCAGGGAGCAATCTTTTCGATCCATGAGCTGAGAAGTAAGCTCGCGGATCTGCTGGCATTTGTTGTAGACAAGCTCGATATAAGAACGGATCTCCTCATGGCTGACAGATTCTTTATCACGCATAAATTCTGTAAGAGAAAGCATGGATGTAAGCGGTGTGCGTATATCATGGGAAAGAGAACGCACCCATGCCTCCCGTTCATTTTTCATTTCTTCTTCCCTGCGCTGGATTTCACGCTGTGAAGCGGCAAGATAGTTGATATTCCCGGCGAGCACAGTCAGTTCATCGTTCCCCTCCAGCGGGATATTGTAGTTCATTTTATTTTCCCTGAGTCTGTCGATCCCCTTTGCAATTGTGATAAGATAAGAAAGTCTCTGACCGAGCATAAACAAAAACAGGACAATAAAAATAAAGATGGCTGCGGCCCCGCAAATACTCCTCAGCCAGAGGAGAAAAACGGACTCCTGGACTTCGGTAAGCATAATATCCTGCCTGAGCAGATAAACAGAGCTGATAGACTCTGATGTAGTATATAAGAACAGAAATGAAAACAGTGATACTGCGGCAGAGAGAAGCAAGTATTCAAGGATTACAGAAGAAAGCCTGCGTACTGTTTTTTCTTTTTTTTCAGTCGGCATAATACCCCTTTCCCCAGGCGGTCCTGATATACTGCGGATTTCTGGAATCATCTCCCAGTTTCTTACGGAGATTTTTAATGTGTACCATGATCGTGCTGTCGCTTACCGCTTCTTCCTCCCACACGCTTTCATAGATATTGTCCATAGAAAATATTTTTTTCCGGTGGGTCAGAAAAAGCTCCAGTATGCGGTACTCTGTGTACGTCAGTATGATGGGCTGACCGTTTCTGGTCACCGTCTGGCTGTCAGGATCCAGGGTCAGATCTTTATAGATGATCCGTGCGGATGCCCCGGACTTCGTATGATCTGCCTGCCGGCTGCTGTATTCGCGGGAGCGGCGCAGATGAGCCTTTACGCGTAGAAGAAGTTCTGTATTGGAGAAAGGCTTGACGATATAGTCGTCTGCTCCGGCGGAAAAGCCCATAGTCTTGTCGGATTCTCCTGAATAGGCGGTAAGGAATATGATCGGGGCATAAGACTGTTTCCGGATTTCAGCTCCTGCTGCAAATCCCGAGACATGAGGCATGTTTACGTCCAGGATATAGAGACTGATTTCATCATCTGCAAGATCCAGTGCCTCCTTCCCGTCACATGCGGAGACTACCTCGTACCCTTCCGCGCGGAGAAGGAGAGTAAGGATGTCACGGATTTCCTTATCATCATCTGCGATTAAAATTTTTACTTTTTCGTTTGGCATAATCAACCCTCATTATAATAATTAATATGGCATATGAGCCTGCCCGTTAGGAATATATACTGCCTCGTCTGTTTCCGGGCAGTATACGGCAAGGCTAAATCCGAATACATAGCCGCAGTCTATGGAGATGTGATTATTTCTTTAATTATAGTCGGCCTGTGAGAACAGGATCTGCGGAACGGAAAAATCCTCCACCGTCCTGCCCGGCGAAAAAGGTTCAAGGCTGCCGTGTATCAGGAGGTAATCTCTGTGTATAACACTTACTCCTGAGTTTATTATACTATAAAAGACTGGGAGAAGAAATGTCTTGACAGATAAAAAAGTTTCAAAAATTAGCACTCACCTCTT
>DXEY01000010.1 GCA_019114745.1 Candidatus Mediterraneibacter colneyensis | reverse complement strand
AAAGACCTGCGTCGAACTTCAGCAGCATATCAGAGAAGTGCTGGAGTATATTTACGAGAATAAGAAATTCAATCTGTCATTGTCAGAAGCGTCAGACATTGTCCATATAAATCCACAGTATTTCAGCTCTCTTTTTAAGAAAAATCTGGGAATCAACTATGTACAGTATATGTCCCTTCTAAGGATAAATTATGCAAAGGACTTGCTGGTGAACAGCGATATGAAAATTTATGAGATCGGGTTAAAAATCGGGTTGGAAAATGAAGCTTACTTCAGCCGTTTTTTCAAAAAGTATACAGGGGAATCTCCTGTGGAATACAGGGCGGAAAACAGAAGGGCGGAATAATAATTGTCCCGGCAGTGATTTCATGCTAAACTAATCACATATGATGAGAGAAGCAGGAGGTCATTATGCCGGTATTTGATTTTAACAATACACCAGAGGGTGCAAAAGAGCCCGAGTGTACTTATAAAGTATTTTATTCCAACGAGTCAGCGACATCCCCCGAGCATCCGATGCTGGTGCTGGACAACAGCGCGGGAGAGCTGAAGCATCATTCCAGCGGCGTGTTTACCAACCCGGTCCGCCGGACAGCGTTTGAGTTTAAGGGGGAGGACGGGACGGTCAGCGCTGACATTCTCAGCATAGATGCCCGTTTTGTCAGCCTGCTGAAGTGGATGGGAGAGAACCACATCAATGTCAGGCTTTCCGGGGCGATGCGCCCGGACGGGTATGCGGTATATAAGATACGGGAGATCGCATTTGGCGGCGGGGTGAAACTCTCTGCCGAGGACGGTTTCCTACAGTTTATGATCGAGCGTCTGCTCTCAAGCGACGCTCCTTCGGAGGAGATCCCGGATGAGGACGAGGAGGAGACCGGGGACAGCATGAAGCTGACCAGTATCCAGAGCATTACGGATTTCCTTACCTGTGCGGGACGGACGCTCCCGGACAATATCAGGCTCTGGGCGAGAAGGAACCTTGCGGTTGCACGTTCCCACGAGGTGTCCGCGGAGGAACGGCGCCATGCGCAGAGAGCCCTGTCCATTATGATGAATATCCAGTGGAAAGGAAATTATTTTGAGGCCATCGACCCGGATGAGGCGAGGCGGATCCTGGATGAGGAACTCTATGGGATGGAGCAGGTGAAGCAGAGGATCATTGAGACGATCATTCAGATCAACCGCACCCATACGCTGCCTGCGTACGGACTGCTCCTGATCGGGCCTGCCGGGACGGGAAAATCGCAGATCGCATACGCTGTGGCGCGGATACTGAAGCTGCCGTGGACGACGCTGGATATGAGTTCCATTAACGACCCGGAGCAGCTTACCGGAAGTTCCAGGATCTATGCCAACGCGAAGCCGGGCATTATCATGGACGCATTTTCCATGGCAGGGGAGTCCAATCTGGTCTTTATCATTAATGAGCTGGACAAGGCGGCTTCGGGAAAAGGAAACGGCAATCCCGCAGATGTACTTCTCACGCTGCTGGATAATCTTGGGTTTACCGACAATTATATTGAGTGCATGATCCCGACGGTCGGGGTCTATCCGATCGCGACCGCAAATGAGAAAGATCAGATCAGCGCGCCGCTGATGTCGCGTTTTGCCGTGATCGAGATCCCGGACTATACGCCTGAGGAGAAGAAAGTGATCTTTGAGAAATATGCCCTTCCGAAAGTGCTCAAAAGGATTGGCATGAGGGATGACGAATGCAGGCTGACGCCGGACGGGCTTGACGCGGTCGTTGACCTTCACAGAGATACGAGCGGTATCCGTGATCTGGAACAGGCGGCGGAGCATCTTGCCGCAAATGCGCTGTATCAGATAGAAGTAGATCATGTGGATTCGGTGGCATTTGATGCCGGGATGGTGAGAGAACTCCTGTCCTGATCTGCGCTGCAGGAACAATATACTCCGGTTTATAACGCTGGCTTGGAGGATGGGAACAGAGAATGGACAGAATAGATCATATGTTGTTAGAAGATGTAAAGCAGTATTTTCCCATTCAGGAATTTCGGGATTCGCAGGAAGCTATCATCCGGGAAATCCTCTCCGGACGTGATGTGCTGGCTGTTATGCCGACGGGAGGCGGAAAGTCTCTGTGCTATCAGTATCCTGCGTTGAAACTGCCGGGCATTACCATTGTGGTCTCTCCTTTGATCGCTCTGATGCAGGATCAGGTGGGGCATCTGAGAAAAATGGGGATCAATGCTGCTTATATCAACAGCAGTACAGGAAAGAAAAAAAGACAGCAGATCATGCGGGACATAGATGCGGGAAAGTGCCGGATGCTCTACGTATCGCCGGAGAGGCTTGTATCTCCGGCTTTTGTCCGTTTTGCGAGAAGGCTCGATATCAGCCTGCTCGTGATCGACGAGGCACATTGTATCTCTTTGTGGGGATATGATTTCCGCCCGAGTTACATGAAGATTCCTCAGTTCCTCAAACTGACTGGAAAAAGACCTGTGATGGCGGCGTTTACCGCTACGGCATCGGACTATGTAAAAGGCGACATCGCAGAAATACTGGGGCTTCGGAAGCCGTACTGCGTTACCACGGGATATCACAGGGATAATTTAACGCTGTCTGTAAAGCACTGTGCGACAAACCGGAAAAAATATGGAAATTTGCTGAAGTATCTGGATGCCCATTCTGCCGGGAGCGGGATCATATACTGTGCCACGGTGGAAACAGTAAATGACGTTTACTATACGCTGATGAACCGTGAATATCAGGTTTCCAGGTATTACGGCGATCTTCCGGCAGAGGAAAAGGAAGAGAGCTACCGGGCGTTTATGTCCGGGGAGAGCAGGATCATGGTGGCGACCAACGCGTTTGGGATGGGGATCGATAAGAATGATATCAGATATATCATTCATTATCAGATGTCGAAAGACCTTGAGAGTTATTATCAGGAGATCGGAAGAGCAGGAAGAGACGGAGCGCCTTCTGAGTGTGTGCTGTATTATTCCCCCCAGGATCAGGGTATCTTCTATGGACTTCTGGAACGCCAGCGCGAGAGCGGACAGGAAGATCTTAGGACAGCCAGATTCCAATATGAACTGGGACGAAAACGTTTCCGGGCTATGGTGGACTATGGAGAGTGCGGAGAGAAGCTGAACAGCGAACAGCTTCAGGAGAAGATCGTGCAGTATTTTACTTCCATCCGGTTTGACGCAGATACAGAGGAAGAAGGGCAGCAGGTCAGACATGACGTTCTGGAACGGCAGAACAGGATTCAGGCTCTTTACACGAACGAGACGAAAGCGGCGCAGATGATTCGGAAAGGCTGCTATACTCCGGGAAAGGAAGAGCAGATCGAGATTGGAAAAAACAGGCAGGGAGTGTTGTACAACTCATTTTGGATGAGCGGGCGGCTTTCCTATTTTGACCTTATGGTGGCAGATGCGGTATATACACTGTATTCGTTTGGCAGGACAAAGATTTATGTGAAGAATATCATAGAGATGCTCAGCGGAGATCCGTCCGCTACGCTGAAACCGGAGAAAACGGCTGAGGGGAAACAGGACAAGCGGTCGATGATCACCGGGAGTCTGGAGCGGATGATAGATGCGCAGATCCGGCTGGACCGGAGACTTGGGAAGATCGGATTTACGTTCCCGGATGAGGAGAAAGAAGTGATACTGGAGGGGAGTTTCCTTCCGCTTGTCAGGGAGGGAAAAACAGGTTACCGGATTACAGATGTACCGCCGCTCTACCGCTATGCCGAGCTGACAAACGGACAGTTTTTCCAGATCCCTCTGGAACGGCTCGCCGTCGTGGACGAGAAGGGAAAGAAAATGCCGGGCTCCATCGAGAACCTGGAACTGCGCCATTTTTTTGCCAGACGCGTCAGGCTGATGCGCCCGTTTGGCCCGGAGAAAGGGAGCAGCCCGGTCAGCCGCGTCATCCGTCTGTTCAGAGTGGATGAGGAGGGGGATCCTGCCATGGCAGACATTCTTGGGCTGGATCTGCCGGACGACCCGTACCAGCGGAAGCGGAAACGGCAGACGATCTGCCATAAGGCGCAGATGATCCTGGAATATTTTCGGGAAAAATGTGTATGCGGAATGCAGAAATACGAATTTCTGGAGGATGAGTATACCGGAGGAAAAGACGGCGTCGTAAGCGTGCAGATTGAATTTTTTGCGGCTGAATCTGACGATGATTACGATAAAAAATGAGCGATTTTGTAAAAAATATATGATTTATCCAATAAAATCAGAGAAATATTAAATCAATATAGTTCTAGTTATTCAATGCCTTCCCCCTTATGGTGAAAGGCATATCACTCACAACAAAATACTACAAAATACACAACAAATAGAATAGTCACAACAAACAGTCACAACAAATTTTGGAGTAAAGCACCCATGTATGAAAGCTTCATACATAAGGGTGCTGTTTTTGTTTGGCTTTACCGTCAGGGTGGATCTGTATACAAGGGGGAAGGCGTAGAGAAAGGGAGCCTCTGGCTCCCGGGAGATGATTTGAGATGAGCATGACGTGAATACTGTGAACTGCGAACGAAAGTGGAAATGCGAATCTCAGTAACGAAACCGAGCAGGATTGGCAGGATCTATAGATAAAATGAAGAGGTGGGGGATTCTGTCAATCCTGCGAGAGGTTCAATGGTGTTCTCCTTTTTGCAATATTAATAGCCTGTATTGCGGTGAGATACAGGCGGTACACGGAAAGGGAGCCTGCGGGCTCCCCGGGTGTACTTATGTAAATATTTGCAAATGCGAAAGAATACAACACAACAAAATCACAACAAAAAATATACACAAAAAAAGCAAATGAAAGGAGTACAAACACAATGTACAACACAGAAAAACTTTCCCTGAAAGCATTTCAGGACAACAAATCATTCGGATCCATTGAAGATTCAGAGACAATTCTGCACCTGACAGAACAGATGCTTAAGATGCCGTTCGGTAAGGTGTTTCATCCGAAGATTCGCAGCGTAGGGGTCGATCCCTGCGCGGAACTCGATATGTGGTACCATGACGACGGACTGCTCACGGCAAGGTGCTCCCCCCTGGATGAAGCAGCGGATTTCGGAGATATGCTTGCATTGCTGCAAAAATATATGGATCTTACCGGGAAGAAAGTGGTAAAATCATACACCGATATAGTGCTGATGGTATACTGCTCGTTCTACCGCGGCTTTATACCGGACGGATCATAATCGCCGGAAACTCTAATGTGAAAGGAGATGAATGCTATGCAGGATTTACACTTAAAAGACCTGATGTATAAAGTCAAAGTGACAGCGACAGCATCCGGGGCAGAAGGAAAAGCAGAATACAGGAGTAACATACCGCTGTCCGACTCGCTGCTGTTACGGTTCCTGAATATCAGTGTTAAGAAATTTTACACAGCAATGTATCAGGAGCAGCTTAAAACTCAAAGTCCGGTCTCTGCGGCTGGTTACAAAAAGATTTATTCATATTTTACAGCAAACGTACCCGGAATTGCGGACATGACGATCGGTCAGTTCCTCAGATATGTCTATCTTACATATTTCGAGCCGATCGATTTTGCCGATATAATGGAAGAACAACAGAAAAAACAGACCGGAAATAAGCTGGCCGAGTTGTTCTTTGTGGATACGTTCAATCCTCTCCTGAAGAGAGC
>DXEY01000110.1 GCA_019114745.1 Candidatus Mediterraneibacter colneyensis | reverse complement strand
ACGATATCCAGAACCACAATCTGGCGCGCTAACCAACTGCACCATACCCACCATAACGAGCCTGGGGGGATTCGAACCCACGACCTACGGCTTAGAAGGCCGTTGCTCTATCCAGCTGAGCTACAGACTCTTATGCAAATATTAATCTGCATTCTTCCCATATATCACACGGGAAAAGCGGGTGATGAGAATCGAACTCACGTATCCAGCTTGGAAGGCTGGTGTTCTACCATTGAACTACACCCGCACAAATCGGGGTGACAGGATTCGAACCTGCGACCTCCTGGTCCCAAACCAGGCGCTCTAGCCAAGCTGAGCCACACCCCGGCAAATACTACGTCTCCTGTCCTTCCCGTAGCGCAAGGACTATTATATTATACAGAACCCCCGATGTCAACAACTTTTTTCACTTTTTGCTTTCTCTTTGTCCGGGCTCTCACTCAAGGTACCTCTGCTCAAACGAAATACGTCCTTCCGGATCCATCTCCATGAGCATATAACTGCCTTTGCGTCCCTCCTGGCGCGGGAAGGACAGACTTCCCGGATTGAGTATCGTCATACCGTCTTTCTGCTCAAAAAACGGCTTGTGTGTATGGCCGTACATCACGATATCTGCTTTTCTCGCCTTTCCTTCCTCAATAATATATTCCGGATCGAGAGACACATAATATCCGTGTCCGTGAGTAATAAACACTTTGTATCTGCCCAGACGGAACTCTTCTTCCCGGGGCAGATCGGAAAAGAAGTCATTGTTTCCCCGAACCATATGCTTCTCGCAACCGACAAGAGCGTTGATATAATCTTCTCCGCCCTCAACGTCACCCAGGTGTATAAACACGTCGATCTTTCCCGCTTCTTCCAGCGCACGATCCAGCCCCAGGTGTCTTCCATGCGTATCACTGACGATCATTATCCTCATATCATCTACCCGCCAATCTTGTCCTTAAGTATATCTCTCATCGCCCTCAGGGCTTTCCCCCTGTGGCTCAGCTCATTCTTACGCTCCGGATCCATCTCCGCCGTCGTGCATCCGTACTCCGGCACATAAAAGATCGGATCGTATCCAAAACCATTTCTTCCGGCAGACTCATGGGCGATCATGCCCTCGATCGTTTTTCTTACGGTAGTAACCGTCCCGTCCGGGAACACTGCTGCGACTGCACAGACAAACCTCGCTGTCCTTTCTTCGTCCGGAACCCCTTCCAGACGATCCAGCAGAATACTGTTCTTAATATCGTAAGAAGTGTCTTCTCCGGCAAACCGGGCGGAATAAATACCGGGAGCTTTGTCAAGATAATCGATCTCAAGTCCGGAGTCATCCGCAAGAACGATATCACTGGTCAGAATCCGCGCAACAGCCCGCGCTTTGATCTCCGCATTTTCTTCAAAACTCATTCCGTCTTCCACAATATCTACATCAACGCCGGCTTCTTTCATAGAAAGGATCTCCATTCCCAGATCTTTCAGGATCATGCGGATCTCTTTCATTTTATTCTCATTCCCTGTCGCAAATATTATTCTTTTCATCTTTCTCAGTACCCTCTATTTTTTCTCTCTGGGAGGCTTCGGTCCCGGATATTGGTAAAAATACGTCCGTATCATTCCATTATATATCTTTCTGTTCTTCTCCGCTTTTTTCCCGAAGTACCGCTGGGCATCCTCATAACTTGTGATCATATATGCCGACCAGCAGTCCAGCCTGCGGAATGCCTCCCCAAAATCCCTGTAGATGCGTGGCAGTGTATCTTTTTCTTCAAGCCGCTCCCCGTAGGGCGGATTTGTGATAATAAAGCCGTATTTTTTCGGATGGCTCAGATCTTTTACTTCACGGCGCTGGAAATGGATCAGGTGTCCCACACCGGCCGCCTCCGCGTTTTTCCTCGCAATGCGGAGAACATCTTCATCTGCGTCATATCCCTGTATATCTGTTTCAATCTGGTCGTCTATCAGATCCTGCGCCTCGTTTACCGCGTCGTACCAGTGCTTCTTCGGAATCAGGCTCGTCCAGTCCTCCGCCGTAAACTCCCGGTTCATGCCCGGGGCAATATTCGCCGCCATCATCGCCGCCTCGATGGGAAATGTACCGCTCCCGCAGAACGGATCTACCAGTATCCTGTCTTTCTTCCAGGGAGTCAGCATGATCAGCGCCGCCGCCAGGTTTTCCGCGATAGGCGCCTTTCCTGCCGCCGGCCGGTACCCCCGCTTGTGAAGGGAGGTTCCGGTCGTATCAATTCCAACCGTCACAACATCCTTCATCAAAAAAACTCTTACAGGATAGGCGGCACCCGTCTCCGGGAACCACTGGATATGATATTTTAACTTCAGCCGTTCCACCATCGCCTTCTTCATGATGGACTGAATGTCAGAAGGGCTGAACAGCCTGCTTTTGACCGACGCCGCTTTGGCGACCCAGAATTTTCCGTCCTCCGGTATGTATTCTTCCCACGGGATCTCCTTTGTCCCGGTGAAGAGTTCCTCAAATGTCTCAGCCCTGAAACTTCCCACTTTGAGCAGGATACGCTCCGCTGTGCGCAGAAAAATATTTGCTCTGCACGAAGCATCGGTTCCCCCTGAAAACGTAACCCGTCCGTCTTCTACCTGCGTGACCTCATATCCGAGATCCTGCACCTCGCGCTTCACGACCGACTCAAGTCCGAAATGACAGGGCGCGATCCATTCCATTTTTTCCATGAATCCTTCCGTCCTTACTTTTGTCTTATTACATATTACTATAAATCAGGGGCAGAGTAAAGTTGAACTTTACCTGCCCCAACGTATCCCGGTTTATTCTTTAGTAGCGGTCTGACTCGTCAAATGCGTTCATGTCTCTTCCGCAGTTTCTGCTGTCAGATACACTTGAACGCGTGCTGTTCTTATTGGAGTTTTTATTCCTGGTCTGGTTCTCTCCAAAAGAACTGCCGTTCTTTGTATTAGT
>DXEY01000109.1 GCA_019114745.1 Candidatus Mediterraneibacter colneyensis | reverse complement strand
AACGATAAATACGGAGATGCTCCGCAAAATGTTTCTGGCGGGGGCAGCTAATCTTGAGGCAAAAAAGGAATTTATCAATGAATTAAATGTTTTTCCCGTACCGGACGGAGATACGGGGACTAATATGACGCTGACGATCATGTCGGCAGCAAAAGAGGTGCAGGCTCTTGAAAACCCGGATATGGTATCTATGGCGAAAGCCATCTCTTCCGGTTCGCTCAGAGGTGCCCGCGGAAATTCCGGAGTCATCCTCTCGCAGCTTCTCCGTGGATTTACAAAGGAGATCAGGGAGCACAAAGAGATTGATGCGATCACCCTTGCAAAAGCATGTGACCGCGCAACAGCAACCGCGTACAAAGCGGTTATGAAACCAAAAGAAGGAACGATCCTTACGGTGGCAAAAGGAATTTCTACGAAAGCGGCGGAGCTGGCCGAGACGACCGAAGATCTTGAAGCTTTTCTTCCCGAGGTCATCAGACATGCTGAGGAAGTCCTCGAGCAGACACCGGAACTGCTTCCTGTGCTTAAAGAAGCGGGCGTGGTCGACTCCGGCGGACAGGGACTGTTAGAAGTGATCCGGGGCGCCTATGACGCTTTCCTGGGCAAAGAAATCGACTACACAGCGATTGAAGCCGGACAGGGTACAAAGATGGTAAAACCCGGCGAGCAGGCTGCTGCGGATATTAAGTTCGGATACTGTACCGAGTTTATCATCATGACAGAAAAAGAGTTCACCGAAAAAGATGAGACTGAGTTTAAATCTTATCTCGAATCTATCGGCGACTCTATCGTATGCGTTGCTGACGATGACATTGTGAAAATCCATGTCCATACGAATGACCCGGGACTTGCAATCCAGAAAGCCCTTACCTACGGGCAGCTTTCACGTATGAAGATCGACAACATGCGGGAAGAGCACCAGGAAAAACTGATCCGCGACGCTGAGAAAGTAGCAGCACAGCAGGCAAAAGAGTCTAAGGCAAAGAAGAAGAGCGAGCCGAGAAAACCGGTCGGATTCATCGCTGTATCCATCGGGGAAGGTATGAACGAGATCTTCCGGGAACTCGGGGTTGATTATATTATCGAAGGCGGACAGACGATGAACCCGAGCACGGATGATATGCTCACCGCCATCGATGAAGTAAATGCGGACCACATCTTCATCCTTCCGAACAATAAGAATATCATACTTGCCGCCAACCAGGCGCAGGCGCTTACGAAGGATAAGGATATTATCGTGATTCCGACCAAAACTGTCCCCCAGGGGATCACGGCTGTGATCAGCTATATGCCTGAGGCGGATGTTGATACAAATATGGAAGCGATGCTGGAAGGCATCAGAAACGTAAAGACAGGGCAGGTCACTTACGCGGTGCGCGATACGAAGATCGACGAAAAGGAGATCCATGAAGGCGATATCATGGGGATCGGGGATCAGGGGATCCTCTCGGTCGGACAATCGGTAGAGGAGACAACGAAGGAGATGCTCGCCCGGCTCGTGGATGAAGATTCCGAACTGATCAGCCTCTATTACGGCCAGGATATCCGCACAGAGGATGCCGAGAACTTTGCACAGACGGTAGAAGAGCTCTATCCGGATGTAGATGTGGATGTGCATATGGGCGGACAGCCGATCTACTATTATGTGCTTTCTGTAGAATAACAGGCACGACTTTGGCTTGTCGCCAGTGCAAAATAATACCGGGGCGTTCTTCCGACAGGGAGGACGCCCCGTTTGACGATGGAGAACAGTTGATATGAAGAAAAGCTCCGGGATCGGTTCCCTGAAGGGGATCGGCGAAAAAACTGAAAATTTATTCCACCGCATCGGTATATGGGAAATCGATGATCTGATCCGGTATTACCCGAGGGGATTTGAGATTTTTGAAGATCCGGTTCCGGTCAGCGAGGCAGAAGAGGGAAAGGTCTGCACCCTTGCCGGCACTGTATTCGGCCGCATCAGTGTATCAGCCGGAAAGCGCCTTCAGGTGACCACGCTTCACCTCAAAGACCTGACCGGAACGATAAAAGTGATCTGGTTCCGCATGCCTTTTCTGAGGAATACTCTTGCAAAAGGAGGCGTGCTCATTCTGAGAGGCAGGATCGTCCGACGCAAAGACGGACTTGTTATGGAACATCCTGAGATCTACTATCCCGCTGTGAAATATGAAGAAAAACGGAACACGATGCAGCCGGTCTATCCTCTTACGGCGGGACTGACCAATAATGCCGTGATCCGCGCAGTGAAGCAGGCGCTCGGGCATATCGGCGCCAATGATGATATCCTTCCGGGAGAACTTGCACACTCACATGGCTTTCTCCCATATGCAGAAGCTGTATATAAGATGCATTTTCCCGGGAACAGGGATGAGTTTATCCACGCCAGAACACGGTTTGCCTATGAAGAATTTCTCGTATTCATCCTTGCCCTGCGCCGGATGAAGGAATCGGAAAACCGTGCTGAAAATCCGTTTACGATCGAAGAAAGAGAAGAGATCTCCCGGTTCCTCGGAAAACTGCCCTATGAGCTGACAGGCGCACAGAAGAAAGTCTGGAACGAGATACGCTCTGACATGGAAGGAATGCATGTAATGTCGCGTCTTGTCCAGGGAGATGTGGGATCCGGTAAGACCGTCATCGCCCTTCTCGCCCTGATGCTCGCAGGGTTAAACGGTTACCAGGGGGCTTTGATGGCGCCTACCGAAGTCCTTGCCAGACAGCATTATGACAATATTACAGAGATGATGGAAAAGTACGGTATTCCTCTTAGGACAGAACTTCTGACCGGATCCATGACCGCGAAACAGAAACGGGAGGCGCGGGAGAGGATCGCCTCCGGCTTTTCTTCCATTATTGTGGGGACACACGCGCTGATCCAGGATAAAGTCGTCTATCACGACCTGGCGCTTGTCGTGACAGATGAGCAGCACCGTTTCGGGGTCAGGCAGAGGGAAGCGCTGGCAGGAAAGGGACATACGCCGCATATCCTCGTTATGAGCGCTACTCCGATCCCACGCACCCTCGCCATTATCCTGTATGGAGACCTGGATATCTCGGTCATCGACGAACTGCCGAAAAACCGCCTTCCTATCAAAAACTGCGTTGTAGGTACCGATTACCGGGGAAAAGCATACCGGTTTATACAAAACCAGGTGACTTCGGGAAGACAGTGTTACGTGATCTGTCCTATGGTGGAAGAAAGTGACAGCCTGGAAGCGGAAAATGTAACCGATTACGCTCAGATGCTTTCCGGCGAGCTTGGGGACAATATCACAGTCCGTTATCTCCACGGCAAAATGAAACAGCAGGAAAAGGATGAGATCATGGATGCATTTGGCAGAAATGAGATCCAGGTGCTTGTCTCCACGACTGTGATCGAAGTGGGGATCGATGTGCCAAACGCTACAGTGATCATGATCGAAAACGCCGAGCGCTTCGGACTGGCTCAGCTCCATCAGCTCAGAGGCCGCGTAGGACGGGGAACCCATCAGTCATACTGTATCTTTATGACGGCTTCTAAGTCAGACGAGACAAAAGAACGGCTGGAAATCCTCAGTCATTCCAATGACGGTTTCTTTATCGCGGGGGAAGATCTGAGACTGAGAGGGCCGGGCGACCTGTTCGGGATACGCCAGAGCGGAATCCTCGACTTTAAGATCGCTGATGTATTTCAGGACGCGTCACTTCTCCAGGCGGCATCTGAGGACGCCTCCCGCATCCTTGCGGAGGATCCCGAGCTGTCCTCCCCGATCCACAGCGGCTTGCGGCGGCGCATTGATGAAAAAGTGAAAGAATATATGCCTGAGACTACTATATGACAAAATTTTTTTTAATGAACTGAAAGCCTGCTATGAATTTCCAGTTTAAAAGAAAGAAACCTCCACATACTATGGATGTAACATAAACAACCGAAAAGCAGATGTGTGTAAGACGGCTGCATCAAAGGCGGCGGATTACATACGGATGCAGCCGGATGTTATGTTGCAAAACACAGAAGAGCAGCTTACAAACGCTGCCAGGATGCAGAAGGAGGAAATTGATCATGGCAAATCGTTCATCTAACAGAGCGGCAGTGCCTGAGGCAAAGGGCGCTCTGGACAAATTCAAGTACGAAGTGGCCAGCGAGCTGGGAGTGCCGTTATCTGACGGATACAACGGCGACCTTACTTCCAAACAGAACGGATCTGTAGGCGGATATATGGTCAAGAAAATGATCGAGCAGCAGGAAAAACAGATGGCAGGTAAGTAACATCTGGTTTCCAGAACGAGAAAAGCGTCCGGGATTGACCTGGACGCTTTTTTCTGCTAAAATTCAGCATATGGTGCAGTTTTGCAATAATTTCCGGGCTTAAACCACAGCCCGATGAGAGGGAGGTGCCGAAAAATGAGAGTAATCGCCGGAAGCGCCCGAAGTCTGAGACTGAAAACATTAGACGGGCTTGACACGCGTCCTACTACGGACAGGATCAAAGAAACACTGTTTAATATTATCGGTCCGTCCGTCTATGGAGCTGTATTCCTCGATCTCTTTGCCGGGAGCGGCGGGATCGGCATCGAAGCGCTCAGCAGAGGGGCAGCGGAAGCGGTATTCGTAGAGAATAATCCCCGCGCCATGAACTGTGTCAGGGAGAATCTTGAGTTTACCCGGCTTGCCAGCAGGGCATCTGTGATGACAGAAGATGTTATTACCGCTCTCTGCCGGCTTGAAGGCAGAAAAGTATTCGACATTGTTTTTATGGATCCTCCCTACAACTGCCGATATGAGGAAAAAGTCCTGCAGTATCTGGCAGGATCGGATCTGGTCTATGACAATACTCTGATCATCGTCGAGGCATCAAAGGAAACGGATTTTTCTTATGCCGATGAGATCGGGCTGTCCGTGATACGAGAGAAGATATATAAAACAAATAAACATGTGTTTCTGGAAAGAGCCGGGGTGGAAGAGATATGTTAAGAGCAGTTTATCCGGGAAGTTTTGACCC
>DXEY01000108.1 GCA_019114745.1 Candidatus Mediterraneibacter colneyensis | reverse complement strand
CAGAATCCTTCCCGGAGCAGTTTCTCAGTCTCTGCCCGGTCTTTGTCATCCACATGCTCAAGGACTTCCAGTTTTCTGGATGCGTCGCCTCCCACAAGACCGAGCACCACTGCCGCCTCAACACCTTTGAGACCGCCGGAATTTGGCACGATCACGCCTTTCACATTTTTAATGATATTTCCACTGCACAGCACTTCCGCCCGCTCCGGGAACGTTCCGAGCACCTCCCCCGCCTTTGCCGCAGCATACGCAAGGGCGATAGGTTCGGTACACCCCAGGGCAGGGATGAGCTCCGTTTTTAAAAGCTCTGCATAACTGTCATATAACGCTTTCTCCATCTTCTGTTTCCTCCCGACGGCTATATCGTCTCCATTCTGATATAACCACTAATCATATCAGTGATAATATTATCATTGATGCCGCCTGATGTAAAGCCGGAAATGTATTTACTTTTTTTCTCATTTCTGCAATAATTAGGGGGATAAAACAGACGAAAGGATCCTTGCAAATGGCAGCAAAAAATCTAAAAGAACAGGTATACGACGCGATTTTGGAAAGCATCTGTGCATCCGAGTATCTACCGGATCAGATCATCACGGAATCCGATCTCATCTCCAGGTTCGGTTTCAGCAAATCCCCGATCCGCGAGGCGCTGACCGCCCTCTGCCATGAAGGCATCTTACGGAACATCCCGCGGTGCGGATATCAGGTCGTCGCCCTTACTTCCGATGACATCAGAAATATACAGCAGTACCGGTTTATCCTGGAAAGCGGGATGATCGAGGCCGGAATGGATCATATGAACAGCGATTATTTCAAAAAGCTGGAACAGCTTTCCACACTCTGCGGGCAGCACACGGACAACATCACAGCCCACTGGATCTACAACCGGGATTTCCATGTCGCCCTGGTCTCCGCTGCCGGGAATCCTTATGCGTGTGAACAGCTTTCCGACGCAATGATGCTCCTTTACCGGGCTTACGCACAGATCCACTGGCGAAAGACCCATGAACCGTTTCTGCTGTCAGACATGAAATACCACCCCATGATCATAGACGCATTAAAGAAAAAGGATCTTGCCGCCGCGATCGAATACCTGAGAAAAGATTTTCAGGATTTCGGGACAAAAGATTAAGGCTCTGCCGTCCCGGGCTTCATCCCTGCCTCATATTTCTGAGAAACATCCTCGCAATGCAGGGATTTCCATAGTCAAGGATCTCACTGTATCCCAAATCCAGAACATCCACCGCCCGTTTGTCTGCCTCCGTCAGGCAGAAGTCCCAGATATCCATATCTTCTCTGATATGTTCGGGTACGCCGCTTCGTGTCACCACGCTCACGCCCCGGTCGACATTCCACCGGAGCGCGGTCTGCGCCTGCGTCTTTCCGTATCGCTTTCCAATCTTTCCCAGTATCTTATTTGTGAAGATGTTTTTCAGTCCCTCGCACAGGGGCGCCCATGCCTGGGGCTGTACGCCCAGTTCCCGCATATTTCTCAGGGCGGCTTCCTGATGATAGAAAGGATGCAGTTCCACCTGGTTGACCATCGGAGGGATCTCGCTGCTGAGACACAGATCCGTCAGGCGCTCCGGGCTGAAATTGCTCACACCCACTGCCCGCTCATTTCCATAGGCAGCCGCAGTATCAAACATACGGTATCCGCACTCGAGAGCAGTCCGCACACAGCGCTCACATTCTTCCGGATCTTTCATCCGCAGCACGCCGAATCCGAGCAGAGGCATTTCCACTCCATTTCACAGCTTTATACTTCGATTATTATTATATTCTATGCTATTCATTTTCCCTCACCTCATCTCACGCTCTGCCCTTCCCGGCATTTATATACTTGCTCCTTTCCCCTGCTTCCTGTAAAATACAGATGTAACGGCTATCAGTTTCACGCATATGAAAAGGAGTATACGTATGATCGAAATCCATCTGTTTGAACAGCTTGCCGCGTTTGCTTCCTGCGGCACTCTGTCCGCAGCCGCAGAACAGCTCCATATCTCCCAGCCCGCCTTAAGCCGCTCCATGCAGCGCCTGGAGGATGAACTTGGCGTCAAACTCTTTGACCGGCAGAAAAGCCGTCTCACGTTAAACGAAAACGGAGAGCTTGCTGTCCGCTGTGCCCGCAGCCTGATTCTTCAGGAAACCTCCATGATCGAACAGATCCGGGAATTTGACCGCAAAAAGAGAACGATCTCTGTCGGCTCCTGCACTCCGATCCTTGTCCCTGACTTTGTGTCCCTTCTCTCCAGACTCTATGAAGGAATGACGATCTCCACAGAATTGACCGGAGAACCTCACCTGGAAAAGCATCTGAGAGACAATAAATATCAGCTCGCGATCCTCCATGAAAGGCCGGATGAGAAAGAATTTTACTCCCTCCCCATCGAAAGCGAACACCTCTATGTTTTCCTGCCCCCGGTCCATCCTCTTGCTGATGCCCAAGGACTATATTTAAGAGATCTGGACGGCCAGACGTTCCTTCTCTACTCGCAGATCGGATTCTGGGACGGGCTGTGCCGCCGTGAAATGCCATCCGCCCGTTTTCTCCTGCAGCAGGATTATGAAGTACTTGGCGAACTGGTGCAGAACTCCGCCCTTCCGTCGTTTACAACAGACTATGTTTTAAAGCGGGAACCGTTTGAGTCAGACCGCATCGCCGTTCCGATCCTGGACGAGGAGGCAAATGTAACGTATTACTGTGCCTGTCTGCGTTCTGAGAAGAGCCGTTTCAGGGACGTATTCCGGAATCTTCAGACTTTTCACGGTAATTCGCATTTATGATCTTCTGGATATCCACATGCTCGTTGCGGAACCGGGCTCCGCTTTTTTCATCCGGCAGATGGATCGCCCTCTGCGGACATTCCCGGAGGACTCCCCGGCAAAATAAAAGTGCCGGCATGTCGTGTTAAGTTAAGGGAGGACCACATACACACCAGCACTCTATTATCATCGGATCACCGGAAGCGCCAAAAGACACACTCATGCACTACTCATGCACTTTCAGACTGTGGAGCATTTTTACAAATGCCGGATCATCGTGATTTACGATCTCACTGTGTCCGATATCCAGTTTTGCGATCTCTGCCATATCTTCCTCACTGAGTTTGAAATCCCAGATATCCATATTCTGCTCCATGCGGTCTTTGTGCACAGATTTCGGGATCACTGTCACACCTCTCTGGACATTCCATCTCAGAGCGACCTGAGCTGCGCTCTTTCCATATTTATCTCCTGTCTTTGTGAGCACCGGATGGGTAAAGATCCCGTGATTGCCCTCTGCAAACGGGCCCCATGCCTCCGGCTGTACCCCGTATTCTTTCATGAGCGCCAGTGCATTTTCCTGCTGGAAGAACGGGTGAAGTTCTACCTGGTTTACCGCCGGCGTTACCTCTACTGTCTCGCACAGGTCGGCAAGGCGCGCCGGATAGAAGTTGCATACGCCGATCGCACGGATCCTGCCTTCTTTGTACGCCTCTTCCATTGCACGGTAAGCTCCGATGTAATCGCCCATCGGCTGGTGGAGCAGATACAGGTCGAGATAATCCAGTCCCAGATTGTCAAGAGATGTCTGGATCGCCTGTTTTGCTCCCTCATAGCTTGCATCCTGAACCCAGAGCTTTGTCGTAATAAACAGTTCTTCTCTCGGGACGCCGCATTTTCTGATCGCCTCGCCTACTGCCTTCTCATTCATATATGCTGCCGCTGTATCGATCAGGCGGTATCCGCTGGCGATCGCGTCAAGCACTGCCTTCTCACACTGCTCCTGATCCGGCACCTGAAATACTCCGAATCCTTCCATTGGCATTTTTATACCATTATTTAATACTGCGTATTCCATGTCTGTCTCCTCCTCGAATATTAAAATGTCTTGTTTTCTTCTTTACACGGTATATTGTAGACCGTTTTCCCGAAAAAGTACAATGCCGGTTCAACAGAAGTCTATAACTTAAACGCATACTTATATAGCGTTCCTCCTGATATTTCGCAGCTGTTTTCAGTCTAGCCCCTTCTCTGCCGGAAGTAAAATGCAAATCCTGAATAGTACTATGTGCCTGCCGCATACTGGCTGACGTTTGTCTTGACTTTTCACTAATTCCCTCTATACTGTTATGTGACAAACTTATTCAGGTTCAAATTGTTATCGAAAGGAATGGCTATGGTAAAAGACAATATCATCCCCAACCACATGGATATCTACTGGCACGACTATACCGGCCACGTGAAGGACAAGCCGATCCGCGAGGCGAGCGTCCCCGTGAAGGCGGCGCTGATCGGAAGAGTCGGACTGATGCTGCTCTCCTGCGGCACCGGGGCATGGCGGGTCCGCAGCTCCATGAACGCTCTGGCGGAAGCACTGGGCGTCACCTGTACCGCCAGCATCGGACTTATGACGATCGTCTACACCTGTTTTGACGGGCACAAGACTTTTACAAATTCCCTTTGCCTCAACAATACAGGGGTAAATACATCCAAGCTCGACCGCCTGGAGCGTTTCGTCAAGAAGTTCCCCTCCGAGGGCGTCCACATGTCCGGCGAGCAGCTCCAATCAGAGCTCGATGAGATCGAAAAGATCCGCGGATTATATACCCCGGTCAAACTCGGACTGGCTTCTGCATTCGCCTGCGCCGCCTTTACCTTTCTGCTGGGCGGAGGCCCGGTGGAAATGCTCTGTGCTTTTATCGGTGCAGGCGTCGGAAACTTCCTGAGAAGCGTCCTGATCAAACGCCACTATACCCTGTACCTGTGCATCGTCTCCTCGGTCGCGCTGGCATGCCTGTCGTACATCGCGTCTCTGCGTCTCGCCGAGATGTTTCTGCCCGTGTCGGGAGGCCATGAAGCAGGATATATCTGCTCCATGCTCTTCATCATCCCGGGCTTTCCGTTTATCACAAGCGGGATCGACCTGGCGAAACTGGATATGCGTTCCGGTCTGGAACGGCTGGCTTATGCAGTAATCATCGTCGGCATTGCCACTGCCACATCCTGGGCGATGTCCGTGATCCTGGGACTCACCCCCGGGGATTTCACCAGCGTGTCCCTTCCGGCAGGCATCCACCTCTTACTGAGACTGATCGCCAGCTTCGTGGGAGTATTCGGATTCTCTATCATGTTTAACAGCCCGGTGCGCATTGCCGCTTCAGCGGCGGCGATCGGAGCGGTGGCAAACACGCTGCGGCTGGAGCTCGTCGATTTCACAGGGATCCACGCTGCGGCTGCCGCATTTATCGGCGCGCTGACTGCCGGGCTGCTTGCATCTCTTATAATGAAAAAACTGGGATACCCGAGGATTTCCGTCACCGTACCCTCTATCGTGATCATGGTTCCGGGGCTCTATCTCTACCGGGCGGTCTACAACATCGGAGAAATGTCGCTGACCCTCTCAGCGCCATGGCTCGTTTCCGCCCTGCTGATCATCATGGCGTTGCCGCTCGGACTGATCTTCGCAAGGATCATCACGGACAAGGCATTCCGGCACTGTACCTGATATGACCGCCGCCAAGGTCTCGGGCAAGCCCGGACTTTGGCTCGTCGCAGTCACAAAAAACGGAAGTAATCCACTAACTTAAGTGGAATTACTTCCGTTTTTCATTTCAATAGAATGAAGGCATTGTTCGCGCAGCCTACGCCTCGTCGATCGCCTTTCCAATATCATGTCTCATATATTTATTGTCAAACTGTACCCATTCTGTAGCAGCGTATGCGTTCTTTCTGGCTTCTTTCAGATCCTTTCCTTTCGCCGTGATCCCGAGGACACGTCCGCCGTTTGTGACGATCTGCCCGTTCTCAAATTTCGTTCCGGCATGGAAGCAGTAGTAGCCGTCGTGCTTTTTGAACTCTTCCAGCCCAGAGATCGGGAAGCCCTTGTCATATTTCACGGGATATCCGTCGGAAGCGAGCACCACGCACACAGCCGCATTATCCTCGAACTGCAGGTCGATCTGATCCAGCGTGCCGTCGATACATGCTTCTGCCACATCAATGATATCATTTTTCATGCGCGGCAGTACGACCTGCGCCTCAGGATCCCCGAAACGCGCGTTATACTCCAGCACCTTCGGCCCGTCAGCCGTCAGCATAAGCCCGAAGAAGATCACGCCCTTAAACGGACGTCCCTCTGACGCCATAGCGTCCACCGTGGGCTGATAGATATATTTCTCACAGAAGGCTTCCACTTCTTTCGTATAGAAAGGACTCGGGGAGAAGGTTCCCATACCGCCCGTGTTCAGCCCGGTATCTCCATCCCCCGCGCGCTTGTGATCCTGCGCGCTCGTCATCGTCCTGATCGTCTTTCCGTCTACAAAGGAGAGCACGGACACCTCGCGTCCGGTCATGAACTCTTCGATCACCATCTCATTGCCTGCGGTGCCGAATTTCTTGTCCAGCATGATCGTCTTCACGCCTTCTCTCGCCTCTTCCAGGTTCTGGCAGATCAGCACGCCTTTTCCGAGGGCAAGACCGTCCGCCTTCAGTACGATCGGGAACTTTGCCGTCTCCAGATAGGCAAGCGCCTTTTCCGGATCTGTAAAGTTTTCATAAGCAGCCGTAGGGATATGATATTTCTTCATCAGATCTTTGGAAAACGCTTTCGATCCCTCCAGGATGGCTGCGTCTTTCCGCGGTCCAAACGTGCGGATCCCCGCCTCTTCCAGGACGTCTACCAGACCTCCTACCAGTGGATCGTCCATTCCGACGATACACAGATCGATCTCTTTCTCTTTTGCAAATGCCGCCAGCTTCTCAAACTCCATCGCGCCGATCTCCACGCACTCGGCATATTCGGCGATCCCGGCGTTTCCGGGCGCACAGTAGATCTTTTCCGCCTTCGGGCTCTTTGCCACGCTCGCCGCTATGGCGTGCTCTCTTCCGCCGCTTCCTACGATCAGTACTTTCATATGTAAACCTCCTTGCACAACGTGCATACTCTTTTTCAGTCTCAGCTCATCTGCCGCCATATCCGGCAGCTGCTCCCGTTACGGAAGGATCTCCGTCCGGTTTCCGTCCACCTTTACTTTTCCGTTCGCGATCAGGTCGATCGCCCGGGGAAGGATCTGCCACTCTGCCTGCTCCATCACCCTTCTCTGGAGCACTTCAGGGGTGTCTCCCGATTCCACTTCCACTGCTTTTTGCAGGATGATCGGGCCTGTGTCAGTCCCCTCGTCTACAAAATGCACCGTGGCGCCGACTACCTTCACCCCGCGCGCCAGTGCCGCCTCGTGAACCTTCAGCCCATAGTATCCCTTCCCGCAGAATGAGGGGATCAGGGACGGATGGATATTGATCATACGGTTTTCATACTTCTGGATCATCGCCGGAGGTATCACGACCAGGAATCCCGCCAGCACGACAAGATCCGGCTCGTATGCATTCACAACCCCGAGCAGTTTCCCGTTAAATATCTCCCGGGACTCATAGTCTTTCGGAGAGACGCACTGATGGGGGATCTGATTCTCTTCGGCACGTGTCAGTGCATATGCATTTTTATTATTGCTGATGACTCCCACGATCTCTGTGTTCGTGATGCGGTTCTCCCGGACGCCGTCGATGACCGCCTGGAGATTCGTCCCGCCTCCTGACACCAGCACAACGATCCTCAGTTTCTTTCCCTTCGCGGAAGTATCCGTACTTAACATAATTCTACTCCCTTTTCACCTGCTTCGATGCGTCCTACGATATACGGGGCGTCGCCTGCGGCGCGGATCGCTTCCATCGCCTGATCCACATCTGCCTCATCTACGGCAACGATCATACCCAGTCCCATGTTAAATGTATTGTACATCATCTTCTCTTCAATATCGCCGTCCACGGAAAGCATCTGGAAGATCGGCGGGATCGGGTAACTGTCTTTTCTGATCACAGCTCTCGTCCCTTCCTTTAACATACGCGGTACGTTCTCATAGAAGCCGCCGCCTGTAATATGGCTGCACGCTTTCACTGTCACGCCCGCAGCCTTGATGCTCTTTAATGCTTTCACATAGATCCTCGTCGGAACGAGCAGCGCTTCCCCGAGGGTGCACCCCAGGCTGTCATAATGGATATCAAGCGCCTCGCGCTCCATGCGGAATACTTTTCTGACCAGAGAATATCCATTGCTGTGGATTCCCGAAGAAGCCATACCGATCAGTACGTCGCCTGGCTTTAAGCTTTCGCCTGTGATCATTTCCTTTTTATCGCAGACGCCGACGGCAAATCCTGCCAGATCGTATTCGTCCGGATCCATCAGCCCCGGATGCTCCGCAGTCTCGCCGCCGATCAGCGCTGCATCTGACTGGAGACAGCCTTCTGCCACTCCCTTTACGATCTGCGCGATCTTCTCCGGCTCGTTCTTTCCGCATGCGATATAGTCCAGGAAGAAAAGTGGCTCTCCGCCGGCACACGCGATGTCGTTGACGCACATCGCCACGGCGTCTATCCCGATCGTGTCATGCTTGTCCAGGATCATCGCCAGCTTTACTTTCGTCCCGCATCCGTCTGTTCCCGAGAGGAGGACAGGTTCTTCCATCTCTTTGATCTTCGCCAGGGAAAATGCACCGGAAAAGCCGCCAAGCCCTCCGAGCACCTCCGGGCGCATCGTTTTCTTCACATGTTCTTTCATCAGCTCCACTGATCTGTAACCAGCTTCGATATCAACGCCAGCCTTCTTATAATCCATCATCTGCTCTCCTTTTATCTATTTCCCTTCCAGATATGCCTCATATCCGATCTCATTGAGTTTGTCCGCTTTTGCCTGGACAGTCTCTTTCATCTCCACAGAATAATCCTTCAGTTTCTTCAGGATCTCTCCGTCCGATACAGCAAGGATCTTAGCTGCGAGGATCGCCGCGTTCATCCCTCCGTCGATCGCAACCGTCGCAACCGGGATTCCCGGCGGCATCTGTACGATCGAGTAAAGTGCGTCCATGCCGTCCAGGTTCTTCCCTGACATCGGCACTCCGATCACCGGCATCGGGAACAGCGCCGCACACATTCCAGGAAGATGCGCTGCCATTCCTGCTCCCGCAATGATCACCTTGATCCCTTTCCCCTCTGCTGCTTTCGCCCAGTCAAAAAATGTATCCGGCATCCTGTGCGCAGAGATGATCGTCATCTCATAATCGATTCCCAGCTTCTCCAGCATAGATGCTGCCTTGCTCATGACCTTCAGGTCTGAGTCGCTGCCCATTACAATTCCTACTTTTGGCATCTTACATCCTCCTTATTTCTGCATTTATATCATCCAGGTACACTGCGCGGAAAGTCCGCGCTCTGCCTTACAGCTCACGGAATGGTTCGTTCAGTATCTCCGTTCCCGGCAATACGAATTTTCCGTCTTTTAATAGTATAATGTGTTTCCCTTCTTTTGTCACTACACTTATTTCTTCTAACTCTTCATAAGGTATAGTTATATCTGTATGGCAGTTGAAATACGCCTTTGACACATCTGTCTTCCTGTTTAATGAAACAGAATTGTCCTTTGCCACGATCTCTTTGCCGTTCGGGTTATACACCCGGATCTCCTCGCTCCAGGAGTAGCATGTATCGCCCACTGCAAAGTGAGGCCCGGTCTTTTCCGCAATGAGGATCGGCAGCTTGTCCTCGATCCCATACTTTTTCCCCGCCACATATGCCGTCGTGTTCGTACCGATCGCGAACTCCCCGAGAGGCAGTGTTTTGTGCCCCTTTAATACATTGTCTGCGATATATCTGCGCCCTTCTTCGGGGTCTTCAAAGTTCCCGCAGCGGTAGTCCGTGATCATTCCATCTTTGAAGGTGATTTCCAGATCCAGATACTGGAGTCCTTCCAGATACACCCGGCTCACGTGGAGGACGCCGGAAGTTCCTTCCAGCACCGGGGAGGTGAACACCTCTCCCACCGGGATATTGACGTCAGCCACGCAGTTCTCAAAGATCGTCTCCTTTTCCGGGTCGCCCAGCTTCCACAGGTTCACCCTGAGATCGGTGCGGTTGCCGCCTTTCCCCAGTACATGGACATATTCTCCCTGATCCAGGGCGTCGATCAGCGTCTGCTGCACCTTCTCATACACTCCGGCGTCCAGCGTATTGATCCGGATCACCTCGTCAAAGATTTCCGCGTACCGCTCCCCGATCTCCGGCACCGGATATGCCACGATCGTAAAACTCCGCTCTTCCCCTTTGATGTACTCGTTTGTGATCTGCCCGGAACGGCTGTCATACAGCAGCGCCAGCTCTTTCTGCTCCTCGCTGTAGACAGGCGCCTCGGCAGACGCCTTCGGAGAAAACGGCTTCTCGCCAAAGGTCTCTATCACTGCCGGCCCTGCAAACTGCGCCGCCATCCCGCGGTGCTGCTCATACGCCGTGCGCATTACCTCCAGACGCCGCTCAATGTACCGCTTATCCAGGAAGAGCGCCTGATCCTGCCTGTGGTCATACTCATACTGCCAGTTCGCCACCGCGCCGTGATACCCGATCTTATGGTGCTCCCTCTTTGTCACCACACTTGAGGCTGCCCGGTAGATCACGGGTTCAAGTCCCATCTTCCGGAAGTTCTCGATGGCGATCCTGACCACCTTTTCAAACCCGAGATGATATCGGATATTTACGACAGATTTTTTTGAGAGGTCTTTCCCCGTATTGATAAATCCGATCCGGTATCCTTCTGTATAAACGTCCGCCATCTTCCGCAGCGTTTCCTCCGGCAGCGTGCGCAGGTGCCGCGCCGTCCCCAGTTCATTCTCCGTGATATATTCCCCGAACCGGTACAGATAGCGGTCGTCATCCAGATTTCCGTGTTCGATGATATCCGCCGCAAAAGAGCAGGCGGGATCGATCTGCTCCATGATCCGGTCTGCGAGAAACACATCGCAGTAATCGCTTGCATACCAGTAGATGATATCCCGGATCTCCCGGACTTCAGGCACCATCCCTGCCCCCCGCATCTGTCCCCCGGCTTCCCGGTACGCACTCTCAAATGCGTTGTACACTTCGATGAACAGCTCGGAAAGGATGGTCAGATAGTCTACTCTGTTCTCAAATGCACAGGGCAGTCCTGACCGCACCTCCGCATAGAGCATACTCAAAAGCTTTCCCATCTCCGGGCCGAACTTTCCGGCAGCGACGGCAGGGTTTGCATAGCTCCGCTCATACCGCTTTCCAAGGATATCACTGTAGAGGATCTCATTGATGCTCTCCATCTCCTCTGTGCTGTAGTGCTCCCACTCGCCGGACTCCACTTTCCGGCGGACATTTTCCAGCTCAAGAAGAAAAATCGCCACATCCTGAAAATACGGCAGATAATCCTCCGGCACCGTCTCTTCCGATACAAGTCTCCGGAGTCTGTCAACCGCCAGGATATGGCGTTCTTCATACTGTCTGTTCCTCACATTCTGCATTTCTTCTCTGCTCATCAGCTCAGCCCTCCTATAAATATCGCAAGAAAAAAGACTAAAGATACAGAACTGACCGGAAGCCCGATCTTGCAGGTCAGATAGTTCCGGTCTCTCTCACCGAATCCGCGGATTGCCAGACGGATCCCGTTAATTGACAGGATCAGCGACACGATCGCCATCCCGCCGATGATCCCGTGAGCGTTCCCTCTTGCCATAAACGCGTAAAAAATACATCCGGCCAGGATCAAAAGACCGCCGGCGCCGCTGATACATGAAAGAATTCCCTTCCGTGACTGCTTCAGTTCAGCCTGTCCGTACTTCCTCGTCCCCCTCTTCTTCCTCTCCTTTTCTCTCCGGCGCTCCTCAGCGCTTTTTCCGATTCCGAACATGATGTTTTCTCCTTATCTGATTGCATATTGCGAATATAATATATCCGAGTACGCCCCCTACTGTGTTGAGCAGGATATCGTCCACGTCAAAGCTCCCCACTCTCGTAAAAAGCTGCACGATCTCCACGCCCAGGCTTAATCCCATACTGCAGAACAGAGTCTTGAAAAATCCTCTCGACCTGCTCGCCAGAGAAATAAAAAAACCATACGGGACAAAGATCAGTATATTGCCGAAAAGATTGGCAAACACGGTGAATGTTCCGATCTGCTCCCTGTAGGTGATAAAACGTCTGATCTCTTTAAATAATTCCAGATTGTACCGGTAGTCATCCGCGATCTCTGTCCTGCCGTACCACTCGGCGACAAACAGGAAATAGATCAGGAAACCGACATATAAAAGAAACAGGACTTTCCCAAATGCCCTGATAATTTTCGCTTTTCTGACACTCAAAACAATTAATTCCCCTAATACGTTTGAAAGGGGACGGCTGTATGCCTTCCCCTTATGTTGTCTGTTTAAAAGGTGATCTCTTTCTTATGTTTCAGCAGGTTCGCGCCGCTTACGATGGAAAGGATCCCTGCTGCGATCCCTACTGCCAGAATGATGATACCGATCGTGATGCTTCCCGCACCACTTCTTTTCATTGCCAGATATGCTTTTTCCATACAACGCGCCTCCTTATTTCACTCCATATGTTTCATAGTATGCATCGATCGCTGCCTTTAATGTATCGTCGATCACAACTTTCCCGTTGTACTCTTTATTGTACAGGCACTCTACCACTTCCTCCATGGTCACGATCGCAGCCGTGTCAAATCCGTAGAGGTCTCTGACCTCATCCAGCGCACATTTCTCGCCGCCTTTTCCGACTTCCATGCGGTTCAGCGATACGATCAGTCCCACGATCTCCACATCCGCAGCGCCTCTTACTTTCGGCACGGTCTCTTCCATGGACTTCCCGGACGTCGTCACATCCTCGATCATGATCACACGGTCGCCGTCTTTCAGGCTGCTCCCGAGGAAGCTCCCCTTATCCGCGCCGTGGTCTTTCTCTTCCTTCCTGTCCGAGCAGTAACGGACTTCTTTTCCGTACAGCTCGCTGTAAGCGATCGCCGTCACTACGCTGAGCGGGATGCCTTTGTATGCCGGTCCGAACAATACGTCGAAATCATCTCCGTATGTATCGTGGATCGCCTTTGCATAATATTCTCCCAGTTTCCTGAGCTGAGAGCCCGTCACATATGCCCCCGCATTCATAAAGAACGGGGACTTCCTGCCGCTCTTCAGGGTGAACTCACCGAACTTGAGCACGTCGCTGTCTACCATAAAACGGATAAATTCCTGCTTGTACTGTTCCATATCTCTATAACCTCCCATATGTGTTTACAATTCTACCATAAGTTACCGGGATTTTCAAAATATTCTCACTCTACAATTCCAACCATCTCGTCTACGGTCTCAAATCCCTGGCACTTCATATATTCTTCGATCCCATCCACGATCTTCATCGTCACGCCCGGATCATGGAAGTTCGCCGTCCCCACAGATACCGCGCTGGCGCCCGCAAGGATCATCTCTATCGCGTCCTCCGCCGTGGCGATGCCTCCCATGCCGATCACCGGAAGGTTCACCGCATGAGCCGCCTCATATACCATGCGCACCGCGATCGGGTGGATGGCAGGGCCTGACACGCCGCCTGTTCTGTTCGCCAGGACAAATGTTTTCCGGTTGATATCGATCTTCATCCCAGTGATCGTATTGATCAGGGACACAGCGTCGGCTCCGCCCGCCTCCACTGCCCTCGCCATCTCGGCAATGCTCGTCACATTCGGACTCAGCTTCATGATCACCGGCTGCTTCGCATACTTTTTCACTGCTTTTGTGATCGCCTCAGCAGCTTTCGGATCCTGTCCGAAAGCGATCCCGCCCTCTTTTACATTCGGGCAGGAGATATTGATCTCCAGCATGTCCACATCCTCGTCTGCAAGGCGCTCCACGACCTGACAGTAGTCCTCCGTAGATTTTCCGCAGACATTGACGATGATCTTCGTGTCATATTTTTTCAGAAACGGAATGTCCCTCTCACAGAACACATCGATCCCGGGGTTCTGAAGTCCCACGGCATTCATCATCCCGCCGTAAGTCTCAGCCACCCTCGGCGTCGGGTTGCCCGCCCACGGAATATTCGCCACGCCTTTTGTCGTCACCGCGCCGATGCGGTTCAGATCAACATAATCGGCAAATTCCACGCCCGAGCCAAACGTTCCCGATGCTGTCGTGACCGGATTCTTCCATTCTACACCGGCAATAGTTACTTTCATATTCATCAGATCTCCACCTCCGTAGAAAGGAATACAGGGCCGTCCTTACAGATCCTCTTGTTATGCACATGGCTGTGGCTGTCGATCTCCTTTGACTGGCATACGCACGCCAGACAGGCGCCGATCCCGCACGCCATCCGCTCTTCCAGGGAAATATAACACTCGATGCCGTTTTCTTCCGCGTAGTTCTTGATCGCCCGGAGCATCGGCGTCGGCCCGCAGGCGTAGATGATGTCCGCCTCAAGATCGTTTTCCCGGATAGCGTCCATTACATTTCCTTTTGTCCCCACGCTTCCGTCTTCCGTGGAGATATAGACCTCTCCGGCAGCTTCAAATTCCTCTTTCAGGAATGTCTCGGCATCCCGGTATCCCACGACGATCTGCTTTTTCTCACAATCCATCGCCTTTGCCAGCTCCAGGATCGGAGGCACGCCGATCCCGCCGCCCATCAGAAATGCTTTTCTGCCTTTCGCCTTATCATAAGGGAATCCATTTCCGAGAGGCCCGATCACCGGGATCACATCGCCGGCGCCCAGATGTGAAAACTCTTCTGTCCCGGTGTTCTTCCCGGTCACGCGGTATACGACGCGCAGGCTTCCCTGCTCCCGGTCGATCTCGCAGATACTGATGGGACGGGGCAGCAATTTGCCCGCATCCCGGGTATACATGGAGATAAACTGTCCCGGCGCCGCATCAGCCGCCGCATCTGTTTTGATCCACATGCTGTATATATCTTTCGCGATCATCTCCTGGGAGAGCACGACCGCATTTTCTTTTTTCTTTGCCATAACTGCTCCTTTTTCCCTGTCTTATCTTCCCTCGAGCGCTCCGCTGATATCGGCGATCATCGCCTCCACTGCCGCCCTCGATGCGTCTCCAAAGTTTTCCGCTCCGTATTTTGCATATGCTTCCTGCCTGTACGCTGCGATAATACCTCTGGAAGAATTGACGATAGCTCCCAGACCGTCCTCATTAAAGAAGTGAACCAGATCTTTCCCCTGTCCGCCCTGAGCGCCATAGCCCGGTACAAGGATATACGCTTTCGGCATGATCCGGCGGAGCACTTTTCCCATCTCCGGATAAGTCGCGCCTACGACAGCTCCCACATAGCTGTATTCATCACCCATGCAGTCAGCGCCCCACTCGGCAACCTTCTCGCCTACCAGCTCATAGAGCGGACGGCCGTCAATCTCTCTGTCCTGAAATTCCCCGCTGGAAGGATTGGAAGTCTTTACAAGGACAAAAATACCTTTCTTTTCCTCTTTGCAGACTTTGATAAACGGATCCACTCCGTCAGACCCGAGATACGGGTTCACCGTCGCGAAATCCTCATCAAACGGGAGATACTCTTTTGCGCCCACTTTTACTTTTCCAAGATGGCCTGCCGCATATGCCGCCGATGTGGAACCGATGTCTCCTCTCTTGATATCACCGATCACCACCAGGTCTTTTGACTTGCAGTAATCTACCGTTTTCTGGAATGCCGCCACTCCCGGCACGCCGAACTGTTCGTACATCGCGATCTGCGGTTTTACAGCCGGTATCAGGTCATACGTCTTATCTACGATCTCCTTGTTAAACTGCCAGATCGCCTCGGCAGCCCCCTCCAAAGTCTCGCCGTATTCCGCAAACGCCCTGTCCTGGATATGCTGCGGGATATAGCTGAGCATCGGGTCGAGTCCTACTACGATCGGAGCTCCTGTTTTCTTTATCTTTTCTACTAATTTATTGATCATCTGCTTTTCCTCCGTTTTTTCATCTGATATACCTGTCCTTTATCATACCATAAGTCCGCCGTATAGTAAAACACAATCACCGGAAGTGCCAAAAGGCACATTCCGGGATTGTAAGCGGTCGCCAAGATCTCGGGCAAGCCCGGACTTTGCCTCGTCGCAACACAAAGAAACGCCCGAAGTTTTTCTTCCTTCAGGCGTCTCATCCGTTAAGAAAATATCTGCCACATCCCGCCCGGCGCTAACAGGGTAAACGGAAATACCGGAATATTACGGAGCACTCCGTAGATAAATATCCCGATCAAAACCCACATAAGCACCTTCGTACTGATCTTTTTGTCTATGTGGTTCCCCCCTGTGATCATCCAGTCCAATGCCCGCGCTGCGATATACAGCCCGATCAGCGGCAGGAGAAGTGTCATTAGCGGATTGTAACAAAACGCATCCAAAAACTTAAAATGCAGGATCGAATAGCATGCTCTTCCGGCGCCGCAGCCCGGACAGTAGAAGCCTGTCACGACATAAAACAGACAGGGCAGCGGATAGCTGTGCGGATTGTGAAAATACAGATACAGAGCCCCCACACCGGCGGCAGCCCCCGCACAGAGTACGAGCGCGACCCTCATTTTTCTGTTGTCCCGGATCCGCCGTGCTAATTCCAACATTGATCAATCCATGCTCTTTCCTAGTAATTGTAGTAATAATATCCTGATCCGATCGATCCGAGCAATCCTCCATAGAAAATTGTGAGGAGCACTGTCGCAACGATACCTACGATAAAGGCTACAATGATCCATATCCTTGCAGTTTTGGAAGCCTTCTCGGCAGCCGCATAGTCTCCTGCTGACATTGCGCTGTTGATCTTCGCAGAGTATACGATCGCCACGATACCAAACGGAAGACAGCAGCACACTGTGGAGATAATAGAGAGCACCAGATACGGTACCCAGTTGATCTGTTTCTCCGGCGCATTGTTGGACTGATAAGTCGGAACGCCCTGATATTGATTATTCTGGTAACCGGTATTGGAAGCATCCTGATATCCTGCTCCGGTATACTGGGACTGCGCATCCTGATACTGAGTCTGCGGTGCAGTATAGATCTGTGACTCTGCCTGCGGTGCTGTCGGTTCAGCCTGCGGTGCTGCCGGCTCTGAAGGCGCCGCTGTCTCTGCCTGTACATTCACCTGATCTGCGCCTGCCGTATCCGGCTGCTGAGCGCCACAGTGCGGGCAGAATTTAGAACCATCCGGGATTTCCTGATAACACTTAATACAATTCATTTACCTTACCTCACTCTCGTAATCGTAATATACTTATTTAAGTACTGTCATAATCATACCATTGAATGGGGCAAAAATCATCAAAAACTTTGTAAATTTTTGTTGAAGCCGCTGCCGGCACTGCTATGCCGCCTTCACTTTGTACGTGTGTATCATACCCATTTTCATAAGCACCGGCCTCAGGGCATTGTACAGAACTCCTACGAGGAATACAGACACGACCGCATTGACAAATGTCGCGCCTGTGCTCCATTTCGCCAGCACCTCCGCCATCTGCTGGGGCTGGCCCATAATATACTGATTATAAAAGAAGCCTGCCAGCGGGTCTGCGATCACATTAAATCCGAGCCCTGCCACAGAGGCGATCACACTCCAGCGGAACACATATTTCTTATCCTTGCTCTCATTGATCTTTGCGATCCTGTGCGCTACCAGCCCTACGATCAGACCGATACAGAGTTTGAGTACAAACGTCTTGGGAGCGCCTGTGATATACACCGGATCCATGATATCGGCAATTCCCATCCCGATCGCTCCTGCCAGTCCGCCGTACCATCCGCCCAGGATCAGCGCCGCCAGTACGCAGAATGCATTACCGATATGCAGGGATGTGGCGTCCCCGCCCGGAAGCGGGATCTTGATCTGCAGAAATGTAAAGGATACGAAACACAGTGCAGCCATAAGCGCTGTCTGTGCGATTTTTATAATTGTCTCGTTTCTCTGTGCCATAATGAGTTACCTCTTTTCCTGTATTATCATCTAACAGCGTCCGTGCAGTTTATCTATCCCAACGCTACAGGTAGCATATCACTCATCTGGTTTTATTAAAACGTCCAGTTTCCGCTTTTTTATGCATGCCAGTTTTCCCGTCCCAGCCTCACACGCTCCATTTTCTTTGCAGTATCCTCCTCAAGACAGTCGAACAGATATGTCCTGAGACTGCCTTCTTTTCCCAGATGCTCTCCCCGCATCTCCTGCAATGCCAGCTCCACTTCATACCTGAGACCGGCAGCGGACATACGGTGCGCGCCCTGTCCCAGGATGATCACCTGCTCCAGCGCATCTGAGGTAGCCACCGTAACCCGGTGGCGCCGGGATATTTTCCGCACCGTTTTCTCAATATACTGGTCGGCAGTCTCTGCCTCTTTTGTGTAAACGATATAAATATTGTGGTACTTATCCACCTCGCCGGGATTGCCCTCGACTTTATATGCATCGAATACAAGGATCAGCGTACACTTCCGGTATCCCTGGTAATTGCACAAAACATCTGCCAGTTTTCCCCTCGCTGCCGCCAGGTCGATCTCCGACAGTTCCCGGAGTTCATCCCAGGAAAAGATAATATTATATCCGTCGACCAGAAGATACTCTTCTGTGTCTCTGCTGTTTTTTCCGGCATTTCTGCCATACTTTCCCGCCGAGTCCCCAGAGGCATCCGCGTCCACTCTGACAGGCGTACTGCTCACTTTCCGCTTCACCGGATCGGGCGTCCGCACATAGATCGCATCCAGCTCTTCCTGGGTCAGCTCGATCGTTCTCGCCGCAGGACGGATCTGCGCCGCCATGACAGCCGCATCTTCCGCCGCGCCTTCCTCCTGCCGGTTCTCCAGATGCATGTACTCTTCCACCTGATACCATGGCACGATAAATCCAGCCCCGTGGGCGCAGAACACGGAATCCGACGGATTCGCCGTATCGCTGTCAGGATCGTATCCGATCTGTTCGACCGCATCCTCAGCATCATGGCAGATATCATATCCTCCCAGCGTACAGAACAGCCTTCCGAATCCGCCTGTGTAGGAAGCAAATTCTTTCTGGTACCCGCGCATCTCAGATACCGGGACGCGCCCCGTCAGAACCGCCTGGTCGTTTTCCGCCGCAGGGCCTTCAAATTTCCCGTTCATCCGCTGGATATCAGTCATCGCCCGCCCGACGCTTTCCATCGGAAGCTCCATTCGGAAATCATAGTAAGGTTCCAGGAGCACGCTCTGCGCCTTTCTGAGTCCCTGGCGCACCGCCCGGTATGTCGCCTGGCGGAAGTCGCCTCCCTCCGTATGTTTCTGGTGAGCCCTCCCCGATATGAGGGTAATCTTTACATCCGTCAGGGCAGAACCGGTCAGGACTCCCCGGTGTTCCTTTTCCTCCAGGTGAGTCAGAACCAGCCTCTGCCAGTTGCGATCCAGCACATCCTCGCTGCAGTCTGATGCGAACTGCATCCCTGAGCCCCGCTCTCCCGGCTCCAGGAGCAGATGCACCTCAGCATAGTGGCGCAGCGGCTCAAAATGCCCCACACCCTCGACTGTATTGTCAATCGTCTCTTTATAGACGATATTGCCCTCGCCGAACTCGATGAGCACGCCGTACCGCTCCTTTACCATCTTCTGCAGTACTTCTGTCTGGACGTCTCCCATAAGCTGGACATGGATTTCTTTTGACTCCTCTTCCCATACGATGTGGAGCTGGGGCTCTTCCTCCTCGAGCTGGCGGAGATTTCTCAGCATTGTGTGTACATCGCACCCGTCCGGCAGCTCCACCCGGTAGGTAAGGACAGGTTCTAGCACCGGCAGCTGCGAATCCTCTTCCGCTCCGATCCCCTGTCCCGGATAAGTTCCTTCCAGTCCGGTCACGGCGCACACTTCCCCCGCCGCCGCATTTTGGAGCAGGTCGTATTTCTCTCCTGAGTAGAGGCGGATCTGGTTCACTTTGCCCTCGATCCCCGGCAGGGCTTCCTTCACCTTCAGCTCTCCGCCCGTTACTTTCAGATAGGTCAGCCGGTTCCCCTGTGCGTCCCGCCCGATCTTGTATACTTTTGCCCCGAGCGCGCCCGGATAAGCCGGGATGAGAGAATAGTCCCGGATCCCGTCCATAAATTCCTCAATCCCTTCCGCCCTGAGGGCGGAGCCAAACCAGCATGGAAATACTTTTCTCTCTGCCACCGCCCTTCTCAGGGTCTCCTTCCCGATCGAACCGCTCTCCAGATATTCCTCCAGCATCTTCTCGTCACATACCGCAAGGCTTTCCAGCTTCTCAGCCACCCCTTCCGCCTGAGCGTTTTCCCCGGCGCCTTTTCCGAAAAGCCCGGCGAAATCTGCGCAGCCCTCATCGAGCCGCTCCTGCAGTTCCCTCATCAGATGCTCTCTGTCCGTCCCTTCCCGATCCATCTTGTTGATAAAAAGGAAGACCGGAACGTGATACCGCTTCAGCAGCTTCCAGAGCGTCACTGTATGTCCCTGGATACCGTCTGTGCCGCTGATCACAAGCACCGCATAGTCCAGCACCTGGAGGACGCGTTCCATCTCAGCGGAAAAATCCACATGTCCCGGCGTGTCCAGAAGGGTGATATCCAGCCCCTTCCACGACAGCACCGCCTGCTTGGAAAAGATCGTGATCCCCCGTTCCCGCTCCAGTTCGTAAGTGTCAAGATATGCATTTCCGTGATCCACGCGGCCCATGCTGCGGATGCTGCCGCTCAGGTAGAGCATGCCCTCGGAGAGGGTCGTCTTTCCGGCGTCCACGTGGGCGAGGATGCCGATATTAAGATGTCCTGTATGATGATCAGACGTATTTCCCATAGAAAATACCCCTTTCTGTCTGTAATTATGCATTCATAATCATAGCACAGAAAGGGGTATAAGTCGATAAAGCATTGTTTCTACAATTGGTATGGACTGCCCTGTTACTTACCTCAATCTGTATCTGCGTCCTTTATTCCCCCCGTTGCCTCAAGTTTGTTATAAAACCGGCTCAATAACAGAACGAAAATAGTAGTCTAATTCTTCGGGGGTATGCTTTTTCTTATCCTTTAGCCACCACAAAACCATTTCAACAAAGCTGCCTGAAATGTGGTTGATAAGAAAATCCTGCGGTAAATCCTCAATATCCTTGCGCCTGTGGGTAACGAATTGCGCTTGTATCAATTCATTCAGG
>DXEY01000107.1 GCA_019114745.1 Candidatus Mediterraneibacter colneyensis | reverse complement strand
TTCTTTACACAAATCTGCTTGCAAGCGTCTCTTTGATGTGTAATAATACCATGTAAGATACACTTTATCACTTTAGGAGGAAAAAGCTATGAAAAATCGTATCCGTAAAATGTTACTGCTCGTATGTGCTGCAACAGCAGCGCTTCTGATCACCGCCTGCGGCGGATCATCTGACAATGCCGCTTCCGATGACACAACTCAGGCAGAGGACACTGCCGATGACGCAGCCGCTGAAGAAGATGCTGCCGCTGATGATTCCGCTGATGAGGCGGTTACCGGTAAATATGCATCTATCCAGGAATTTATCGATTCCGATATGATGCAGGAATCTCTCCAGCAGCAGATCTCCAGCCTGGAGGGAACGGGGATGTCAATGACGATCACAGGCGAAGATAACAAACTCGTATACAACTTTACGTTCGACGATCCGGAGCTTTCCACTGCCATAGCCGCAGATGTTTCCCAGCTTGAGTCTTCACTCGACTCACAGGCATCTACATTTGAATCTGTTGCCGGGATACTTCCGGCAGCGATCGATGTTGAAAATCCGGTCGTAGTTGTCCGCTATCTCGGAAGCGACGGCACAGAGTTGATTTCGAGAGAATTTGCCCCGTCTGATGACAGTGCAGCAGATACAGCAACTGAATAATGTATGATTTTCTCAGCAGAGGACGCCCTTATGGGTGTCCTCTTTTTGTGGCTGCGACGAGCCAAAGTCCGGGCTTACCCGAGACCTTGGTGACCGCTTAACAATCCCGGAATGTGCCTTTTGGCACTTCCGGTGATTGTTATCAAATTTTTCGCGAACTGTATATATTAGATATTGACAGTCAGTACATATTCGTATATACTGTATATATCAAGCAAGTACAGTAATGACAAAGGAGGTTCATCGGCATGAAACAAAGATACCTGTACCGTAGCAACGGATCTGAGAGGTGGCAGATATGGAAATCATCTTAAGTAACGACAGCGACCGCCCGATCTATGAACAGATCACATCCCAGATCAAAGAGATGATCATGAAAGGAGAATTAAAGCCCGGAGAAGCTATGCCGTCCATGCGGAGACTGGCAAAAGATCTCCATGTCAGTGTCATCACGACGCAGAGAGCATACGACGACCTTCAGCGCGACGGCTTTATCATCACTGTGCCGGCAAAAGGCACATTTGTATCGACACAGAACCAGGATTTCATCCGGGAGGAGAACCTCCGCAGGATCGAAAAGCTGCTCTCAGATGCCGCAGCGCTCGGACGGGAAAACGGGCTTTCTCTGGAAGAATTGAAATCCACATTAGAAGTTGTTTACAGGGAGGAATAGCATTATGAAATACGCAATAGAGGTCAGGAATCTGACAAAACACTATAAAGGCTTTGCACTTGATGATATTTCATTTCAGCTTCCGAGCGGAACTGTCATGGGGCTGATCGGAGAAAACGGAGCCGGGAAATCCACGCTCATCAACTCAATCCTCGGCATTACTGACAGCGAGTCAGAGCTTACATCCATGCTGGGGCTTGATATGAAAACACACAGTAAAGAGGTCAAAGAAGACATCGCAGTTATATTTAATGATTCCCATTATGACACCAACCTGACTCCGGCGATCATCGGAAAGATCCTCTCAAAAGTATATAAGAACTGGGACGCCGCACTGTTCACAGAATATCTGCAGCGGTTCTCCCTTCCGGAAAAGAAAAAGATCAGAAAGCTGTCTACCGGGATGAAGGTGAAGCTGGAATTTGCCGCTGCCCTGAGCCATCACCCAAAACTTCTGATCCTCGACGAATCCACCAGCGGGCTCGATCCTGTTTTTCGCGACGAGATTCTTGAGATCCTGAGGGAATTTACAGAAAATGAAGATCATGCGGTGCTCATGTCCTCTCACATCACCAGCGATCTCGACAAGATTGCCGACTATATCGCCTACCTCCATAATGGAAAGATGCAGTTCATCAAAACCTATGACGAGATGCAGAATGATTACGGCATCATCACCTGCGGGCAGGAGCTATTCGACAGCCTGAGCCGGGATGACATCGCTGCATACAGAAAAGAGCCCTACAGCTACCACGTGCTCATCAGAAACCGTGCGAAACTGCGCCAAGTATTTCAGGATATTCCCGTAGAAAACGCCTCAGTCGAAGATATCATGCTGTTCTATGTGAAAGGAGAGAAAGTGAAATGAAAGGGATCATACTAAAAGACTTATACGAGAATTTTTATATCAAAAAGAACCTCGCATCCTACATATTCGGACTGGGATTTGTCACGCTCATGTTCGTTGCAATAAGCGCGGAGTACACCTTTGTCCTCTATGTCATGCTGATCAGCATCCTCTTCGGATCATGCATGCTCGAAGCGTCCTATGAGCAGGATGAGAAAGCAAATTTCTATAAGCTCCAGTTTACATTTCCCGTAACAAAGACGGAAGTCGTCCTTGCAAAATACCTGCTCGCCCTTGCTTCCACCAGTGTAAGCGCACTGCTCGCTCTCGCCTATTCGCTTTTCCACATATGGCGGTACCGCATAATTACCCTGCCGGAAGCCTTGACAGTATGGGGACTGAGCATCTGTGTATCGCTGATTTTCACATCCGTTGTCTACCTGTTTTATTTCCTCTTCGGGAAAAAGATCGGAATAGTGCTCTACGTACTGTGCGCCGCAATCCTCGGCGGCATATACGGCGCATCCTCCGCGATCTTCGGAATCGACAGGCTGATCGGAATGGATCCGGTTCTCCTCTGTGTCTATTTCCCCGTTTCTATTGCGCTCTTTGCCTTAAGCTGCCTGCTCTCTGCACAAATCTACAAGAGGAGATACTCTTAGTATCTCCCCTTGTGTCTATTCTATGCCTGCATCACTCTGTCGTTATGCTCTTTTCCTCTTCATTATAATCACAGAGACAACTGTCCCTGAAATGATGATCCAGAATAACGCAAAAGCAAAGGTTCCTGTATCGCCTGTCTGCGGAGCCCTGTCTTCCTTGCCGCTGCCAGTACTGTCCGGTTTATCCTGTCCCTGGCCTGATCCGGGTTTTTGTCCCTGATCTCCTTCTCCGGGCTTCTCACCGGCATCTCCGCCGGCAGCTTTCTCTACCGTTACAGAAGCTGTTATCTCCAGGGACACATCCCCGGCATCGATTCCGTCAGGCAGAGTCACCGTTCCCTTCAGCGCAAAGGTCTGCTCTGTCTTTGCCGAAGGATCATAGCTTCCCTCCGCAATATCAACCGTCCATGTAACATCAGCCGTTATAACATCAGCGTCTTCCGTTTTGATCGCAACGGTACCGCGGTTCGCGTTCATCCACTCTGCTATCTTATCCAGGGCAGTACCGCCGGCGAACGGAGGAACCTTTTCCACTGTGCCGATTGAGAGCAATTTTGCCTTTGCCGTCGCCGGGAATGTATATACCGCTGTAACTGCGCCGTCGTCATTATACGTCACCGAATCAGCCTCTGCTCCGTTTACCCTCACCGCCGCGGTATCGGAGAATGCGTATCCCTCATCCGGCGTCAGGGTAACGACTGCCTGATATTGCATGTTGAAGTCAAATTTGCCTTCTACTGCATTTTCTTCCATGTCACGCCACTCGACCTGAACCGAAGCCACTCCTTCTGTCGTGCTTTCCGCTTCGGTATCCGGGAGCTCTGAGCCGGCAGGGACATCAACTGCCACATCAGCCGAAGTGATCTCCGCAGTAGTGATCTCAAAAGTGAAATCCACCATATTGCTTGCATAATCGGTAAGCGCGTTTTCGGCTGTCCCGTTTACATCTTCTGCAAAAAGCTTCATTGTATAGGTTCCATCCGCAAGGTCTGACGGAATGTCTATATCGGCCGCGCCTGTCTCTGCTTCGGCAGCTTTTCCATAGTACTGTACGGTCCCTTCTGCGTCAACGATCATTGCCGAAACCCGGCTGTACTCAACGCCAGCGTCCGCTGTGCCGAGACTGTCTATCTGAACCGCCAGTTTTCCGCCCGGTACAATTCTGTCGCTGTCCGTTCTGACGGTGTCAAATCCTCTGCCGCCTCTCAAAGTCAGTTTCCACGCCTCCGTATGGCTTCCGTCTGCCGCTGCTTCCAGCCTTTCCGGTTTTCCGCTTCCGGCAGGGGTGGTGAACATGATATCCGCAAGATCAAGATTCAGTGCCGGAACGATCGCGAAATCACTGGAAGTTGCTGATGCGGAGTTTATCTGGAAATATTCTCCTCCGATATCCTGCACGTCCGCCGGATCACCAGATCCGCCGCGGCTGCGCAGACGCCAGTCTGCCAGTGTTTTCCCGTCTTTGGCAGTCAGCGGAGTTGTCTCCACTTCGTAAGACCGGCTTCCCTCGCTGGACTCGGACATGTCAGGATAAAATCCGTAAGTTTTATCGAGGACTTCCGACAGGCTCAAAAGAAATACTCTGTCATTTTCAAGTCCGCTGTTATCCAGAGAATAACGAAGTGCCTCTATTCCATACCACGTAACCACATCAGTCACAGCCTCTTTCGAGCTTTCTGCAATTGCACTCTGCTCTGCACCGGTAAACGCAGCATCGAAAAAGCCGCCTTTTGTGTAATTCCCGTCAAATTCGCCGCTGTTCAGCCACTTTCTTAAGTTGCTGGACAGCCACTCGTCATGCCCATCACCCTTTTCCTCATTAAAAGCCGCCTTATCCAGCGCCTTATCGGACATAAGCAGCAGGCTGTGTCCGTCTGTATATGCCTCTGTATCAGCGTCAAGCACGCGCCATTTCACAGGGGTTTTTACCGACTTTCCTTCGTCCTGGTAATAATTTCCGAAATATACATAACTTGCATGGCCGTTCGCCCACGTATGCTCAGGTTCTGCCGCCCTGCCTGGATCGTTGATCCCTGCGATTACATAGCTTCCGTCTTCGGAGGCTGTATTAAGATTTACAGTTTTTATGTCCGATTCGGCAAGTGTGATCTCAAATCTGTCAAGACCCGTCCCGTCTCCGGTATCTCCGGTAAAGATCAGGTTTCCTGTCCCCTGTTCCAGCACACGGATCCGGAAAGTTACCGACGAAGCTCCCGCTTCAGTCTCCACGCTTCCCGGCTTGATTTTTCCTGATTCCTCAGTCCAGGACAAAGTATCCGGAAGAGTTCCGTCCGCAGCGGTAAGCGTCACGTCATACACGCCTGCGGAATCCGCTTTGTATGCGTAGCTGAGCTGATACCCGTCTTCTCCTGACAGTACGCCGTTCTCTGCCTCAGCCGTCACGCTGCTTCCCGTTGAGGAAGGCAGATAGAGAGGGTTGTCCGCTATGTAGTGGGCAAAGCGAAACGTCGCTTTTATGATCAGGCTTGATCCGTCAATTGCATTTTCATTATTCACATCCGGAATCTCATACTCCGTCTCCGAGCCAAGATGTTTTATTATCTCATCTTCAATGTAAGCAGACCCCTCTTTAACGATCATTACATCCTCTACGGCATATCCCTCGTCAGGAACGATCTCAACCCGGAGCGCATCCCCTTCGTAATAATAAATATGCGAATCCGAGGGGTTTTTCTTAAGTTCCCCGTTGACATATACGTTGATATCCCCATGCGTACCCCGAATGGGTTTCTGCATACAGTATCTTTCTTTGCTTACAGTGGCAGGCGCGATCTCCAGCTTGTCGATCTGCGGACCATTATTCTCATCCGTTCCGAGGATCAGGGTTCCTTCGCCGGCTTCCTTGATACGGATCGTTACCTGCATAGTAAAAGTTTCTGACCCGTCATTGTCATGCTCAGTGACAGTTTGTCCGCCTGACCTTATCTTACCGTTTTCCTCTGACCATGAAATGTAATTCTTTCCTCCGCTCCGATAGGTAAACGTGAGATAATACCAGCCTGTTTTTTCTGCCGTATAGGGGAAACGGATCGTATCACCACTGCGGAATCCTTTTACAAACTCACCTCCGCTTGCCCAGTCTCCCTCTACAACCTCAAGGGGATATAGCTCACCCTCACCGGTATTTACAAGTTCTCCTGATTCCGCTTCGATTTCCACAGATGTATTCGCTCTCCATGGAATCACCGTACGTTCCGGTTCCTGCTGTGTGTTCACAGCGTTTTTCTGCTCCGTGCCGTCCGCCTGGGGTTCTGCCCCGTATACGGTCCCCGAACCTGACAGGACAATGCACAGTGCGCTGAAAAGCGCAGCAAACGCCTTTGCCTTTTTCATAACTTTTTTCTCCGTTTCCAGAATAAACCTTACTTACATAAAAGTATCATATATTTAGAATTTAATCTATTTCAACTTTCATTTTCTGTTAATTTCGGCAATTTGCCAGTCCGCCTGAAAATTGTACAACACAAAAAAGCCAGCACAAGCTGACTTTTTTGACATCCATTTTTTGACATCCCGGCAGAGAATGGCTTATATTGTTTTGTCCGGAAGCAACCCCTTCATGCTCTCAAGGCTGATTACCAACGTCGATGTATTGTGCAGGAGCGCTGACGCTGTCGGCTGGATCATACCTCCCACGCCGAGAGCGATAAGTACGGAATTGATTCCCACGATTCCCCTGTAATTGAACCGGATCCGTCTCATCATGGCGGCAGCAAGTCGCCTCAGGACTACAATTGTTCTCAGGTCGTCCGCCGCAATTGTGATATCGGCGATCTCCCGGGCGATTTCTGCCCCATCACTGATCGCGACTCCCGCATCCGCCGCCGAAAGTGCCGGTGAATCATTGATCCCGTCTCCGATCATGATCACCTTTCTTCCCAATACTTTCTCCCGTTCTATGAATCTGGCTTTGTCTTCCGGCAGGACTTCCGCATAATATTCGTCTACTCCCACGCTCCCCGCGATGGACGCCGCCGTCCGCTCACTGTCGCCGGTCATCATGACGACCTTGCTGACTCCTTCTTGTTTCAGCATTTTCACCATATCTGCCGCCTCTTCCCTGAGCGGATCCTCAATGCATATGACCGCTGTCAGCTCGCGCTCTATGGCGAGGTAAAGATGGGAGTATTCCGGGGGCAGGCTGTCAAAGCGCTCCCTCATCTCCTGCCGTATGGTACAGCCTTCATCTTCAAATACAAAATGGCTGCTCCCGATAATGACTTTTTTCTCTTCAATATAGGATGAAATCCCGTGTGCTACCACATATTCGACTTTCGAGTGCATCTCCTCGTGGGACAGCTTTCTTTTCTTCGCCGCATCCACCACTGCTTTCGCCATAGAATGCGGGAAATGCTCTTCCAGGCATGCCGCGATCCGAAGCGCCTCGTCTTCCGGATAATCGCCGAATGCAACGACTTCTTTCACCGTGGGCTTTGCCTTTGTGAGCGTTCCTGTCTTGTCAAATACGACTGTCTGCGCCTCTGCAACTGCCTCCAGATATTTTCCGCCTTTTACAGTGATCCCGTGCTCTCCCGCTTCACGGATCGCTGAGAGCACGGCGATCGGCATGGCAAGCTTTAACGCACAGGAAAAGTCTACCATAAGTACAGAGAGCGCTTTCGTTACATTGCGGGTAACCAGACCGACAAGCCCCGTCCCCAGAAGGGTATAGGGAACCAGTCTGTCAGCCAGATGCTCTGCTTTGCTTTCAAGAGCGGACTTTAATTTCTCTGAATCCTCGATCATTGTCACGATCTTCTCAAACCTGGTGGAGCCGGACACTGCCTTGACAAGTATCTCCAGCTCTCCTTCTTCGAGCACGGTTCCCGCATAGACGAAACTGCCCGCAGCTCTCCTCACCGGAAGAGACTCCCCTGTCAGCGAAGCCTGGTTCACCATGCCCTCGCCTCCGCACACTTCTCCGTCAAAGGGGATCACATTGCCCATATGGATCACAACGGTATCACCCGGGCGGATCTCAGAAGCGTTGACGAGCACCTCCTGCTCCTCCCGTTTCAGCCATACTTTCTTTACATTCAGCGACATACTGCGCGCCAGGTCGCCTACAGACTTCTTGTGAGTCCACTCCTCCAGAAGTTCTCCGACGCCGAGCAGGAACATGACCGACCCCGCTGTGTCGAAATCCCCGCGCACTACGGACACGCCGATGGCAGCCGCATCCAGAACCGGCACTTCGATCCTGCGCCGCGCAAGGCAGCGGACGCCCTTCCAGATATACTGCAGCGCCCGGAACGTCAGCCAGACTTTCCGCACCGGATTGGGAATGATAAACTTTCCTCCATAATGGAGGATCACTTTCGTAATGAGTTTCTCGCGGAACGATGAGTTCAGCTCTCTTCCTGAACTTGCCAGCACATGATCCGGCGCCTCCGCGTTCTCGTAGGAGAAACAGCGCAGCGCCCGGATCACCTCTTCGCGGTCACCCGTGTAACAGATCACGGCGTCTGCGGTGCGCTCATACACCTTTGCGTCTGTTACATATTCCTGCTTTTCAAGAAACCAGCAAAGAGTATCCGCCTGCGCACACGTCATCCTTCCCTGGACAGCGTGGATACGCAGACGGCCTTTTATCTCATGCCTGATGATAAATTTCATAACTGCTTATACAGTCTCTTTCCCGAAATCATCCGCACCATTCTTCTCTTTTCCTGCTTTCTCAGGCTCCATGTCCTCCTGGACTGCAGCCGCCTCCTCGGCAGCCCTCATCTCATTGATCTGCTGGGCTTCCGCCAGAATGTCCTCCGCGTTCTCCTGAACTGCTGTTGCTGTCTTCATCACACAGTCTTTCGCTCGCAGGGCTGCTGCCGTACAGTTCGTATATACCTTCTTTGCGTCCTTGCTGGAGAGGACTTTGATGCCCGCTGTCCCAAACAGTACGCCTCCGGCAAATAATCCGATCTTCTTCAATGCTGAAATACTTATCATGTCAGAATACCTCCTGTTGTATGTGCTATTATTACTGTTCTGGCTATTTGCGCTTATATCCTGTATAGAATACCATCACAAAACAAAAAACCGCGGCCCACGCCCAGAATCTATGCTGTTTCACCGCTCTATCACTCCCTTTGTTATTAATATGTAAAACGACTGGGTTCTGTCACATCATAGCAACCTTATTTCCGAATAGTCAAATCTAACACCGTCTATTGATAAATCTTATCGACACAGAACGTCCCAACACCGAAATTATTTTTGCATCGTGATTTTCGTTACCTTTTGATCTTTGAGATATCCGCACCGCTTCAGGCCTTCACGGACAACCCTGTTCCATTTTCCCTTCGACAGATGGCAGGTGGTATGATCATCGAGTACGATCTCACAGCCTCCGCCCTCATCATCCTCGCCGGAATATTCGATTTTGTACATGTTCTTCCGGCTGATTGCCCCGATCTCTTCAAGCGCATTCACCATACGGTAAACAGTCGCGACGCCGATCCTGTTATCTGTTTTTGACGCGATATAAAAGATTTCTTTACAGCTTGTACAGTCATTTTCCAGAATAATATCGATCAGCATGAGGCGCTGCTTCGTAATGCGGCATCCGTTTTCCTTTAATTTTTCTATGATCTGATCTCTCCTGCTCACGGCTGCCTCCTGATGTCATCATGATATACTGATGACCCTGTATCCTGTTTTTTCCACAGCATTTCTCAAAACATCATCCTCAACATATCTGTCACAGGCTATCCTCGCTTTGCCCGCAGAAAGGCTGACTTCCGCGCGGACACCTTCGATCTGGTTGAGCACGTTTGTAACATTCGACGCACAGTGTTGGCATGTCATTCCTGATATCAGCATCGTTTTTCTGGAAACCACGCGCCCGTCCAGCTTTTTCTTCGGCATTTTCCCGCCGCCCGGACAGTTTCCGCCTGCCGGACAGCCGATACATTTCGCGCCGTTCCTCTTAGACCTCACGATATACGCAATTGCCCCTCCGATCAGAAGTACAAGTATGATGATTACGATAATATCTGTCATAAAAATATATCCTTTCTGCTGTAACGACAACAGGTGGACAAAGTCTGACCCCTGTCCACCACTGGTCTTTATAATAACCGCCTATGCATGCAGGCTGTATTCTGCCGCAAATTCTTTGTCTGACCTGCGTACCCTCCACACGATGACAGCCGCGAATACAAGGATCGCGATCAGTCCCGGAATAAATGCGGTTCCAAGAGATCCCGTTGTGATCAGCGTACCGATCTGGTATACGAGGAATGCCACTGTGTATCCCGTCGCAAGCTGGAGACAGATTCCTCCAAACAGCCATTTTCCGCTCTTCATCTCAGAGTTCATAGCTCCGAGAGCTGCAAAGCACGGCGGGGTGTACAAGTTGAACATCAGGTAAGCCAGAGCCGCTGCTTTTGTAAGCCCCATCACTGCCGCTACTTCATTGCCGCCGCCGACCAGCGCGAGTGCGTCCGCATCGATCAGGTTTGTAATGCCGTATACGACTGCAAGCGTACCGACTACGTTCTCTTTTGCAATAAATCCTGTGATAGCCGCCGCTGCGAGCTGCCATACGCCGAATCCAAGCGGGATGAACAGGATGGCAAACGGATGAGCGACACTTGCAAGGATGGAAGTCCCTTCCGCGCCTTCTTCCACAAGCTGGAACTGCCAGTTAAAGCTCTGCATGATCTGTACGACTGTGTTGCATACAAGGATGATCGTGCCAGCTTTGACAATGTATGCTTTTCCACGCTCAAGCATGGAGACGCACGCTCTCTTCAGGCTCGGGATCTTATACTCCGGAAGCTCGATAATGAAGAAAGACTTGCGGTATTTCTGTCCTGTGATCCTCTTTACGAGCAGCGCCCCTAACAGGACAAGCAGGATGCCTGCCAGGTACATTGTAGCAGATACCCACCATGCGTCCGCAAAGAATGCTCCTGCAAACAGGGCGATCACCGGGATCTTAGCGCCGCAGGGCATGAACGGGGTCAGCATTGCCGTCGTCCTGCGCTCTCTTTCATTGCGGATCGTTCGGGAAGCCATAATACCCGGGATCGCGCATCCGGTACCGATGACCATAGGGATGACGGATTTTCCGGAAAGCCCCACTCTCTTAAAGATCGGATCGAGCACGACAGTTGCACGTGCCATGTAACCGCAGTCCTCCAGAAGAGCGATCAGGAAATACATGACCATTACAAGCGGGAGGAAACCTACTACCGCGCCTACACCTCCTATAATACCATCAACCAGGATCGCATACAGCAGTGGATTTGCATTTTCCATCAATCCGCCTGCCCAACCCTGGAACGTCTCGATCCAGGCAACCAGCCAGTCGGCAATCCATGTTCCCAGCGTTGTCTGCGATATGTAGAACACAAGAAAGATCACAGCGGCAAAGATCGGGATCCCGATAATCTTATGCGTGATGACGGCGTCGATCTTATCCTGTACGTTTTTATCTTTCGTAAACACCTTTCTCTTTTCTACCTGCTTTACAATGCTGTTGACAAACTCAAAACGTTTTCTGTCGGCAGCCTCCACCGCATTTTTATCATGAAGGTCAATGTCCGCCTGCACATAAGGCGCTTCCTGCCCTTTTCCTTTCAGGGACGCAGCCGCATTGACAGCCTCTTTGAGCCCTTCATGGCCGGAAGAAGTGGAGATGGTCTTTATGACCGGGCATCCCAGCTTCTCAGACAGGAGCTTTTCATCTATCTTTGTCTGTTTCTTTTCTGTAATGTCACTCTTGTTGAGCGCTACCACTACAGGAACTCCCAGCTCAAGGAGCTGCGTCGTAAAAAACAGGCTTCGGCTTAAGTTTGTGGCATCCACGATATTGATGATCGCGTCAGGATGCTCGTTTTTTACATAACTGCTGGTGATACTCTCCTCAGAGGTAAAAGGCGACATAGAGTAGGCGCCCGGCAGGTCTACTGCGACCAGCTCCTCCGCCCCGTCATTATAAGCCTTTTTGATCAGGCTTTCCTTTCGTTCTACCGTAACGCCCGCCCAGTTTCCGACGCGCTCGTTTCTTCCTGTCAGGGCATTATACATCGTTGTCTTGCCGCTGTTCGGATTTCCCGCAAAAGCAATTCTCATTTTACAAATCTCCTCCTTCATTCCGATTAGTATAGACTAACCATGGTGTAAAAAAAATAGTAAATAATTACTATTTTTTGTTATATTGAAATAGCTTTCGCTAAATCAGTATCAATGTTATACCTTCCGTCTTTGATAGAAACCACGCAGCCGCCTCTGACACGTGATACAACAGTGATCGGCTCCCCGCTGTAACAGCCCAGAGAAAAAAGGAATGCCTCCATCTCCTCATCATCCGTAAATATATCCTTAATGATATACTCCTTACCTTCTTCGGCTTCTAATAAATTCATATTCTCATAACCCTCTTACTTTTATATCTTATGTCAGTCTTTTCCTGTTCATTCCAGAACGATTGATTCATCTAACAGAAGATAGTTTAAACTAACATCCGCGTTTTGTCAATCCCTTTTCCAATATTTTTCATTTCCGCAGCAGTTCAGTCACGGGTACGGACCATTGCCAGTCCGGGGGGAATTTGGATTTGCCGACACAGACGTGATATGCTATACTTAGTAGAAAGTATTTGGAAAACTGGAACGAGGTGAATTTTATGCATGGAAATGAATCTGCTGAGAATTATCTGGAAACGATCCTAGTCCTGAGCCAGCGCCTCCCCGTCGTGCGCTCTGTGGACGTAGCCACAGAACTGGATTTCAAAAAATCCAGTGTCAGCGTGGCGATGAAAAAGCTCAGAGAAGGCGGCCACATCACCGTCTCCCCGGAAGGATATATTACTCTTACCGAATCCGGCAGGAAGATCGCGGATTGTATTTACGAGCGCCACACCCTTCTCTCATCCTGGCTCGAGCGACTGGGAGTAGATCCAAAAACCGCTGCCGATGACGCATGCAGGATCGAGCATGTAATCAGCGCAGAGAGCTTTGAAGCGATCAAACAGCATATAAAATAAGCGGCATCACCCCCGGTGGTGCCGCTTTGGCGTTCAGTCCCTGATCTGGGAGAGCACTTCTTTGAGCTCATCTGCCGATTTCTTAAGAAGCCTCATCTCCTCTTCGCTGAGATTGATCTCAAGGATCTGTTCCGCTCCCTTGTTTCCAATGATCGTCGGAATACTCAGGCACAGCCCTTCCAGGCCGTACTCTCCGTTCAGGGAGACGGACACCGGAGCGACCGTATGGCTGTCCCGCACGATCGCCTCCGCGATCTTTGCAGCCGCCATCCCGATCCCGTAGTAGGTAGCTCCTTTTCTCTCGATGATCTCATAGGCGCTGTCCCGCACGCCGTGATAGATTTCTTCCATTTCTTTTGTAAAATCGCCGTATCCTCTCATTTTTGCAAAATCCCTGAGTCCGATCCCGTAGATATTTGCACAGCTCCATACTGCCAGCTCACTGTCTCCATGCTCACCCGCGATAAATGCATGGACGTTTCTGCTGTCCACATCCAGCTTCTCGCTGATCAGGTATTTCAGCCTTGCAGTGTCAAGCACTGTGCCCGACCCGATCACCCGCTCTTTCGGGAATCCCGACTCTTTCAGCGCGACCTGTGTCAGGATATCTACCGGATTCGACACGATCAGGAGGATTCCCTCGCAGTTCACGCGCCTGATCTCACGGATGATAGATTTCATGATCCTGGAGTTTTTCTGCACCAGATCCAGCCTCGTCTCTCCCGGCTTCTGATTTGCTCCGGCTGTAATGATCACAACCGCCGCATCCGAAATATCTTCATAGCTTCCGGAGGTAATATCCATCGCATGGGCGAACGGGAGTCCGTGGCTGATATCCATCGCCTCGCCTTCTCCCTTCGCCTGCACTGCGTCGATGAGAACCAGTTCAGAAAACGTACCTTTCTGCATTAACGTATACGCGATCGTAGATCCTACAAACCCGCATCCTATCACTGCTGCTTTTTGTATATTTACCATAATAATTTCCTCCTTTTTAATTCCTAGTATTTTACTCGGAATTTCTGTTAGTAGGATAGCACTGCCCCGCCTGTCTGTCAAGCATCTTTCTCTCATTTTTGCCCCGGAACGCCTGAATATACCTGCGTTTTCCTGAATATGCTGTAATAAAAATGTTCCGGAGTCTGCCATGATACAGAAAAATACGATCATAAAGGGGGCCTTTGTCCTGACCCTGGCCGGAGTCGTCACCCGCCTGATGGGCTTTTTTTACCGGATCTTTTTAAGCCGCGCCTTCGGGGAGGAGAGCGTGGGCCTCTACCAGCTGGCCTTTCCCGTCTACGCCCTCTGCTTCTCCCTCTGCGCCGCCGGCATCGAGACAGCCATCGCCCGCAGCACCGCCGCCAGCCGCTCCCTGAAGGATCCGGGCCGCACAAAGGCCGCTCTGTACAGCGGCTTCACCCTGTCCCTCCTCCTTGCCTTTGCCCTCATGCTCTTCATCCAGAAGGAGGCGGACTACCTCTCCTGCCGCTTTCTGGGTG
>DXEY01000009.1 GCA_019114745.1 Candidatus Mediterraneibacter colneyensis | reverse complement strand
AGATACCTTAGGGCATGCAATGGGAAAAGAATTCCGTGCATCTCTGGCGATATTGGACGAAGGATTTGCAGACGGGATTCAGAAAGAGCTTAATAATCGAGAGGATATTGCATAAAGGAGGTAGTTAATATGACAAAAATGAGGGTACATGAGCTGGCAAAAGAGCTGGGGATTGATAATAAAGAACTCGTGGAGATGCTTCAGAAGAAAAATGTGGAGATTAAAAACCATATGAGTTCGGTTGAAGATCAGGTGGCAGATGAGATCCGCAGGGAGATGACTGCCAGAAGTGAGAGCAGAACGGAGAAAAAGGCGGAGAAGGCGGCTGAACCCGCAGATGGGAAAGAAAATACGGCTGCACCGAAAAAGAAAAACCTCGCGTTTGTGATCCGTCCCCAGAATTCCAAGAACAGCAGCCGTATCCAGGGAAACAGGCCGCAGCAGCGCCCGGCACGTCCGGCACACGGAACACGTCCGGCAGGAGACCGTCCGGCGCGGCCCGCAGGGGAGAGACCGGTCCGCCCGGCAGGAGAACGTCCGGCGCACAGCGCCCGTCCGTCCGGAGAAGGCAGACCGGCTGCGGAAGTGAGAACTTCGGAAGCGCGTCCGGCACGTCCGGCACAACAGCCGGCACGCCCGTCAGCAGAGGGAAAGGCTGTTGCTGAGAACCGGAAGGCTCCGGAGAGCAGACCGGTATCCGAGAACAGAAATGCGGCAGAGCGTCCGGCAAGACAGGAACATCCGGCACGCCGTCCGGCGACGGAGGGAAGGAATCATGCAGATCGTTCTTCCCGCCCGGAGAGAACGCAGTCAGGAGACCGCCCGGCACGCGGAGAGAGACAGGGAGGCGCAGACCGCCCCGGACGTCAGGAAAGACCGCAGGGAGGCCGTTCCTTCAGCGGGGGAAGACCATCCCGCCCTGAAAGAGGTGCAAGAGACCAGCGCCCGGGATCCCAGGGATCCAGGGGCGACAGGCGTGATACCCGCAGGGACGATATGGGCGCTCCTATGATGGAACAGCAGAAGAGCCAGAGAAATAAGGCAAAAGATAAAGAGCGCGACAACAAGAAGAAAGAATACAGAGACGAGGCTTTTGAAGGAAAGGGCAAGAAGGGCAGAAAGCAGAAGCAGGCGGCAGAGGTGAAGAAGCCGCAGCAGAAGCAGGAAGAAAAGAAAGAAGAGAAGATCAAACAGATCGTGATCCCGGAAGTGCTCACGATCAAAGAGCTTGCCGACAAGATGAAGGTCGTTCCTTCAGTGATCGTTAAGAAACTGTTCCTTCAGGGGAAAGTCGTGACTGTAAACCAGGAGATCGATTACGAGACAGCGGAAGAAATCGCGCTCGATTTTGACGTCCTCTGCGAGAAAGAAGAAGTTGTAGATGTAATTGAAGAACTTTTAAAAGAGGACGAGGAAGATACAAGTACGATGAAGAAGAGACCGCCGGTAGTCTGCGTCATGGGTCATGTAGACCACGGAAAAACATCTCTTCTGGATGCTATCCGCCATACAAATGTAACAGACCGTGAGGCCGGAGGAATCACCCAGCATATCGGAGCATATGTAGTTGAGATCAACGGAGAGAAGATCACATTCCTGGATACTCCGGGTCATGAAGCGTTTACTGCCATGCGTATGCGCGGCGCCAGTTCAACAGATATTGCGATCCTTGTAGTCGCAGCGGACGACGGCGTGATGCCCCAGACTGTGGAAGCGATCAACCACGCCAAAGCGGCAGGCGTTGAGATCATCGTTGCGATCAACAAGATCGATAAGCCCGGCGCTAATATAGAGCGTGTAAAACAGGAACTGACTGAGTACGAACTGATCCCGGAGGACTGGGGCGGAAGTACCATATTTGTGCCTGTGTCCGCTCATACGAAAGAGGGGATTCCGGAACTGCTCGAGATGATCCTCCTCACAGCAGAGGTGCTGGAGCTTAAGGCAAACCCGAACCGTGCGGCGAGAGGTCTTGTCATCGAGGCAGAGCTTGATAAAGGAAAAGGTTCTGTTGCGACTGTACTTGTACAGAAGGGAACGCTCCACGTGGGCGACGCCATCGCGGCAGGAAGCGCCCACGGCCGTGTCCGCGCGATGATGGACGACCGCGGAAGAAGGGTCAAAGAAGCCGGACCGTCACAGCCGGTGGAGATCCTCGGGCTCAACGAAGTGCCGAACGCGGGAGAAGTATTTGTAGGCTGCGATACAGAGAAAGAAGCGAGAAGCTTTGCTGAGACATTTATCGCCCAGAACAAAGTAAAACTTCTGGAAGAGACAAAATCCAGGATGTCTCTTGACGATCTGTTTACCCAGATCCAGGAAGGCAACCTGAAAGAACTCGATATCGTAGTCAAGGCAGACGTCCAGGGATCTGTGGAAGCGCTGAAACAGAGCCTTCTGAAACTGTCCAACGAAGAAGTGGTGATCAAGGTGATCCACGGAGGCGTGGGCGCGATCAACGAGTCAGACGTGATCCTGGCATCTGCATCCAACGCGATCATTATCGGATTCAATGTGCGTCCGGACGCTACGGCAAAAGATATCGCTGAGCGCGAGGGTGTGGATATCAGGCTGTACCGGGTAATCTATAACGCAATCGAAGATGTGGAGGCAGCCATGAAAGGCCTGCTCGATCCGGTATTTGAGGAGAAAGTACTCGGCCATGCGGAGGTACGCCAGACCTTTAAGGCATCCGGAGTCGGCACGATTGCGGGCGCTTATGTACAGGACGGTATTTTCGAGAGAAACTGCTCTGTCCGCCTGACGCGCGACGGTATCGTAATATTTGACGGCCCGCTGGCTTCCCTGAAGCGATTCAAAGATGATGTGAAAGAAGTCAGGGCAGGCTATGAATGTGGTTTCGTCTTTGAAAATTATAACGATATCAAAGAAGGCGACCTGGTTGAAGCCTACAAAATGGTCGAGATTGAGAGAAAATAGTATTCTGATAAAGGAGCGGCAATGAGAAAAAACAGTATCAAAAACACAAGAATCAATGCTGAAGTCCAAAGAGAACTGAGCAATATCCTGAGAAATGGCATCAAGGATCCGAGAGTTGCACCGATGACTTCTGTGGTAGCTGTAGAAGTTGCTCCGGATCTGAAGACATGCAAGGCATATATCAGCGTCCTTGGCGACGAGAAGGCACAGCAGGATACGGTGAAAGGCCTGCAGAGTGCGGAGGGATATATCCGCCGGGAGCTCGCCCGCACGATCAATATGCGGAACACTCCGGAGATCAGGTTTATCGTGGATCAGTCCATTGAATATGGAGTGAATATCAGTAAAAAAATCGATGAAGTAACTAAGAATCTGCACAATGGAGCTGAGAATTAATATGAAGATTGTATTAGAGGATATGTTGAAAGGAAAGCGCAGAGTTGCCATGGGCGGACACGTCCGCCCGGACGGCGACTGCGTGGGTTCATGCATGGGCCTCTACCTCTATCTGAAGGAGCAGTATCCGTCCCTGCAGACGGATCTGTATCTGGAAGAGGTGCCGGAGGCTTTTGACATCATTGCAGATACAGACGAAGTAAAAACACGGATCGGGGAGCAGACCTCCTATGATCTCTTCATCAGTCTGGACTGCGGGGATATCGCGCGCCTTGGATTTGCGGGCGTGCTGTTTGAGAACGCGGAAGAGACGCTCTGCATTGACCACCATATCAGCAATGATGCGTTTGCAGACTATAATTATATTGTGCCCCATGCCAGTTCCACATCTGAGCTGGTATTCAACCTCCTGGATGAGGAGAAGATCAGCCGGTCTGTAGCTGAGGCATTGTACATGGGGATCGCGCACGACACAGGGGTATTCCAGTATTCCTGCACTTCTCCCGAGACGATGGAGATCGCGGCAAAACTGATGCGCAAAGGGATCGACGGGAACAGGATCATCGAAAAGACGTATTATGAGAAAACCTACATACAGAACCAGATCCTGGGACGGGCGCTTTTAGAGAGTATGCTCATTATGGATAAGAAGTGCATCGTCTCGGTCATCCGCAAGCATTCCATGGAATTTTTCCAGGCGAAGCCCACGGATCTGGAGGGAATCGTCAGCCAGCTCCGCCAGACAAAAGGGGTGGAAGTGGCGATATTCCTGCATGAGATCGCACCTCAGAAGTTCAAAGTGAGCCTGCGGTCAAAAGAGAAGGTGGACGTCAGCGAGATCGCGAAATACTATGGCGGCGGCGGCCATGTGCGCGCGGCAGGGGTTGTTATGGAAGGATCGAGCCACGACGTGATCAATAATATCACTGCCCGGATCGCGCTTCAGATGAATCCCGGGGCAGAACAGGATGTATCATCATGATCAACGGGATTTTGAATATTTATAAAGAAAAAGGATATACTTCTCATGATGTGGTCGCCCGCCTGCGGGGCATCACAGGGCAGAAGAAGATCGGTCATACGGGCACCCTTGATCCGGATGCGGAAGGGGTGCTCCCTGTCTGTCTCGGGCGGGCAACAAAAGTGTGTGGAATGCTGACCGACAGGGACAAGGCGTACCGGACTGTCCTGCTCCTCGGAAAGACAACGGACACCCAGGATGTGACGGGCACTGTACTCTCAGAGGCAGACACCGGGGCTCTCACTGACGATGAGGCTGCGTCCGGCATTATGGGATTTGTAGGGGAATACGACCAGGTGCCTCCCATGTATTCCGCTCTGAAAGTGGGCGGGAAGAAACTCTACGAGCTTGCCCGGGAGGGGAAAACAGTAGAGCGCAGGAGCCGGAAAGTGGTGATCCGGGAGATCCGGATCCTCAGGATGGAGCTTCCGCGCGTGGAGATGGAAGTCTCCTGCTCAAAAGGCACTTATATCCGGACGCTGTGTCATGATATCGGTGAGAAACTCGGAACGGGAGGCTGTATGGAATCTCTTCTTCGTACCAGGGCGGGGCGCTTTTCTGTGGAGGAGAGCCTTCGGCTTGACGAAGTGGAGAAAGCAGTGCAGGAGGACCGCCTCGCACAGATCCTGCTCCCCCTTGATCAGGTATTTGACCATATGGACAGGATCACGGTAAAAGATTCTGGTAAAATGCCTGCCTATAATGGAAATCCACTGGAATTTAAGCACATAGAGAAACTTCCTGCCGGATGCGGGCAGGATGCGGAGTGCCGGGTATATGACAGAGACGGTCATTTTATCGGGATATACCGCTGTGACGGAAGGAAATTCCGTCTGGAGAAGATGTTCCTTGACCCGGAGCTGGTGTCGCAGAAGTAAAGGACGCAAAAGACAGAAATGAGATATATTACGGGAATAGAAAATTACGATGGAAAAAAGAATACTGCGGTTACGCTTGGCAAATTCGACGGCCTGCACCGGGGGCATCAGAAACTGATCGACAGGATCAGGGCTTATGTTTCAGGTGACTGCGAGACTGTCGTGTGCGCGTTTGATATGCAGAGGGAATCCCTGATGACGAACCGGGAACGGCGGGAGCACCTGGAAGGTCAGGTTGACTGGCTGATCGAATATCCCTTCACGAAAAGCCTGAGGGAGATGGAGGCAGAAGCGTTTATCGAGCGCATCCTTGCCGGGAAGCTCCATGCCTCTCATATTGTCGTGGGGACAGACTTTACATTTGGCTTTGGGAAAAGAGGAAATGTCCGGATGCTCAGAGACTATTCTGCCCGATACGGCTATACGGTAGATGTGATCGAAAAAGAGCGTTACCGGGGAACTGTGATCAGCAGTACCTATATCAAAGATGCCCTGGCACAGGGAGATGTCGCTCTGGCGGAAAAGCTGCTCGGATATCCATATGAGATGACGGGAACTGTCCGGCATGGAAAGCAGCTCGGACGCACCCTCGGATTTCCGACGATGAATATAGAGCCGGAGGAGTGGAAGATCCTGCCACGGTTCGGCGTGTATGCCTGCCGTGTGAAGATCGACGGGAAATGGTACGGCGCAGTCGGCAATGCGGGGATCAAACCGACGGTCACGGACGAGAGACGCCGCCTGCTCGAAGTATATGTCTACGGATATGAGGGAGACGCGTACGGGAAGGAGATCACCGCCCGGTTCTGTGACTTTGAGCGCCCGGAGACGAAATTCGGTTCTCTGGAGGAACTAAAAGACCACGTCAGAAAAGATATGGAATATGGAGAACGTTTCTTCCGTGATCAGGAAGAATTTGGTGAAAAATAGCTTTACATCCGGAGAAGGGTGTGCTATACTAACCGAGGTCAAAGACTCAGCCGGTGTTCGGTAATCGGATCACTCCGACCATTACTTAATATCAGGCGTTAGATTTCAAGTGTTTAAGGAGGAAATGAAAATGATCGCAAAGGAAAAGAAACAGGCAATCATTAAAGAGTATGGAAGAAGCGAGGGAGACACAGGATCTCCGGAAGTACAGGTGGCTATCCTGACAGCAAGGATCAACGAGCTGACAGAGCACTTTAAAGCAAATCCGAAGGATCACCACTCAAGAAGAGGACTTCTTAAGATGGTAGGACAGAGAAGAGGACTTCTTGCATATCTGAAGAAGGTTGATATCGAAAGATACCGTTCTCTGATCGAGAGACTTGGACTGAGAAAATAGTCGCGGATTCCGAAAAAGACACATGCGGGGCAGAGTATTCTGCCTCGTTTTTTATTGCTTAATATGACATGTTATGCTATAATATTTAAGATTGTGGACAGTTCAGGTACCCGAGACCACTGAAAAGCGTATTAACAGGCGGGATAATACATTTTTCAGTAGTTTCGGTGACATCTGCCCACGGGAAAATTCTAGAATGATAAAAGGAGAATACCATGTACAAAAAGTATGAAATGGAACTTGCGGGCAGAACGCTGCGCGTAGATGTGGACAGGGTTGCAAAGCAGGCGAACGGCGCAGTCCTCATGCACTATGGAGACACTACGGTGCTCTGTACAGCAACAGCTTCAGAGAAACCGAGGGAGGGAATTGACTTCTTCCCGCTGAGCGTGGAATACAACGAGAGGATGTACTCGGTAGGAAAGATACCGGGAGGATTCAATAAACGTGAAGGAAAGGCGTCTGAGAATGCGATCCTGACAGACCGTGTGATCGACCGCCCGATGCGTCCGCTGTTCCCGAAAGATTACAGAAATGACGTGACGCTTGAGAACCTTGTAATGTCTGTAGACCAGGACTGCAGCCCGGAGCTGACAGCGATGCTCGGAGCATCTCTTGCCACGAGTATTTCAGACATTCCGTTTGACGGTCCGATCTCCACAACTCAGGTAGGGCTTGTTGACGGCGGATTTGTATTCAATCCGACTGCGGAGCAGAGAGAAGTGTCTGACTTGGCGCTCACGGTAGCTTCTACAAAGGAAAAAGTGATCATGATCGAGGCAGGCGCCAACGAAGTGCCGGAAGATAAGATGATCGAAGCGATTTTTGCCGCGCATGACGTAAACCAGAAAGTGATCGCATTTTTCGAGACCATCGTTGCTGAGTGCGGAAAGGCAAAACATGAGTATGAGAGCTTTGCCGTTCCGGAAGAACTCTTTGCTGCGATCCGCGAGATCGTTCCGCCGGAAGAGATGGAGCAGGCGGTATTTACCGATGACAAGCAGACAAGAGAAGAAAATATCCGCGTGATCACAGCGAGACTCGAGGAGGCGTTTGCCGAAAATGAAGAGTGGCTTGACGTCCTCGGCGAAGCTGTATACCAGTATCAGAAGAAAACCGTGAGAAAGATGATCCTGAAAGACCATAAGCGTCCGGACGGACGTGCGATCGACGAGATCCGCCCGCTTGCCGCTGAGGTTGATCTGATCCCGAGAGTACATGGTTCCGCTATGTTTACAAGAGGGCAGACGCAGATCTGTACTGTGACGACTCTGGCTCCTCTGTCAGAGGCTCAGAGGCTGGACGGCCTGGATGAGCACGAGACCTCCAAGAGATATATGCACCACTATAATTTCCCGTCCTATTCCGTAGGTGAGACCAAACCGTCGAGAGGGCCGGGACGCCGCGAGATCGGCCACGGTGCGCTTGCAGAGAGGGCGCTGCTCCCGGTACTTCCGAGCGAGGCGGAATTTCCGTATGCAATCCGCACAGTGTCAGAGACATTTGAATCAAACGGCTCAACATCCCAGGCGAGTGTATGTGCATCCAGTATGTCGCTGATGACGGCAGGTGTGCCGATCAAAGCAGCGGTAGCCGGCATCTCAGCAGGTCTGGTGACAGGAGATACAGACGACGATTACCTGGTGCTGACAGATATCCAGGGACTGGAAGACTTCTTCGGCGACATGGACTTTAAGGTTGCCGGTACCCATAAGGGAATCACAGCGATCCAGATGGATATTAAGATCCACGGGCTGACAAGACCGATCATCGAAAAGGCGATCGCGGCTACAAAGCAGGCAAGAACTTATATCATTGATGAAGTTATGAACAAGGCGATCGCGGAGCCGAGACCGGAAGTAGGCCCGTACGCTCCGAAGATCATCCAGATGCAGATCGATCCTCAGAAGATCGGCGACGTGGTAGGTCAGAGAGGAAAGACGATCAACGCGATCATCGAGCAGACCGGCGTGAAGATCGACATCGACGATGACGGAGCGGTATCGATCTGCGGCACAGAGAAAGAAGGCATGGATAAGGCGGCAAAACTGATCCATACGATCGTGACAGACTTTGAAGCCGGACAGGTATTTGAAGGAAAAGTTGTCAGCATCAAAGACTTCGGTGCCTTCCTCGAGTTCGCACCGGGCAAAGAGGGACTGGTTCACATTTCCAAGATCGCGAAACAGCGCGTAAACAAAGTGGAAGATGTGCTGGCACTCGGTGATATTGTAAAAGCGGTATGTCTCGGAAAAGACAAGATGGGAAGATTCAGCTTCAGTATCAGAGATGTAGCTGAATAACCCCGCATATATGTGAGATACGGCGCAGCGGTTTTTAACTGCTGCGCTGTCTTTGAGTATAGATAAAGGCTGAAAGAAACCAGAAAATTCTGCTCATAAATTGTATCCAAAACGCTCAGACTATGTGTGAATGTTTTTGGAGAGGTTGATTTATCGTGAAACGACTGAGTGAATACTTATTTCTGGGCACATTAGGCGGTGTGCTGTACTATAGTTTTGAAATGCTGTTCCGGGGATTCTCTCACTGGTCCATGTTTCTGCTTGGCGGAACCTGTTTTGTGTTTTTCGCTCAGCAGGGGATCTGGACAGAATGGAGGGCGCCTTTGTGGAAACAGGTGGCGTGGTGCGTGATCTTTGTAACGGCATGTGAATTTATTACAGGTATTATTGTCAATAAAATTATGCGCTGGAACGTATGGGATTATACGGATCAGCCTTTTCAGCTTATGGGGCAGATCTGCCTGCCGTTTACGATTATTTTTTCCGGACTGTGTGCGGTCGGGATACTCCTGAGCGGATATCTCCTGCATTATCTGTACGGAGAAAAAATGCCGGAATTTCATGTACTCTGATCATCTGTGCGGGCTTTGCTTTCTCTTTCGGCAGTTGAAGTCGATTCTCAAAAATGCTATAATACATCCGCAGAAATTTACTGTTGTATGAAATAGAAGGAGTAGGAATGTGGCTGAATTAACACCAATGATGAAACAATATTTAGAGACAAAATCCCAGTATCAGGACTGCATTCTGTTCTATAGATTGGGTGATTTTTACGAGATGTTCTATGACGATGCGCTGACTGCATCCAGAGAACTGGAAATCACGCTGACCGGAAAAAACTGCGGTCAGGAGGAGAGGGCGCCCATGTGCGGCGTCCCCTATCATGCTGTAGAGAGTTATCTCAACAAGCTGGTGACAAAAGGCTATAAAGTAGCGATCTGTGAACAGGTGGAAGATCCGAAGACTGCCAAAGGCATTGTAAAACGTGAAGTTGTGAGGATTGTAACTCCCGGGACAAACCTGGATACCCAGGCTCTGGATGAATCCCGGAACAATTATATCATGTGTATCGTCTATATCGCAGATCGCTACGGTGTGTCTGTGGCAGATATTACGACGGGGGATTATTTTGTTACAGAGTTTTCTGACAGTGCGAAAATGACGGATGAGATCTACCGTTTCTCCCCGTCCGAAATCATCTGCAACGAGGCGTTCTATATGAGCGGGATGGATCTGGAAGGGATGAAGGAACGGCTGGGGATTACGATCTATTCTCTGGATGCGTGGTATTTTGACGACGGAGTGTGCCGTCAGAAGCTGCTGGAACATTTCAAGGTGTCATCCTTTGCAGGGCTCGGCCTTGCGGATTATGACTGCGGGATCATCAGCGCAGGGGCGCTGCTCAGGTATCTCCTTGAGACTCAGAAAAATTCTCTTGCGAACCTGACACATATCACTCCGTACACGACCGGAAAATATATGATGCTTGACAGTTCTACCAGAAGGAACCTGGAACTGTGCGAGACGCTGAGGGAAAAGCAGAAACGGGGCTCCCTTCTCTGGGTGCTGGACAAGACAAGGACAGCCATGGGGGCAAGGACTCTGCGCAAATATGTGGAACAGCCCCTGATCGACAGGGAAGAGATCATCCGGCGGCTGGACGCGGTACAGGAACTGAAGGAACAGGCAATCTCCCGGGAGGAACTCAGAGAGTACCTGTCTCCGGTATATGACCTGGAACGACTGATCACGAAAATATCGTACGGATCAGCAAATCCCCGTGATCTGACTGCTTTCCGGACTTCTCTGGAGATGCTTCCTCCGATCCGGTATATCCTTCGGGAAATGCAGTGCGGGCTGTTAAAGCAGATCTGCGAAGATCTTGATCCTCTGGAAGATCTGTGTACTCTGATCCGGGATGCCATCCGGGAGGAACCGCCCATTGCCATGAAGGAAGGAAATATTATCCGGGACGGCTATAATGAAGAGGTGGACAAGCTGCGCAGGGCAAAGTCAGACGGGAAAGACTGGCTTGCAAAACTGGAGGAAGACGAGCGGGAAAAGACCGGGATTAAAAACCTCCGGATCAAATATAACAAAGTATTCGGATATTACCTGGAAGTGACTAATTCCTATAAAGAGCTTGTGCCGGAATACTACACCCGCAAGCAGACTCTCGCCAATGCGGAGCGGTATATCACACCGGAACTAAAAGAACTGGAAGATATGATCCTGGGAGCGGAAGATAAGCTGTACGCCCTGGAATACGAGATTTATACGGAAGTCCGGGAGACGATAGCAGATCAGGTGGAGAGGATCCAGACAACGGCAAAAGCGGTGGCGGCGCTTGATGTGTTCGCGTCCCTTGCGCTCGTTGCTGAGAGAAATAACTACTCCAGGCCTAAGATCAATGAGAAAGGTATCATAGATATCAAAGAAGGCAGGCATCCGGTGGTAGAGCAGATGATCCCCAATGATATGTTTATCGCCAACGATACATACCTGGATGACAGGAAACAGCGGATTTCCATTATAACCGGGCCGAACATGGCTGGAAAATCGACCTATATGCGCCAGACAGCGCTGATCGCCCTGATGGCGCAGATTGGTTCTTTTGTGCCTGCGAAAAGTGCGAATATCTGTCTGTCCGACCGGATTTTTACAAGGGTCGGCGCCTCAGATGACCTGGCATCCGGTCAGAGTACGTTTATGGTGGAGATGACGGAAGTTGCGAATATCCTGAGAAATGCGACTTCAAAGAGCCTTCTGATCCTTGACGAGATCGGAAGGGGAACGAGCACCTTCGACGGCCTGTCCATTGCGTGGGCAGTGGTGGAGTATATCAGCGACAGCCGCCTGCTTGGGGCAAAGACGCTGTTTGCCACTCATTACCATGAGCTGACCGAACTGGAAGGCAAGATTGAGAATGTCAACAACTACTGCATTGCCGTGAAGGAAAAAGGAGATGACATCGTATTTCTCCGTAAGATCGTAAAAGGCGGCGCGGATAAGAGCTACGGCATCCAGGTGGCAAAACTGGCAGGAGTCCCGGATCTTGTGATCAACCGCGCCAGGGAGATCGTGGAAGAACTCGCCGAGGAAGATATCACGACTCGGGTCAGCGAGATCGCTTCAAAAGACAAGGTGTCCAGAAAGAAGCCGAAAGTGAAAAAGTATGACGAGGTGGACATCGCTCAGATGTCACTGTTTGATACGGTCAGAGATGACGATGTGCTTGAGGAGCTGAAAAACCTTGATGTGGGCAACATGACGCCCATCGATGCCCTCAATACGATCTACAGGCTGCAGAACAAACTGAAAAACAGATGGTAATTACGGAAAGGAGACGCTATGCCGCATATAGAGGTGCTGGATCAGGTGACAATTGACAAGATTGCAGCGGGAGAAGTGATCGAACGTCCTGCTTCGATCGTCAAAGAACTTGTGGAAAATGCGATCGACGCCGGGGCTTCGTCCGTGACGGTGGAGATCAAAGACGGGGGAATTTCCCTGATCCGCATTATGGATAACGGATGCGGGATCGAGCATGAGGAAGTAAGGAGCGCATTTCTCCGCCACTCTACGAGCAAGATCCGAAGTGTGGAGGACATCGCCCATATCAGTTCCCTCGGATTCCGCGGAGAAGCCCTGTCCAGTATTGCCGCGGTGACGCAGACAGAGCTGATCACCAAGACGCCGGACGCAGAACTGGGCACCCGCTATGTGATCGAAGGCGGGAAGGAGATCTCGCTTGAAGAGACAGGAGCGCCCAACGGGACGACGTTTCTTGTCCGCCAGTTGTTCTACAATGTGCCGGCGAGAAGAAAGTTTTTAAAGACCCCGACGACGGAGGCGGGACATATCCAGGATCTTCTTATCCATCTGTCTCTCTCCCATCCTGAAGTGGCGTTTGTCTTTCTCAGTAACGGACAGGAAAAACTCCGCACCTCCGGGAATGGAAATCTGAAAGATGTGATCTACCGTGTGTATGGCCGTGAGATCGCCGCCAATCTCCTGGATATTGATTACGGGAAAGGCGGACTTCGGATCAGCGGATATCTGGGGAAACCGGTCATTACAAGGGGAAACCGGAATTTTGAGAACTTCTTTGTAAACGGCAGGTATGTAAAAAGCCCGATGATCTCGAAATCACTGGAGGATGCATACCGGGATTTTACAATGCAGCACAAATTCCCGTTCGCCGTCCTCCATTTCCATGTAGACGGGGAGCAGATAGACGTCAATGTCCATCCGACAAAGATGGAACTCAGGTTCCAGAGACAGCAGGAAGTCTATAACACGGTATTTGAGGGCGTGCACAGGCGGCTGCTCGAACCGGAGCTGATCCAGAAGGCGGAGGTGCCGGATCCGGCAGCAACGAAAGAGGATGCTGCTTCGGAGCGCAAGCCGGATCCTGTACAGAAAGAAAGCCCCTTTCTGCTGAAACCAAAAGCCGTCTCATCAGAAACCCCCGCGCCTGCCGCGCCCCGGGAGGAAGTCCGGGACGAAGATTACTTTATCCGGAAGATGCGGGAGCGGGTCACGGCGTACCACGAGCGCTCCTCTTCTGCGGAGGTGAGCAGCCGGAGCGGCATCTACCGTCCTCAGAAGCAGGAAGAGCGGATCAGGGAGACGGTGAAAGGTGCGGCGGAGCAGCTCAACCTGTTTGAGGAAAATTTCCTGAAACGGGAAGTGCGGGCGGAATATAAGCTGATCGGGCAGGTGTTTGACACGTACTGGCTGGTACAGTATCAGGACAGCCTGTATATCATAGACCAGCACGCAGCGCATGAGCGGGTGCTCTATGAGCGAACGCTGAAGGGAATGAAAACGAGGGAATTTACCTCCCAGTATCTGAGCCCGCCGATCATCTTATCCCTCTCCATGCAGGAGGCGCAGCTTCTGGAAGAGAACATGGATCGTTTCACCCGCATCGGATTTGAGATCGAGCCGTTTGGCGGCGAGGAGTATGCTGTGCGTGCAGTGCCTGACAATTTGTTCGGAATTGCCAGAAAGGAGCTCCTGATGGAGATGATCGACGATCTCGCCGGGGGGATCAACACTTCCATGACTCCGGAACTGATCGATGAGAAAGTGGCTTCCATGTCCTGTAAAGCGGCAGTAAAGGGCAACAGCAGGCTGTCGGCGGCGGAGGTGGACGCTCTGATCGGGGAACTGCTCACGCTGGACAATCCCTATCACTGCCCGCATGGCAGGCCTACGATCATTGCCATGACCAAAAGAGAATTAGAAAAGAAATTCAAGAGGATCGTCTGATGGAAAAGAGACCACTGATCATATTGTCAGGCCCTACAGCCGTGGGAAAGACAAAGCTGTCGGTGCGGCTTGCCAGGGAGATCGGCGCCGAGATCATCTCGGCAGATTCCGTGCAGGTTTACCGGCATATGGATATCGGTTCCGCCAAGGTCACCCCGGAAGAGATGGAGGGAGTGCCCCATTATCTGGTGGATGTGCTGGAACCTGAAGAAGAATTTAATGTTGTCCGCTTTCAGCAGATGGCGAAAGCTGCGATGAGGGAGATCTATGCAAAAGGGAAGACCCCTCTTATCGTCGGCGGGACGGGATTTTATATCCAGGCGCTGCTCTATGATATTAACTTCGCAGAAAATGACGGAGATACGTCCTGCCGGAAGATGCTCGAGGCAAAAGCGGCGGCAGGGGAGGGGGAAGCGCTGTACCGGATGCTTCAGGACTGCGACCCGCGCTCAGCGGAGCAGATCCATCCGAACAACCTGAAGCGGATCATACGCGCGCTGGAGTTTTATCACCAGACCGGACAGCGGATCTCGGAGCACAATGAAGAGGAACGCCAGAAAGATTCCCCTTATAACTATGCCTATTTTGTGCTGACAGATGAGCGGAGCAGGCTTTATGAGCGGATCGACCGCAGGGTGGATCAGATGATGGAGCAGGGGCTGCTGGAGGAAGTGAAGGCGTTGAGAGACCGGGGAGTGCCGGGGTCATCCACCGCGATGCAGGGGATCGGCTATAAGGAACTCTATGCGTATCTGGAAGGAGAATATACCCTGGAGGAGGCGGTGCGGGTGATCAAGCGGGATACCCGTCATTTTGCAAAACGTCAGATCACCTGGTTTAAGCGTGAGCGAGAAGTGATCTGGCTGGACAGATCTGCCGCAGGCGGGGAAGAGAGGATCCTGGAAACCATAAAGGATCATCTCCGCCGGAAAAATATAAGTAATCAATAGATTTGAGGGATAGAGAAAGATGAATGTTACAGAATCACAATATATGTATCAGCAGCTCGGGATCTCAGAGGAAGTCTGGGAATACGGGCAGAAGACAGAAGCGCGCCTGAAGGAACGTTTCCGGGAATTTGATGAGACGGCAGAGTATAACCAGCTCAAAGTGATCCGTGCCATGCAGGAGAACCGGGTGAGCGAGGCGTGCTTTAATTATGTCAGCGGTTACGGGTACAATGATATGGGAAGGGATACGCTGGAGGCTGTGTATGCGTCGGCATTTCATACGGAATCTGCTCTGGTGCGGCCCCAGATCACCTGCGGCACCCATGCTCTTGCGCTGGCGCTCTCGGCGAATCTGCGCCCGGGAGACGAGCTGCTTGCTCCGGCGGGGAAGCCTTACGATACATTAGAAGAAGTCATCGGCATCCGTCCTTCCAAAGGTTCGCTTGCCGAGTATGGGGTGACTTACTGCCAGGTGGATCTGCTCGAGGATGGATATTTTGACTATCCCGCCATTGAAAAGGCTTTGAATGAGCGGACAAAAGTCGTTGCGATCCAGCGGTCCAAAGGGTATCAGACCCGCCCCAGTTATTCGGTTGAGAAGATCGGGGAACTGATCGCTTTTATCAAGGAGCGTAAGCCGGATGTGATCTGTATGGTAGACAACTGCTATGGCGAATTTGTAGAACGCATCGAGCCGAGCGATGTGGGCGCTGATATGACCGTCGGCTCCCTGATCAAGAATCCGGGCGGCGGGCTGGCGCCGATCGGAGGCTACATCGCGGGCAGGGAAGATCTGATCGAGAACTGTGCCTTCCGTCTGACCTCGCCCGGGCTTGGAAAAGAGGTAGGGGCATCCCTGGGAGTGATGCAGTCTTTCTATCAGGGATTCTTCCTGGCTCCGACTGTCGTGTGCGGCGCATTAAAAGGGGCGGTCTTTGCGGCAAATATCTACGAGAAACTGGGCTTTCCGGTAGTGCCGGATGGCAGCGAGTCCCGGCATGATATTATCCAGGCGGTAACTTTCGGCACCCCCGAGGGCGTGACTTCATTCTGCCGTGGAATCCAGGCGGCGGCTCCTGTCGACAGCTATGTGACTCCGGAACCGTGGGCGATGCCCGGCTATGACAGCGATGTGATCATGGCGGCAGGGGCTTTTGTCCAGGGATCTTCCATCGAGCTGTCTGCGGACGGGCCGATCAAGTCGCCGTATGCCGTATATTTCCAGGGCGGACTCACCTGGAATCATGCGAAATATGGAATCCTCCGGTCGCTTCAGAGCCTGATCGACGACGGAGTGATCCCGATTGAGAAGCTGCGCGGTCTGTAAGCTGGTAACTGTAAGGAGGAGAGGATGAAAACTGTCGGTGTAATCGGAGGCGGAGCCTCCGGCATGATGGCGGCGATCACAGCCGCACAGAACGGTGCAAAAGTGATTCTCATAGAGCATAAGGACAGGATCGGGAAAAAGATCCTGTCTACCGGAAATGGAAGGTGCAATTTTACCAACATCCATCAGGAGCCGGTCTGTTATCACTCAGAGAATCCGGATTTCCCCTGGCATATCATTGAGCAGTTCGACGCCCGCTCTGTCATATCATTTTTCCTTCAGCTCGGGATCTATTCTAAAAACAGGAACGGATATATTTATCCCAATTCCGATCAGGCGTCGGCTGTGCTCGACGTGCTCCGCATGGAGATCGGGCGGCTTGGGATCGAGGTGAGGACAGGCTTGGAATGCCGGGAGGTGCGCCCCGGGAAACGGGGATTTTCCATATTGACGGACAAGGGGACGATCCGGGCAGACCGGGTGATCCTCTGCGCCGGTTCAAAGGCAGCCCCATCCACGGGATCGGACGGCTCCGGGTATGACATTGCCAAAAGACTGGGACACCGGATCATACCGGTGCTTCCGGCTCTCGTACAGCTCCGGTGTCAGGAGGGATTTTTTAAGAGCATTGCCGGCGTCCGCGCAAACGGCACTGCCGCGGTGTGGTCTGACGGACAGTGCATTGCCAGGGACACGGGGGAGATCCAGTTTACCAACTATGGGATCTCAGGGATCCCTGTGTTCCAGGTGAGCAGGTATGCTTCAAAGCTGCTCTACGAACGGCGGGAAGTGACGGCAGTTATTGACTTTATGCCGGACTTTACGAAGGAGCAGATGTATGCGTTCTTAAGCGCCCGTGCAAAAACAAGACCCCAGAAGAGCGCAGAGTTGTTCCTGACAGGGCTCTTTCACAGGAAACTGTCTGATCTGTGGGTGAAACTTGCGGAAATACCGAGAGGAAAAGCGGCGGGCAGTCTTTCAGGTGCAGAACTGGAGCGCTTAACGTTCCTGATCAAGGAATTATCTGTTACCGTCACAGGGACGAACTCGTTCGAGCAGGCGCAGGTGTGCTGTGGCGGCGTAGACACTTCGGAAGTGGATCCCGATACGTTGGAATCATCCTATGTACCGGGAGTGTATTTCGCCGGGGAGATCCTCGACGTGGACGGGATGTGCGGCGGATACAATCTCTCCTTTGCCTGGGCAAGCGGATATGTGGCAGGCAGGGCGGCGTCTGTCGGAGGGCAAAAGCCGATATCCTGAAAAGGGCAAAACTCCTTAGCTTTCCGGGTTTTTCCCATTATATGAGGAGCATCTTCTATAATAAATAAAAAACGGGTGGAAAATCTTGAATCTGGTTTTCACCCGTTTTTAAATACATTTAACAATTATAAATTATTATACATTACTACACTTATTACCTGGGGCTCCAAGATTCCTCCTGCTCTGCTAATGTTGCACTCCATATC
>DXEY01000106.1 GCA_019114745.1 Candidatus Mediterraneibacter colneyensis | reverse complement strand
GGACTTACAAATCAACGGTATTTATCATGCTGTTTGAGGATCGGAACAATCTGCTGGAACTGTACAACGCTATGAGCGGAAAACACTATACAGACCCGGATCTTCTGGAGATTAATACTCTGGAGAACGCGATCTATATGTCGATCAAAAATGATCTCTCATTTCTGATCGACGGACGCCTCTCCCTGTATGAGCACCAGTCCACCTGCAGTCCGAACCTCCCGTTGAGGTTTCTGTTTTATATCTCCCATCTCTATTCCAGGATGACAAGGGAGGAAAACCTGTACGGTACCCGGATGGTGAAGATACCGACGCCAGAATTCGTCATTTTCTATAATGGAAGGGATGAAATGCCCGAGCGTCAGGTATTAAAGCTGTCAGATATGTATACGGTCAAAGGTCATTCGGCAAAACTGGAGCTTGAAGCAGTGATGCTGAATATTTCAGGCAGATATAACCAGAAGTTAAAAGAAGCGTGCAGAACGCTCAAAGAATATGCCGTTTATACAGATAAGATCCGCGAGTATGCGGAGGAGATGGAACTTGCTGATGCGGTGGAGCGCGCGATCCGGGAATGTATTGCGGAAAACGTTTTGAAAGACTTTCCTGAACAGCACAGGGCGGAGGCGAAAGAAATGAGTATATTTGAATATGACCAGGAGAAGCATATGCGTCAGGAGCGGGAAGCCGCCTGGGAGGAAGGCAGGAATAACGGAATTGCCGAGGGCAAAGCCGGAGCACTCCTTTCTCTGCTCGGAGGATTCGGCGCGCTTCCAGAGGAATTGGCCGCAAAAATCAAAAGAGAAAAAGATCCCGATACGCTCGACAGATGGATCCGGCTGGCGGCGAAGTCGGATTCCCTCGCAGACTTTGAAGAAAACATGTAAACATCAATACCTGATCTGTACCAGATATGTAACTAAGATCAACCCTGCCGCCGTAGAAATATTCAGCAGTATATTACATAGCATCCTATGATCTTTTTTCCGTAAAATCATGCTTCCGACAGTCATCGCGGTTCCCAGTACGGCAAACACTCTTCCCCAGGGTAAAAACATCACAAAGCTGGCGCCATATGCCGTAGAGGCAAAAACAATTTGCAGATTTACAAAACAAATTACAGCGGTCACAGCAGCATCTGCCAGATAGAAGATCCGGGACAGTTTCTCATTATTTATCCATATCAAAACTGAAAGTATGACCGTCAGCAGATAAAAAGCAAGTATCACGGCAAAAAGCCACAGGATTCCATTTGCGTCCGAAATATGATCCATTTTTCTCCCTCCTGCTATTCATCACCGGAGCTTCCCGCCCCGCTGCCATAGTACGACTGCCACTCTTCATCGGTCAGCCGGGGCGTATGCCAGGGCAGCTTCAATGATTCATCATACGCTGTGACCCGGTTGGACACATACTGGAAGCTGCCGTCTCCAAGGGGCCGGACTACTAACTCACTGACTCCCGCCTGATCCGCCATCCGTCTCTCCCAGACCGCCTCCACCGTAAGCCTGAGCGTCCCGTCTGCCTGCTTCTCCCAGGCAGTCACCTCGGGATAGGGGCCGTACGGAAGCTCATTTTCATGATATCCTCTCGGCCTGTAGCAGTAGGTCTCATTTTCGGGATCATATATCGTCTTTTCCGCAAGCTGTTCCCTTCCGATCCGGAAATAGCTCTGGATCACCTGTTCAAACTCCTGTGCCGGTATGTCATACTCCGCTCCCTCATACGGTTCATACGGCACATATTCCCCATATTTAATATAGTACAATTTATCATACAGGTCATAAAAATTCAAATCTGAAAAATCCTGCTCATCCCAGTCTGTGATCAGCAGGTTATTTAACTTATATCCCACGGGATTTACATATCTGAGGTTCAGCTCCCGGCAGGTCTCGTCCAGCGGCTTTACCCGAAATGCGATCTCGCCCGGAGCGCCGTCATAGCCGGGCGGACGGTACTCTTCGATAAACAGGTAGCCCTTCTCCGTATATTTCCATGAATGAGCGGTAAATTCATTATAATAGTAAACATTGGGACTGCCATTCTCCCACCTCAGGCTGCTGACCGCAACATCGATCCCGCCGCCCTGTGTTTCCATGTCATAGCGAATAAACGCTCCTTTATCCATGACCGCAAAGATCGTCACACGATTCTCTTCTCCTGCCTCTGCGCTCTCGCAGAATGCCTCCGCCTGTTCATAATTCACCATGTTGGTCAGGTCAGCCATATCCACTGCCGCATACCCGGCGTCTCCCAAATATTCCGTAATTTCACACTTCAGCTCCAGAGAATCTAACTGCCCGTTTCTCTCAGCACTCTCATAGGCTGACCGGTACCCCTCCGCCAGTTTTACCGATTCATCTGAAATCTCCTGCTCTCTGTTTTCTCCTGCGTCCTCTGTCTGGATTTTCTCTGTCTCCTGCCGGGTGTTTTCTCCGCATCCGGTGCTAAACAGCAAAGTAAATAAGCATAATACTGCGATCTTCCGGCGTAACATATTCTTCCTCCTTTGAGTTTTTCTGTGGATATGGCGACTTCGTTCCGCTTTCCGCTTAATTATTACATATGTACGATTTTGTGTCAAGAAATTCCTCTTCCCCGCATTCAACTCGATTTTCTTTACGGATAATGCATAAATAAAATCTATGGTACAATAGTTTAAACTAATAAACCAAAGGAGTGTAATCATGACAGACCACCAGAGAGAACTCGCACAGCTTGCCAGTGAATTTGAGAACTGCCGTAAGATCCTGCTGGCTCTCGGCGATGAGAACCGTCAGCATCTCATTCTGGAAATGATGCAGATGAATAAATACGGCGGCGTCCGCGTAGGCGCAGTCACAGAGAGAACCCACCTCTCGCGCCCCGCCGTTTCCCATCACATCCAGATCTTAAAAGATGCCGGACTGTTGACCATGCGCAAAGAGGGTACGAAGAATTATTATTATTTCGACGCCGGCTCCGACGCCATGGAGCGCCTGCTCCATATGCTCACCCATGCAAAAGAGATCATGGACAGTCTGCCGGAGCGAGGCGATACAGAAGCATAACCAAAAATAGAACAACGAATGGAGATGGCAAAATCATGGATTTAAAAGAAGCAATGAAAGAAAGACACAGTGTACGCCAGTATGAGGACAGACCGCTCAGCGAAGAGATCGTCGCTGAACTGGAGCAGGAGATCAGCGCATGCAATAAAGAAAGCGGTCTGCACATCCAGCTCGTGAAGAACGAGCCGAAAGCCTTTGACGGTTTTATGGCACATTACGGGAAGTTCAGAGGAGTCAGAAACTATATCGCCATGATCGGGAAAAAGGACGCCGGTCTGGATGAAAAATGCGGGTATTACGGAGAACGGCTTGTCCTGAAAGCACAGCAGATCGGGCTGAACACATGCTGGGTCGCTATGACTTACAGCAAGATAAAGACCGCTTTCACTATAGACAATGGAGAGAAACTGTGTATCGTCATCTCACTCGGCCACGGCACTTCGCAGGGCGTGCCCCACAAGTCCAAGGCAGTCACTGACGTGACAAAAACAGACGGCATTCTCCCCGGATGGTTTAAAGCCGGGGCGGAAGCAGCCCTGCTGGCGCCCACTGCCATGAACCAGCAGAAATTCCTGTTTACTCTCAAAGACGGAAAGGTGGCAGCGAAAGCCGGATTTGGTTTCTATACGAAGATCGATCTCGGAATTGCAAAATACCACTTCGAGATCGGAGCCGGGGCAGAAAACTTTAAGTGGATAAAATAGAATGCATATTACGCTTTAATAAATGCTTTCAGGGCATTTCTTTCTTGACTCACATTTTGTCGCCGTGATACACTGAAACTATATAAAAGCAGGAGGTATCTGTCATGGAACTTCGCGTATTGAAATATTTTCTGATGACGGCGCGTGAGGAAAACATCACCCATGCCGCCGAACTTCTCCACATTACGCAGCCCACGCTGTCACGGCAGTTGATCCAACTCGAGGAAGAGCTTGGCGTAAAGCTGTTCCAGCGGAGTAAGCACCGCATCATACTGACGGAAGACGGCATGCTCCTGCGCCGCCGCGCGGAAGAAATCGTAGCACTGACTGAGAAAACAATGGAAGACATGCAGCACAAAACCTCTCAGCTTACAGGGAAAATATCCATCGGAAGCGGCGAACTCAAAAGCTCCCGGTTTCTCGCAGAACTGATCGCTTCCTTTCACAGTGAACACCCGGAAGTACAGTTTGAAATATACAGCGGTCAGTCTGACAACATCAAAGAGCGGATCGACCATGGGATCCTTGATATGGGGCTTCTCGTAGAACCGGTAGATATCTCAAAATATAATTTTGTGCGCACTCCGTTTAAAGAGCGGTGGGGCGCCCTCGTAAATGAAAATTCGGAACTTGCCGGAAAAGAAGAAGTGACTCCGGAAGAGCTGTCATGCTTTCCGGTAATCCTCTCACAGCGTGAAATGGTGCAGAATGAACTTCTGAACTGGTTTGGAGAGTATGCTGACGGGCTTCAGCGTGTTGCGTCCGGAAACCTTCTCTACAACATCGCCGAGCTCGCCAAATGCCATCTGGGAAATGTTGTCACATTGGAACTGAACTGCTCCTATGACGGCCTGCGATTTATCCCGCTCAGGCCCGCCCTTGAGTCCGGCACGGTTCTTGTCTGGAAAAAAACGCAGGTTTTCTCACCCGCCGGGAATGCATTTATCTCCTATGCCAGACAGTATCTTGAGAACCTGCGCGATAATGTCTAGGCACACTCCGGGCTTTTCTGCTGATTCCGGACATAGACGATCCCTTTTGCCTCGTCGATATCCCGGATGATCTCATCTGCCGCCGGAACAGTAATGTATCCTGACATCGGATTTTTAATGCTGATTACCGGGGTTATGATCACTGCTTCTACCTCCGAACGTTCAAAGGCAAGATCGGTATCGATCATTTCGCAGTTCACTAGCTTCAGCCCTTTACAATAACACAACGGCTGCGTACCGATGATCCGGCAGTTCTCAAACGTAATATCCTCGCTGTACCACGCCAGGTACTCCCCTTTCACCACACTGTTCCGCACCGTCACATTTTTCGCATGCCAGAAAGCGTCTTTCGTATCAAATGTGCAGGAGTCGAATACCGCGTCCTCAATATACTGGAAAGAATATTTTCCCTGCATGCGCACATTGCGAAAACGCAGATTGGAAGAGCGCATCATAAAATATTCGCTCTGGATATCACAGTCGTTCATCTCGATCTTGCGGACAGACCACCCAAATTCAGGAGAAATAATATCACATCCATTTATCTTCACATCACTGCACTCACGCAGCGCCTTGATCCCGTGAAGCCGGCTGCCGGAAATCGTGACATGATCCGAATACCAGAGCGCCGCCCTGCAAAGTTCTGTCATTTCCGAGCTTTTGATCGACAGTCCGTGGTCATGCCAGAACGGGTATCTCAGATTGAAAAAGCAGTGCTCCACTTCAACCCCTGAACATTCTTTAAACGCACTCTCCCCGTCTGCCGGGCCGTCAAAACGGCAGTCTTTTACCAGAATATCATTGACCCCATAAAGGGCTCTTTCTTCATCAAATATGTGATTTTGAATCGTTTTCATTACAAATACCTCCATTTCACGATCGATCATTTATTGTTGTACTGTACTCAGCCTGTTTTGTTCCAAAACGGCGGAGCAGCTTTCCTGTGTAATAAGAAAGGACTGCCCACATCCCCATCATGCCGAGGTATTCAGCCAGAAAAGAAATCAGCGTCTGATCTGCATCAATGAATACAAAATGTGTCTGTAAAAACAGATAGGACACGATGTCATTTTTTACAAAGGCACAGATCCCGTATATACTGAGCATAATCGCCAGAACACGGAGCGTCCGCGTCCTGGCTTTCGACGGACGCCGGATTTTGGCTGCGTTCCTGAGCACGCCCATGATCATGCTCCAGTGCAGTCCCAGATGCAGGCTCATGAGCAGAAATCCCCAGTATGAGGCAAGCATATGGAGGCTCCGGGCAAATCCCATCCCTCCGGATATCGGAAGAAAGTCAAATACCTCTCTGGACAGGATGATTCCGCTTACCATCAGCCCGGTCATTGCTGCCAGTAGCAGCACGTCTGCCGATGTCTGCAGTATACGCAGCGGTGTATATTTCCCACGGAATATATTTTTGTGCCACTGCCGGTTCAGCAGATGGTGAAAAATAAAAAGAAGAAACATTGCAAGCCCCATCCACTCATGGACAGTCTCCCCCGCCAGCAGATAGGACATCAAAAAAGGAAGCAAAACTATCATGGACAGATCTGCCAAAAGCTTCAGTACCATTTTCGGTTTCAAAAAATTCCTCCTTTCTGTTCCGTTTATCTGTTATAAGCATACCCTCTTTCCCAGCCAATGTCTAATACTCATGATGAATCGCCAGATATTCGTTTCAGGCATTTCTGAGAATCCAATATAAGCATTAGACACTTTTCTGATTAGAGACTACAATGAAATTGTTCCGAAAAAGCTCTATTTGGAGAGGAGGCATCAAATGACGATCAATGAGGCAAGCGAGCGCTATCACATACCGATTGAACTGCTTCATGAGTATGAGCGCTGGGGACTGTGCGGGGCAGTCAAAAAAGTAATGGGTGCCTGGCAGTATGACGATACGGATCTGGAACGTCTGGGCATGATCATGACCCTGCACGATATCGGGTTTGAAATTTCTGAAATAGAGACCTACATGAAGCTTCTTCTGGAACAGAAAGACAGCAGCGACCGGCGTCTTAAAATACTTGAAGAAAAACGGCGGAATCTGCTGGATGATGTCCATTTCCGTGAGAAGCAGATCAGTAAACTGGATTATCTCCGCTACCAGATTCGCAGCGGTGAAAAAATTATTTAGGAGGTATTTTATTATGAAGATTCAGGACAAAGCAACATTTGACAAAGCAAACGTATTCGGGCTCGGAGCAGAAAACTCTGCTTTCGCCCGGTATTTTATCGGCAATTCCTATTTAAATCCGCTGACACAGCCGGGAGAGTGCCCGATTGCCCTCGCCAACGTCACATTCGAGCCGGGATGCCGCAACAACTGGCATATCCATCACGCAAAGACAGGCGGCGGGCAGATCCTGATCTGTACAGCCGGTGAGGGTTGGTATCAGGAAGAGGGGAAAGATCCTGTCAGCCTGGAACCGGGAACTGTCATCGTGATCCCGCCGGAAGTAAAACACTGGCACGGTGCCAAAGCTGACAGCTGGTTCTCCCATATCGCTTTTGAAGCGCCGGGGACAGAGACGGGCAACGAGTGGCTGGAGCCCGTGGATGATGCCGCTTACTCAAAACTGCAGTAAAGATCAGGGAGGCAATCACAATGAGAAATTATAAACATACAGATCCGGAATTTACAGAACGCTTTGAATATTTTGCTTTTGATGAGGTTGTAAACGAAGAAGGACAGCAGCTCGATGACATCACCCGTCACATGGCAATTACAGCGGCGCTGGTCGGATGCCAGGGGATTGACGAGTTTCGCCTGGAAGTCCCGCGGGCGCTGGATGCCGGGATGACTCCGGTCATGCTCAAAGAGATCGTCTATCAGGCGGTGGATTATCTCGGAATCGGACGTGTACGCCCGTTCCTTGACGCCGTAAATGATCTTCTTACTTCACGCGGTGTGAAACTGCCGCTCGGGGGACAGGCGACAACTACGCTGGAAGACCGATTGGAAAAGGGAGTACAGGCGCAGGTCGATATCTTCGGCGCTCATATGAATGAGGCGTGGAAAGCCGGACATATCAACCGCTGGCTCGCTGCCAACTGCTTCGGCGACTACTACACCCGCACGGGGCTCGACTTAAAACAACGCGAGATGATCACGTTCTGTTTCCTTGCCGCTCAGGGCGGATGTGAGCCTCAGCTCATCGCACATTCCAAAGGCAATATGAACCTGGGCAATGACAAGGCATTTCTGATCAAAGTAGTTTCCCAGTGTCTGCCCTATATCGGATATCCCAGAAGCCTGAACGCCATCACCTGCATCAATAAGGCTGCGGAGGATTGATCGTCCGGTGTTTTTCATACAGATAAAACAGGGGCAGCCGGTAATCTCAAGCGGCTGCCCCCTGTCTGTTACACTCGGAGGATGATCCCCTCATTCAGTTTTTTGTTTTCCTGCCGACCAGACATGAGGCTCTCCCGAAGCCGCAGCTGTATTTTGAGCCATCACGCCAACCAGACGGTGAGGAACATATGGTTCCTCCAGATCATGTATTTCATCTCCGCTTAATTTCAAATCCACCGCTTTCGCCGCTCCTTCAATATGAGAAAGTTTTGTTGCTCCCACTACAGGCGCAGTCACTTTTGTAAGCAGCCATGCAAGGGAAACCTCGGTCATACTCACGCCGTGGCGTTCCGCCAGCCCGGCGACCCGCTGAATGATCGCAAGATCCTGCTCAGCCGTCGCATCATATTTCAGGCGTGCATAATCATCCTCTTCCAGTCTCCTGGACGTTTCTCCCGGGTGTCTGGAAAGCCTTCCGCCTGCCAGAGAGCTGTAAGGCGTCATCGCAATATTATCCTCTGCGCACAGTTTTGCCATCTCCCGCTCTTCTTCTCGGAAGATCAAATTGTAATGTCCCTGTATGGAGACAAATTTGGCAAACCCTTCTTTTTCTGCCAGTGCATTAGCTTTGGCAAGCTGATAGGCAAAGCAATTGGAAATACCGATATA
>DXEY01000105.1 GCA_019114745.1 Candidatus Mediterraneibacter colneyensis | reverse complement strand
TGGAGGAAAGAAGAATGAAGAAGTTATTGGCAATATGCCTGACTGCTGCTCTTACGATGGGACTGGCGGCAGGATGCGGTGGAAGTGAAGAGACGGAAGCGTCGAAAGAAGCAAAGGTAATTGACGTTGATCTTACAAGTGAAGAGTATGCTTTCGGTGTAGATAAGAGTCAGCCGGAACTCCTGGAGCAGGTGAATGCGTTTATCGCCAAGATTCAGGAAGACGGCACGTTAGATGAGATCTTTGACAGATATTTCGGAGACGGCGAGCCGGTGGCAGTGGAGTCTGCAGCGCTTGATGAATCAAAAGACCAGCTTGTAGTAGCTACGAATGCAGCGTTCGAGCCGTTTGAGTACATGGAGGGCGAGAACTATGTAGGCATTGATATGGAGATCGCAGCGCTTCTCGCTGAAGAGCTTGGACAGGAGCTTGTCATCCAGAATATGGATTTTGATGCGGTATGCCTGTCTGTCGGACAGCAGAAATGTGACATTGCCATGGCAGGACTTACAGTCAGTGATGAGAGAAAAGAGTATGTGACTTTCTCCGATACTTATTATCAGGCATCCCAGCGTCTGATCGTTCCGAGCGACGATACGGCGTTTGACGATATGGAAGATGCGGAATCGATCGCTGAGGCACTTGCCGGGCTTGACTCCTCTGTGAAGATCGGAGTTCAGCAGGGAACAACAGGCCAGAGCTATGTAGAGGGAAGTGAAGATCTCGGATTCCCGGGACTTGAGGCTACATGCCAGCCGTACAAGAGCGGTTCTCTTGCAGTACAGGATATGCTCAATGGAAATATTGACTATGTGATCATTGATGCAGCTCCGGCGGCAGCTATCACAGAGTCGATCAATGCAATGCAGTAATATCTGCATGCCTCCGGTATAAGAGGACAACAGAACAGAGAAAACATGACTTGGGTTAGGAAGGAAAATACAGGCATCGATGTCGGAATTTACAGATGCATGCATTTTCCTTCGTTTGAGAAGGGAAAGTAATGGGTAATTTTAGTCAGAAGGTAGATAAGTTTATAGAAATATTTATAGATCAGAATGGCTATGTAAGAGTAGTGGAAGGCCTGCAGAATACGCTTCTGATCGCTGTGTGCGGTCTGATACTCGGCATTCTGATCGGTACAGTGATCGCTACCGTGAGAGTGCTGCCGAAATATAAGGTTCTGCCGAGGATACTGAACGGGATCTGCAGCTTCTACGTAGCGCTGTTCCGCGGGACGCCAATGGTGGTCCAGCTCCTTGTGTTTTACTATGTACTCCTGCCGATCCTCGGATGGAATATCAGCGGAGTGCAGGTGTCAATGCTTGTATTCGGGCTGAACAGCGGCGCTTATATATCTGAGATCATGAGGAGCGGTATCCAGTCTGTCGATCCGGGACAGATGGAGGCAGGACGTGCAGTGGGATTAAGCTTTGGGGCGAGTATGACGAAGATCGTGATCCCCCAGGCGGTGAAGAACATTCTCCCGACACTGGGAAACGAGTTTATCTCTCTGATCAAAGAGACATCTGTCGTAAGTTTTGTCGGGGCAGCAGATCTCTATGTGGCATTTAACTATATCGGAACAAATAATTATGAATTTATGGTTCCGTACCTTGTTATGGCGCTGATCTACATTGCGATCGTGCTGGTGATCACCCTGCTCATTAAATTACTGGAAAGGAGCCTGAAGAAGAGTGATAGACGTAATTAATCTTAGGAAAAGCTTCGGTGATCTTGAGATCTTAAAAGGGATCAATATCACCATCAATAAAGGCGATATCGTTGCTGTGCTCGGGCCTTCCGGTTCCGGTAAGAGTACCTTTCTCAGATGCCTGAACTGTATGGAGGATCCGACAGCGGGAAGTATCATTTTCAAAGGAGTGGATATCGCCGACATGAAGGTGGACATTAATGTGCACCGGCGGCATATGGGAATGGTATTCCAGCATTTTAATCTTTTTAATAATAAGACGGTGCTGCAGAATGTGATGATGGCTCCGGCTTATCTGGGCTGCCAGGATCTGAAAAAGGCAAAGCGGAAAAATCGTATGATCCGTTTTAAAAACAGATTCCGCAGCAATAAGGAGGAACTGATCCCGATCACAACAACGAAAGAGCAGATCCGCGAGGAAGCGAAACAGCACGCCCTTGAACTGCTTGAAAGGATCGGTCTGGACGATAAGGCTGACGCTTATCCGTCCACACTGTCAGGAGGACAGAAGCAGAGGGTTGCGATCATCCGTTCCCTGGCAATGAACCCTGATGTGATCCTTTTCGACGAGCCTACTTCGGCGCTGGATCCGGAGATGGTTGGCGAAGTGCTGGATCTGATGAAGAAACTGGCAAAAGAAGGAATGACCATGGTGGTTGTCACCCATGAAATGGGCTTCGCCCGGGAGGTGGCGTCCAGGGTGATCTTTATGGACGACGGACAGATCCGTGAGGAGGCGCCGCCGGAGGAGTTCTTTGAACACCCGAAGGATGAGAGGCTCAAAGAGTTCCTTTCAAAGATCTTATAGAAGATTTTGTTTACAGAGAGAAACGCCGAAATTATGCATGCATTATTTCGGCGTCCTTTTGTGTGAGAAGCCCGGAGGGCAGATGTGGAAGAATAAGGGCAGGAGTTAAGAGATATGATATATGAAAGGATCGCGAAAGCAGCATTTATAGAACGACCCAACCGATTTATCGCACGCGTGCGTTTAGATGGCAGGGAAGAGACGATCCATGTGAAGAATACCGGGAGATGCGCCGAGCTGCTGATCCCGGGGGCGGCAGTGTATATACAGGAGAGCGGTAATCCACAGAGAAAGACAAAGTGGGATCTGATCGCAGTGGAGAAAGGCTCACGTCTGATCAACATGGATTCGCAGATTCCAAACCGTGTTGTGCAGGAATGGATCGAAGAGGGACATCTGTTTCCTGGCGCCTGCCTGGTGCGTCCGGAGACGGTGTACGGCAATTCACGCTTTGATCTGTATGTCGAGGCCGGAGAGAGAAAGATATTTATTGAAGTGAAAGGCGTGACGCTTGAGGAAGACGGCGTCTGCCGTTTTCCCGATGCCCCCAGTGAACGCGCGGTCAAGCATCTGGAAGAACTGATCCGGGCGAAAAAGGAAGGATATGAAGCATATGTCTTTTTCGTGATCCAGATGAGGGGCGTCAGATATTTTACACCGAATACCGATACCCATCCGGAGTTTGCCGAGGCGCTGAAACGGGCGAAGGCGGCCGGAGTAGAGATCCTTGCCCGTGACTGTGAAGTGACGCCGGACAGTATTTCAATCCGGGAGCCGGTCGATGTGGTGCTGGAAAGCCCGAGGCTGAAAGAAGCGGCAGAGCCGCTGGTGGAATGGTACCGGAGAGAAAAGAGGGATCTGCCATGGAGAAAGCGTATGAATGCCTATCGTGTGTGGATCTCGGAGATCATGCTTCAGCAGACGAGGGTGGAGGCGGTAAAGCCGTATTATGACCGGTTCCTGAAGGAACTGCCTGACGTACAGTCTCTGGCACAGGTGCCGGAAGAACGGCTGCTGAAACTCTGGGAAGGGCTCGGCTATTATAACCGGGCGAGAAACCTGAAGGAAGCTGCGCGCCAGATCATGGAGGAGTATGGCGGGCATTTCCCGGAGACATACGAAGAGATCCGTTCACTGAAGGGAATCGGGAATTATACAGCGGGTGCGATCAGCTCGTTTGTGTACCATATCCCAAAACCGGCTGTGGACGGCAATGTGCTCCGCGTAGTTTCCAGGATCACTGCGGACGGATCGGATATAGCGAAGGCGGGGACAAAGACGAGGATCGAGTCTGCCCTTGAGGAAGTCATTCCCCGCAAAGACCCGGGAGATTTTAACCAGGGGCTGATCGAGCTCGGAGCGGTCGTGTGCCTGCCGAACGGCGCGCCAAAATGTGAGGAGTGTCCCGTAAGTTCGGTGTGCCTGGCGCATGAACAGGGAAGGGAGTTGGATTTTCCTGTGAAATCAAAGGCAAAAAACAGGAAGATCGAGAAGCGGACAGTCTTTATCTTTCGGGATGAGGAGAAAACTGCGATCCGGAGACGCCCATCCAAAGGACTTCTGGCAGGCATGTATGAATTTCCGAACAGGGAGGGACATCTGAGCATAGAAGAGGCGGCGGAATATGGAAGAGAACTGGGGCTTGTCCCCGTCCGCATCCGCAGGCTGGGGAGCGCCAGGCATATATTCAGCCATGTGGAGTGGCATATGACCGGGTACGAGATACTGGTGGATGAACTGGAGCGGGAGATGGACGGACAGAAGGAAAAGGAAGAGGGAGTGATCTTTGCCGGCATCAGCGAACTTCAGGAACGTTATCCGATGCCGTCAGCTTTTGAGGCATATATGCCCGACTGAAACAGAGCCTGCTCTGTTTTCTTGAAACTGCCTGTCGCTTGTGATATACTGACTACGATAGAAAGCACAGGAGAGTATCATAAAAATGAGTGAGAAAGCACCAATTTCTAAACAACAGCAGAAATCCCGGGAAACGCGGGAAAAAATCTTTCGGGCGGCGAAACATATCCTGGAAAAGAAGGGTTATGAGGAGCTGTCGATAAAAAATATCTGTGAGGAGGCGGGCGTTTCTAATGGAAGCTTTTATCATCATTTTAAAACGAAAGACGACCTGCTGTCCTACTACATTGAAGACCAGCCGAAGATCGATCCGGATCTGCTCGAACTTCCGGACAGTGTGGACGGAGTAAAGGAAGGGATCATCCAAGTATATCTGAATTATGTCAAATACTGCCGGGAGCTGGGCGTAGAATTTGTGGCGGAGTATTACGATACAAAGAACCAGGCGCTGAACGCGGCGATCCGGATGGAAAGACCCTATCCGATCGTCACTGTGCAGACATATGTCGAGAAAGCGCTGGCGGCAGGCATCGTTACGCTCAATGTGGAGATAGAGGAGTTTACGACTGACATCCGGATGATCGTGATCGGAAATGTATTTGAGTGGTGCGTAAAACACGGAGATGCTGATTTTGAGGGGAATATGAGCCGTTCCCTCGGAAAATATCTGGATGCAGTGCTCTGCGAGGGGGAACAGTGAAGACCGAGTATTATTTTATCATTAATCCAAAAGCCCGTTCCGGGATGGGGAAAATGGTCTGGCATATGCTGGAACCGGAGTTGAAGAAGCAGAGGGTCGCGTATCAGAGCTTTCAGACGGGAGCGGGAAAGGAAGCAGAGAAAATCGCGGCAAAGATCACAGCGGACGGCGGGGCGCACACATTGGTGGTGCTCGGAGGCGACGGGACTGTGAATGAGGTCGTAAACGGGATCGTAAATCCGGAGAAGACGACTCTGGGATATATCCCTGTCGGGTCCGGCAATGACTTTGCCCGCGGGCTGGGGCTCCCGGACGACCCGCAGAAAGCGCTTGAACTGATACTTCATCCGAAACGCACGATCTGTATGGATATCGGTGAGATCGTGAAAACGGATGGCAGAAGGCGTTTCGCAGTGAGCGGAGGAATCGGATTTGACGCGGCTGTCTGTCATGAAGTCTGCGTTTCTAAGTGGAAGTCGTTTCTGAACCGGATCGGCATGGGGAAGCTGAGCTACGCGGTAGTGGCGTTAGACAGGTTGAGAAAAGACCGCCCTGTGAAGATGAAGATGATCCTTTCCGATGGAACAGAGAAGGTGTTTCCGAATACATATTTCGCGGCATTTATGAATCTGCCCTTTGAAGGCGGGGGCTTTCGCTTTTGCCCGGAAGCGTCGCCGGAGGACGGTATGCTGGATGTGATCGTACTGTATGATGTGAAAGTGCCCGGAATTTTGTTTTTGCTTCCGCTGGCGCTATTTGGAAAACATCTGGGGTTTCGCGGCGTTGAGGTGATGCGGTGCGCGTCTGTACATGTGATGACGGAGCGGGCCCTGGCGATCCATACGGACGGGGAGCCGGGATACCTGAGGCGGGATATCTCGGTCAGGCTGCTGGAACAGAAGATGAAAGTCATGGTTGAGTAAGGGCAGGAATGCGAGAATCCTAAGATTTCCTAAATGTTTTGTGAAGAAGGTTGTTGTTGATTTTAAATCGTGCTATAATCGTTGCGGATTAAGAGAAAAACAGGGAAAACGGTCAGGGGCGTAAAAACAGACAATACCGTAATTTAAAGGGGCGTCATCTATGAAAGGAAAATTCGCTGATCTTGTAAAAAAGTATAAACACGCATGGGTGTTTCTGTATATCCTGGTGTATATGCCGTGGTTTCTCTTTCTGGAGAAACATGTGACGACGCGTTATCATCTTGTCCAGATCCGGCTGGATGAACAGATTCCGTTTATTGAGTATTTTATTGTGCCGTATCTTCTGTGGTTCGTGTTTATCGCTGCGGTGTTCCTGTACTTCTTTTTTACAGATGTGCCGGGATTTTATAAAATGGCAAAATTTATGTTTACGGGGATGACCATCTTCCTCATTATTTCGACAATATTCCCAAATGGCCAGGATCTCAGGCCGGTCG
>DXEY01000104.1 GCA_019114745.1 Candidatus Mediterraneibacter colneyensis | reverse complement strand
CATTAGGTGACAAAATTGTTTTAAAACAGTTAGAAGCAGAAGAGACAACAAAATCCGGTATCGTTCTTCCCGGACAGGCGAAAGAAAAACCCCAGGAGGCAGAAGTTATTGCTGTAGGTCCTGGAGGAAATATAGATGGCAAAGAAGTTGAGATGCAGGTAAAGGCCGGCGACAAGGTGATCTATTCCAAATATGCAGGAACAGACGTAGAGCTTGACGGCGAAGAGTATATCATTGTAAAACAGAGCGATATCCTGGCAATTGTTGAGGAATAGGCGCGGATATCAGAACTGATTATAGAATAACAAAGAATAAGGAGATGCATGGAAATGGCAAAGGAAATCAAATACGGAACTGAAGCCAGAGCAGCCCTCGAAAGCGGCGTGAACCAGCTGGCTGATACAGTAAAAGTTACACTTGGACCGAAAGGAAGAAACGTAGTTCTTGACAAATCTTTCGGCGCACCGCTGATCACAAACGACGGTGTTACGATCGCAAAAGAGATCGAGCTGGAAGACGGGTTTGAAAACATGGGAGCACAGCTTATCAGAGAAGTTGCATCCAAGACAAATGATGTTGCCGGAGACGGTACGACAACAGCTACTGTACTGGCACAGGCTATGGTACACGAGGGAATGAAGAACCTCGAAGCAGGCGCTAACCCGATCGTCCTGAGAAAAGGTATGAAGAAAGCAACGGACAAAGCGGTAGAAGCGATCCATGCTATGAGCAGCAAGGTAAAAGGAAAAGAGCAGATCGCAAGAGTTGCGGCTGTTTCATCAGGCGATGAGTCTGTAGGACAGATGGTAGCCGACGCGATGGAGAAAGTTTCAAACGACGGAGTTATCACGATCGAAGAGTCCAAGACAATGCAGACAGAGCTGGATCTTGTAGAAGGTATGCAGTTTGACCGCGGATATATTTCAGCATATATGGCAACAGATATGGAGAAGATGGAAGCGGTACTGGAAGATCCGTATATCCTGATCACAGATAAGAAGATCTCCAACATCCAGGATATCCTGCCCCTCCTTGAGCAGGTAGTACAGTCCGGTGCAAGACTCCTTATCATTGCCGAGGATATCGAGGGCGAGGCTCTTACAACTCTGATCGTAAACAAACTGCGCGGTACATTCAACGTAGTTGCAGTAAAAGCTCCGGGATACGGCGACAGAAGAAAAGAGATGCTTCAGGATATCGCGATCCTGACAGGCGGACAGGTGATCTCCGAGGAACTCGGACTTGACCTGAAAGAGACGACAATGGATCAGCTCGGACGTGCAAAATCCGTTAAAGTCCAGAAAGAGAACACAGTTATCGTTGACGGCTGCGGCGAGAAGAGCGCGATCAATGACAGAATCGCTCAGATCAAGAAAGCGATCGAGGAGACGACATCTGATTTCGACAGAGAGAAACTTCAGGAGAGACTTGCAAAACTGGCAGGAGGCGTAGCTGTTATCCGTGTAGGCGCTGCTACAGAGACAGAGATGAAAGAGGCAAAACTCCGTATGGAGGATGCTCTCAACGCGACAAGAGCGGCAGTAGAGGAAGGAATCATCGCAGGAGGCGGTTCCGCATATATCCATGCTGCGAAGGAAGTTGCAAAGATGACAGAAGAGCTTGAAGGCGACGAAAAGACAGGCGCCCGCATTATCCTGAAAGCTCTGGAGGCTCCGCTGTACCAGATCGCAGCAAATGCAGGTCTTGAAGGAGCTGTTATCGTAAATAAAGTAAGAGAGTCAGAGCCGGGAACCGGATTTGACGCATATAAAGAAGAGTATGTAGATATGGTAGAGAGCGGAATCCTTGATCCCGCAAAGGTTACGAGAAGCGCTCTTCAGAACGCGACAAGCGTTGCATCTACACTGCTCACAACAGAATCTGTAGTATCCACCATTAAAGAGCCGCAGCCGGCAGCACCGGCAGGCGGAGCTGGCGGAATGGGCATGATGTAAAACCTGATTTGCCCGGGCAAAGAGGATTTTCAGGCGGTATGTATTGTTTGTGATACATACCGCCTGTTGTTTTGCACGATACGCCCGGAAGGTGTCCGCCGTGCCTGTATGAACCGGAATTTGATCAATAAATAAGTGCTGCTTATAAATAAATCTTAAAATAAATCAAGTTAAATTCGATACAGGCTTATCTGAAAACGGTTGACAGACGTTCTGAATTTCGGTAGTATATCAAATAAATATTTGCAATTACTATAAAATGGATTCAAAAGAAAGAGAGGTCGTAGATATGGGAAAGATTATTGGTGAAGGGATTACATTTGACGACGTACTGCTTGTGCCGGCGTATTCAGAAGTGATTCCCAATGAGGTGGATCTGTCAACATGTCTGACGAAGAAGATCAAACTTAATATACCGATGATGAGCGCCGGGATGGACACTGTTACAGAGCACCGTATGGCGATCGCCATGGCACGTCAGGGCGGCATCGGGATCATTCATAAAAATATGTCGATCGAGGCGCAGGCTGAAGAGGTGGACAAGGTAAAGAGATCGGAGAACGGCGTTATCACAGATCCGTTTTATCTTTCACCGGAGAATACGCTGGAAGATGCAAACAATCTGATGGCGAAGTTCCGCATCTCAGGGGTGCCGATCACAGAAGGACGCAAGCTGGTCGGGATCATCACGAACCGTGACCTGAAATTTGAAGAAGACTTCTCTAAGAAAATCAAAGAATCCATGACATCAGAGGGGCTGATCACTGCAAAAGAAGGGATCACCCTTGAAGAGGCAAAGAAGATCCTCGCAAAAGCAAGAAAGGAAAAACTTCCGATCGTAGACGATGAGGGCAACCTGAAAGGTCTTATCACGATCAAGGACATCGAGAAACAGATCAAATATCCGCTGTCTGCAAAAGATTCCCAGGGACGCCTGCTCTGCGGTGCGGCGATCGGTATTACAGCGAACTGTCTGGAGCGCGTTGAGGAGCTTGTAAAAGCGAAGGTAGACGTAGTCGTAATGGACTCCGCACACGGACATTCTGCAAACGTGCTGCGCACGGTGAGCATGGTAAAAGAGAAATACCCGGATCTCCAGGTCATCGCAGGAAATGTGGCTACCGGGGAAGGGGCAAAGGCGCTGATAGAAGCCGGGGTAGACGCTGTGAAGGTAGGAATCGGCCCGGGATCTATCTGTACGACCCGCGTTGTGGCAGGTATCGGCGTTCCGCAGATCACGGCGGTTATGAACTGTTATGAAGCGGCAAAAGAATACGGAATACCGATCATTGCAGACGGAGGAATTAAGTACTCCGGAGATATGACGAAAGCGATCGCTGCCGGCGCGAATGTATGTATGATGGGAAGTATCTTTGCCGGATGTGATGAAAGCCCGGGAACATTTGAGTTATACCAGGGAAGAAAATATAAAGTTTACCGTGGAATGGGTTCCATCGCCGCGATGGAAAACGGAAGCAAAGACCGCTATTTCCAGGAAAATGCGAAGAAACTCGTGCCGGAAGGTGTAGAAGGACGTGTTGCTTATAAGGGAACGGTAGAAGATACCGTATTCCAGCTTATGGGAGGCCTTCGTTCGGGCATGGGATACTGCGGCACTCACACGATCGCGGAACTGAAAGAGAACGGAAGATTTATGAGGATCTCTGCCGCATCCCTGAGGGAAAGCCATCCGCACGATATCCACATCACAAAAGAGGCGCCGAACTACAGCGTTGACGAATAAGGAACAGAATATACTGACAGGATATATGGGCTTAAAACCGGTCTTTGGCATGGAAACATGTCCGGAGGCCGGTTTTGTTTATAAATTCATAAGATTTTGTTCATGATAGTTACAGAATTGTGTGGTACTATCAGGAAAGAGTACGGGAGTACAGAATGCGGGAAGCAATACGAAAGTTAAAGGACAGTGAAAGTTACAGATGGGTACATACCGGAGTTCAGCGGGGAAGCACAGCCGAAATAGCAGCAGAAATCGGGGACGGAACAGGAAACGCGTTCGTGACAGGAGGTTTATGATCGCGGGAATGGCTGTTCTTGCAGTTCTGACAGTGATGCTGATCGTCAGGAGTATAGTTTTGGGGAGAGGATACCATGCGGATGTCGATGCGTCAGAACCGGCGATTGACGTTCAGCTTCTTGATGTAAATCCATATTCAAGACCGGGAATCGAGAGCAATGGGATTACGGGCGTGGTGATCCATTACACTGCGAACCCTGGAAGCACGGCGCAGGAGAACAGGGATTATTTTAACGGGCTCCAGTTTTCCCACGAGACCTCTGCGAGCAGTAATTTCGTAGTAGGGCTTGACGGTGAGATCATCCAGTGTGTTCCCACATGGGAAGTGGCGTATGCCTCCAATGACAGGAATTACGATACGGTTTCGATCGAGGCATGCCATCCCGGGGAGGATGGGAAATTTACCGGGGAGACATACCAGTCGCTTGTCCAGCTTACGGCGTGGCTCTGCGTAAAGTTTGACCTGACCCAGGACGATGTGATACGGCACTATGATATAACCGGGAAAGACTGCCCCAGATATTTCGTGGAGAACGAGGATGCATGGCAGACATTTAAGGAAGATGTAGGCAATGCGATCAGCAAAACATCGGGATAACAGCCGGGCAGGCATCTTCAGCCCTTCATTTTGATTCTTGCTATCATAAGTAAAAGTTGATATAATATGATGGTTGAATTGAACGGGATGAATACGGAAAACAGCCTGGGTTCCAGGCCCCGTCAGGCATGGAGGATGAAGATGAACGATTTGGAAATGTACCGCGAGCAGCTTGCGCTCTGCGATGATAAGATCATAGACGCCCTGGTCGAGAGAAACAGTATTGTGGAGAAGATCATGGCGTATAAAGAGACATATGGGATGCCGATCCTGCAGCCGGCCCAGGAGGAAAAACAGCAGAAACGGCTGGACGAGAAGCTGGAAGGAAATAAATACCAGGAAGAAATAAGGGATGTGTTTAAGCGGATCTACCGCAACAGCAAGCGCATCCAGGCGCGAAAGCTGTTTTCGTACAATATCGTCCTGATAGGTTTTATGGGGGCGGGGAAGTCTACGATCTCCGACTATCTGAGCATGATGTTCGACATGAAGCTGGTGGAGATGGATCAGGAAATATCGGAACGGCAGGAGATGAGTATCCCTGATATCTTTGCCACATATGGGGAAGAATATTTCCGTAATCTTGAAACGGAACTCTTAAAAGAACTCCAGACTGGCAGGAACTGTATTATTTCCTGCGGAGGCGGCGTTGCGATGCGGGAGCAGAATGTGACCGAGATGAAGAAAAACGGCAGGGTAGTCCTGCTCACCGCAAGTCCCGAGACGATCTATGAGCGGGTGAAGGACAGCAATGACAGACCTCTTTTAAAAGATAACAATAATGTAGAGTACATAGCGGAACTGATGGAAAAGCGCAGAGAAAAATACGAGGCGGCTGCCGACATCGTGATACAGACCGACAATAAGACGATCCTGCAGATCTGCGAAGAACTCATTACAAAACTGATGGAGTTGGATAAAGAAAATGTTTGACCGTTTCTTTCCGGATGAGTATGTGGCTTCCACATATGTAATTCCGTTTGAAAAACTGTATGAGGAAGGTTACAGAGGGGTGATCTTTGATATCGACAACACGCTGGTACCCCATGGAGCTCCGGCGGACGAACGCGCCCGGAAACTGTTTGAGAGACTTGGGCAGATCGGATTTGCCACCTGCCTGATCTCTAACAACCAGAAACCGAGAGTGGATATGTTTAACCGCGAGATCGGTACAAAATACATCTGTAATGCACATAAACCTTCCACAAAGAATTATATCAGGGCAATGGAGATCATGGGTACGGACCGCGGCACCACCCTTTTTGTCGGAGACCAGCTCTTTACGGATGTCTGGGGGGCGAAACGTGCGGGAATCCATAATATTCTTGTGAAGCCGATCCACCCGAAGGAGGAGATACAGATCGTCCTCAAACGTTATCTTGAGCGAGTCGTTCTCTATTTCTATAAAAAAAGATTGAAAAATAAGGGAAATTAGTATAAAATTAGTAAATGGAGTGCCGGTAAGGCGCGCAAATCGAAGGAGGAAGATAAATGGTCGCAGCAGGAGATTTTAAGAATGGCATTACCGTTGAGATCGACGGGAATATTTATCAGATTTTGGAATTTCAGCACGTAAAACCGGGAAAGGGAGCAGCGTTTGTAAGAACAAAGCTGAAAAATATCATAAGCGGCGGTGTTGTTGAGAAAACATTCCGTCCGACAGAAAAGTTTGAGAACGCTCATATCGACCGCAAAGAGATGCAGTATCTCTATAAAGACGGGGATCTCTATAACTTCATGGATGTGGAGACATATGATCAGATCGCGCTTGACGCCGAGGTTGTAGGAGATGCTCTTAAATTCGTAAAAGAGAACGAAAATGTCAAGATCTGTTCTCACAAAGGCAATGTGTTCTCCGTAGAGCCGCCGCTGTTTGTGGAGCTGGCGATTACAGAGACAGAGCCGGGCTTCAAAGGAGATACAGCTCAGGGAGCAACAAAGCCGGCCACAGTAGAGACAGGCGCTGTTGTAAATGTGCCGCTGTTCTGTGAGACAGGGGATGTGCTGAAGATCGATACACGTACAGGCGAGTATCTGTCCAGAGTATAATTAAAAATCGCAGAAGTCGGGATGCATCTTTTACAGATGCATCCTTTTCTGTGAAATAG
>DXEY01000103.1 GCA_019114745.1 Candidatus Mediterraneibacter colneyensis | reverse complement strand
GAACGCGTCATCGTCCACGAAGGATCCTTTCATATTGAAGAAAAAGAAAAAGCGGCTCTCGTAGGGATCAACGGAGCCGGAAAATCTACTGTATTAAAAATGATCATGGGGGAAGAACCTCTTGACGGCGGCAACATCATACTGTCAAAAGGGAAAAGCATCGGTTATCTTGCACAGCATCAGGATCTCCTTCCCGGCAGTACGATATATGAAGAATTAAGAAGTGCCAGGGCAGATCTGCTCGAGATGGAACGGCAGATCCGCGCCATCGAACTGGAATTGAAATCACTTTCCGGAGAGGCACTGGAAAAGAGACTTGAGACATACAACCGGCTTCAGTCCGAATTTGAATCCCGAAACGGCTATGCCTGCGAAAGTGAGATCATCGGCGTACTTAAAGGACTGGGCTTCCTGGAAAATGACTTTTCCAAGAAGACAGATACTCTGTCCGGCGGACAGAAAACACGGGTGGCACTGGGAAAACTCCTGCTTACCAGCCCGGATATTCTTCTGTTAGATGAGCCCACAAACCATCTGGATCTCAACTCCATCGCATGGCTTGAAAACTTTCTGACTAACTACACAGGTGCGGTCTTTATCGTATCCCATGACCGTTATTTCCTGAACCGCGTCGTTACGAAAGTCGTGGAGATCGAGAACGGAAGCATCCGCATGTATACCGGCAACTACCAGGCATACTCTGAAAAGAAACAGCAGATCCGTGCCGCGCGTCTGAAAGAATATCTCAACCAGCAGCGGGAGATCAAACACCAGCAGGCAGTCATTGAAAAACTGAAATCATTTAACCGGGAGAAATCAATCCGCCGTGCCGAGAGCCGGGAAAAGATGCTTGAGAAGATTACGCCGCTCGAAAAGCCGGTAGAAGCATCCACAGAAATACACTTTACCTTAGAACCGTCCTGCATCAGCGGCAACGATGTCCTTTCTGTAGAGGGGCTCTCAAAACAGTTTGACGGTCAGGTGCTCTTCTCCGATGTGAATTTTGAGATCAGGCGGGGCGAACATGTGGCGGTCATCGGGGATAACGGAACCGGAAAGACAACGCTTCTGAAGATCCTGAACCAGATACAGCCCGCTGACAGCGGCTCATTCACCCTTGGAGCCAAAGTACAGATTGGATACTATGACCAGGAGCATCACGTTCTCCATGACGAAAAGACGATCTTTGATGAGATATCGGACGACTATCCGTCGCTGAACAATACTCAGATCCGCAATACCCTGGCAGCCTTCCAGTTTACCGGAGATGAGGTTTTTCAGGAGATCCGTTCCTTAAGCGGAGGCGAAAAAGGACGTGTCTCCCTCGCAAAACTAATGCTCTCGGAAGCCAACTTCCTGATCCTGGACGAGCCAACCAACCATCTGGATATCACCTCAAAAGAGATCCTCGAAGAAGCGCTCAATAATTACAGCGGGACTGTGCTCTACGTGTCCCACGACAGATATTTTATCAACCGCACTGCCACGCGGATCCTGGAGCTGGTCAACCGGACATTTGTCAACTATATCGGAAATTATGACTACTATCTTGAAAAGAAGGATGAGCTCACCCGCGCCTGTGCTTCCGGCGGGCAGCAGGCGTCATCTTCCGTCCCTGCTTCCGGTTCATCCGGCGACGCCCCGTCCGGCTCCAAACTGAGCTGGCAGGAACAGAAAGAGCTTCAGGCAAAAGAACGGAAACGGAAAAATGATCTCAAAAAAGCCGAAGAAGAGATCAGCCGCCTTGAAGAACGGAATACACAGATCGACCACGATATGACACTGGAAGAAGTCTATTCCAACTCTGTCAGATGCCAGGAACTTGCGGCAGAGCACGCCGAAAACGAGAAACGTCTGGAAGAACTGTATGAGCTGTGGGAGACGCTGGCTGAATGAAAACAAGATCCGGAACGCCGGTATTTTTCCTGTGCAGACATCAGCAGGCAGTATGTGTTGCGAACAATACATACTGCCTGCTGTTTCGTTCTGCCCGGATGAACCGGAATCTACCGTTTATTCCCCATACAGAACACTGCTACTACTCCCGGACCTGTATGGCTTCCGATCACTGTCCCGATGTTGTTGATCAGGATATTGTCGATTCCCATTTTTTCACGGACGAGCTTTGCCACGTACTCCGCGTCCTCGATACAGTCGCCGTGGGTAATCATGATGATATCGTTATCCCAGCCTTTCGACTGCTCAACTGCCATATCCACGATCTTGTTCAGAGATTTCTTACGTCCTCTCTCTTTTCCGATCACCTGGAGTTTTCCGTTGTCATCCATATGTATGATCGGTTTGATCTGTACGAGAGTACCGAGCACGGCGGTTGTCCTGGATACACGTCCTCCTCTGTGAAGATGGTTCAGGTCATCTACCGTTACGTTATGGCAGATATGGAGTTTATTCTCCTCCACCCACTGAGCTGTTTCATCGATGGACATTCCCTTTTCTTTCTGCTGGAGCGCTTTGTACAGAAGAAGCGCTTCCCCGAGGCACGCACACAGCGTATCGATCACGATGATCTTTGCCTCCGGATATTTCTCCTGGAGCATCTCCCCCGCGATTTTCATACTGTTTAATGTACCGCTCAATCCCGAAGAAAATCCCAGATGCAGGATGTCTTTTCCTTCTTTCAGATAAGGCTCGAGCAGTTCCGCCGCTTCCTCCGGATTCACCTGGGATGTAACAGACATCTTGCCTTCCCTGAGTTTTGCGAAAAATTCTCTGGCAGACAGACCTTCCATATCTGTATATGTCTTCCCATCAATCGTATATCTGAGCGGAACGACCGGAACATGCCTCTCTTCAAGCCATTCCTTCGGCACATCGACCGTACTGTTCACTGTAATCACATAATCTCTCATTCTGGTTTTCCTCCTGATATAAACTGAACTTTCTCCCGCACAGATTTCTGTGCCGGATTCATTTCTTTTTTATCATATCACCTTTCAGGTGATTTATCAAAATATTTTAACATTTTGATAAAAATGTTAAATAACAGCCTGTCCAGAAGAAACAGGCTGTCTGCGGCAGATTTCAATTCAGTTTTATATTCATATAATTGCGCCCGGACAAGGTTTTATTAAAGAACAGGAAGCAGAGTACCAGGATACATCCTGCGACAAATCCGTACAGGTTAAACAACGCAGTGAGTACGAGAAGCATCAGCCGCATGAATTTCAGCGCATAACCCAGTTCAAAATTCGGCTGTGTATAATTTGCCACAGCTACAAATGCCATATAGAGCATGATCTCTGAGTTGAACCACCCGGACTGCACAGAGAACTCTCCCATAACGATACCGGCGATCACACTCAGCGGCGTGCTGAGCATCGTAGGGGTATTCATCGCCGCCAGTCTCAGTCCGTCGATCGAGATCTCCAGCAGAAGGAACTGAAAGATCAGCGGGATATTGACCGTATCACGAACAGCGATGAACTCAAACGCCTCGGGAATCCACGCCTCATTCTGCATAAAGAGCAGATACAGCGGAGTAAAAAACACAGTGGCAAATGTGATCAACGCTCTTGCAATCTTAAGATAAACTGCTGTTACAGTCGGAAAGTAATAATCGTTCGCCTCTTCGATCATATCCAGTATGGAAGTGGGCAGGATCATCGCCGAGGGGGAATTGTCCACCAGGATGACTACCTTGCCTTCCAGCAGGCAGGCTGCCGCGGTGTCCGGGCGTTCGGTAAATTTAAACTTCGGGAAGGGATTGAACCATTTTCTCTTAAAGAGAGCCTCCGCCAGACTCTGCTGGTTCATCCGGAGATCATCAAGCTGCAGGCTGTCTATCCTCTTTTTCAGGTTGTCCAGTAATTCCCGATCTACTCTGTCGCTCATATAACAGATCGCGATATCCGTACGCGATGCCTCCCCCGCCTCCGTCATCTCCATCACAAGATGGGGATCACGTATCCTTCTTCTCATCAGCGCCGTATTAAAGACGATCGTCTCCACAAAGCCGTCGCGGGAGCCGCGGAGGGACTTGTCTTTATCCGGCTCGTCTACACTGCGGGCAGGATAGGTACGGCAGTCCAGGATGATACATTCCTCGTATCCGTCGATAAAGAGACACGCGGGACCTGACAGCACGTTTCGGATTACCTGGTCAAAATCCCGGACAATATCCACCTCTATATACGGAACCTCCTTTTGAATAAATGTTTCCGCATCCTCCGGCATATCTTCCTCCGTGACAGAAAGGAAAGAGTCCATGATCTTTAACATGACCTCATCTTTAATGAATCCGTCAATGTAATAGAACACGGACGCCTTTCCGCCGATCACCATATCCCGCCGGATCACATCAAAACTTTCTGTCACCGGGAGAACCTGATTCATATATCTTATATTTTCTTCAAAAGAAGCATAGAGCTTTTTACTGTTTTTTTCTACCATAGCACCTTCCCCTTTTGCCTTAAGGCAGCAGATTGTCTATGGTTAGATTGCCCTGAAATCTCGCAAATATACTGGTACAGGCAGAGAATCTCTTTTACTTCCCTCTGTTATTATCAAGATAGCCCGCCTTCTCCATTTTTTCCAGCACCTGTGCCTGACGCTCTCTTGCAAGTTCCGGGCTTGCGACCGGATTGTAGTTTGACGGTGCATTCGGCACGCCGGCAAGCAGGGTACACTCGTCAAAATCCATCTCTGAGGGACTCTTTCCGAAGTATCCCTCCGAAGCGTCTGCCACACAGTAATAGCCGTTCCCGTAAAAGATAGAGTTTACATACAGTTCCAGTATCTTATCTTTATCCAGGACGGATTCGATCTTAAACGCCATGAACATCTCGGCGGCTTTCCTCACCAGCTTTTTCTCCTGGCTAAAATACTGGTTCTTCGCAAGCTGCTGGGTGATCGTGCTGCCGCCTTCGACATAAGCGCCTGCCCGGATGTCGTTGAGCAGCGCCCTTCCGATCGCGATGGGATCAATGCCCGGATGGGAATAGAACCGCTTGTCTTCCACCGCGAGCACGGCGTCAATATATGTCTGGGGCAGCTCGTCAAGTTTCGTATAATTACAGGATGCCTCAATCTCTGCCGCCATCTCTTCTACACTTTTCTCATCCAGCGCTTCCCGGTACTCCTGATATCCTTTGACGCAGAGCACGCCAAGCAGGATTATAATGCTCACTATAAGAAAAGAACACAGACGTTTGATCCATTTCATACTGTATGGCAACTCCTTCCATACCATACAGTATAATGGCAGATTCTGTGTTCATCCATTATATCTTCTTACGTTTTTCTTAAAGTTATGACATTTTTGTAAGACCGTGTACTATTTTGTCGTACTCCCGAATCCCCCGTTTCTCACAGCGGTCGCATCGTCGTCAAGCGTGATCCCGTACTCCACAAAGATCCCCTGCATGAATCCTTCTCCCGCTTTGATCTCTACGGTCTTATCCTCATTGCTGTCGTTCGTGATCTTTGAAAAAATATGTCCTTCATTGTCAGAATAATAGTAATCACTGTCAATGATGCCTACTGTGTTGTTGAGCTGAAGGCGGAACTTAAATCCCAGCCCGCTTCTCGGATAGCATTTCAGCACCCACTCCGGCTCCATCCACACTCTGATACCGGTAGGGATCTTGACGGTCTCCCCCGGCTTCAGTGTAATATCTGCCGGAGCGAAAAAATCGTATCCTGCGCTGCCTGCCGTTGCTCTTTTCGGAAGCCTGACCGAATCGTATACGGACTTGATCTGCTCTGTATCCTCTGTCCCGAATGTATCTTTCCAGGCTTCTGAAAACTGCCCGAAACTTACTTTTTCAAATTTTGCAACTCTTTTCATCTGCTATTCTCCCTTTCATTCGTATTTCCAGATCATATCGCCGCTGATCTCATCCAGTGAGAAGGCGCCGCACATCTGCATTGTGTCTTTGAGCTCGGACTGGATCTTGCGGCAGTAAGCTGTCACGCCTTCTTCCGCCCCTCCGTAGACTGCGGTAACAAAAGGTCTCGCGATCAGCACTGCATCAGCTCCCAGGGCAAGAGCCTTGAATACATCAACTCCGGTGCGGATCCCGCCGTCTGCGAAGATCTTCATCCGGCTGCCTGCGTTTCTCACTGCCCGGACGATATGAGGCAGTACTTCTGCCGTAGCCGGACACTGGTCGAGAACCCTGCCTCCGTGGTTGGAGACGACGATCCCCTGGACTCCCGCTTCCGCCGCCTTGAGCGCCCCGCCCGGCGTCATGATACCTTTCAGGATAAACGGGATCTCAGCCATTTTTACAATTTCTTTCAGCTCTTCTACTGATTTGCTGCCGGCAGGAGGATTCAGATTCTGAAGGAAGGGAAGCCCTGCCGCGTCAATATCCATCGCCACAGCGAACGCGCCCGACACTTTTACAAGCTCCATCTTTTCTCTTATCGTATCCAGATCCCAGGGCTTAACCGTAGGGATGCCCTGGCCGTTCAGTTTTCCGATCGCAGCCGTAGCTTCGATCATCACCTGATAGTCTGTCCCATCACCGGTAAACGCCGCGATCTCGTTCTGGGCGCATCCTCTGAGGAGGATCTCATTATATTCCTGATCTGTATATTTCTCTCCATAATGCAGCTTTACTGCCCCTACAGGGCCCGCAAAGAACGGAGACGCAAACTTCTTTCCAAAAATCCCGATCGAAGTATCGACCGGTCTCTGCTCGCAGATCGTGTCCATATTGATGCGGACATCCTGCCATTTCCTGTAATTGCGGACTGCCAGTTCGCCGGTTCCTTTTGCCCCCGGCCCGGGCATCGTATTCTTACACGCCGCCCCGTTGCAGACCGGACATGCCTCGCAGTAAGGCCCGATACAGCCTCTCGCATTTCCAATCACCTGCTGGTAATCCATAGGTAACTCCTCTCTTTCCTTTTCTCTTCCTCTGTCCAAAATACGGTCAGCCCTGTCCTTTCCCGGAAAACATCCCCGAGTTTTCCAGGACATCCAGTATCTCGCTTATCACTTCCACACTGACGACAAGCGCCATTCTCACATATCCTTCTCCATTGGAACCGAATGCGCTCCCCGGCGTCACGATCACGCCTGTCCTCTCCATCAGTTCCATACAGAAATCAGCCGAAGATGCGTATCCTTCCGGGATCTTTGCCCACACAAACATAGTTCCCCGGCTGTCCGGCACATTCCAGCCGATCCGTCTCAGTCCCCCGCACAGGGCGCTGTTCCGTCTGGCATATTCTTTTCTCTGTTCTTCGATAAAGTCGTCCGGGCCTGTCAGTGCCGCTATGGCTGCATACTGCACCGGATAGAAGATCCCGTAGTCGATCTGTGATCTCAGGAGACGGAATTTGCGGATGATATCCCGGTTTCCCACTACAAAAGAGATCCTTGCCCCGGTCAGGTTATAGGACTTGGAAAGGGAATAAAACTCTACGCCCACCTCTTTTGCGCCCTCATATGCAAGGAAGGATTTCCCCGCCTCTTCTGTAAACGTAATATCAGAATATGCATTGTCATGCAGGATCACGATATCGTTCTTTCTGGCAAATGCGATCAGCCTCTCATAAAATTCGTCCGGCGCACAGACACAGACCGGATTCAGCGGATAGGATACGATCATGTATTTTGTCTTTTTGAGCACGTCCTCCGGAATGCTCTCAAGATCCGGAAGATACCCGTTCTCCTCCTCTATGTCGTAGTATCTCACGTCTGCCTTTGCCATAATTCCGCTCATCTCAAACATCGGGTATCCCGGATTTGGGACAAGGATCACATCCCCCGGATCACAGAAGATCATACCGATATGCGCCATCGCCTCCTGCGAGCCGTAGACGGACATGATCTCATCGGTCTCCACATCCACTCCAAACCGCTTCTTATACCGGTATTTCACTGCCTCTAATAACTCCGGCAGGTCGGCAAGCGAGTATTTATAATTTTCCGGGTCTTTGCACGCATCCTGCATCGCCCGGATCACATGCGGTGCCGGCTGAAAGTCCGGCGTTCCCACGGACAGGTTATAGACCTTGCGTCCCGCCCGTATCAGCTCATCCTTTTTCTCATTCAGCGCTCCAAATATTCCCTGCTTAAAATCATTGATCAGGCTTGAAAAATGACTGTTATCCACTGTAATTCCTCCTCTGCTGCGGCTGCTTTTCCACGTCTT
>DXEY01000102.1 GCA_019114745.1 Candidatus Mediterraneibacter colneyensis | reverse complement strand
GGATTGATATAATATATGAACCGGATAAAACAGAAGACAAAACGCAATATCCTGCTCGGCGTACTGGCGGCTGCAGCCGTCCTTCTGATCGTACTGCTCGTAAGGGGAGTGGGCGGCCTGATGAACGGTTCCGCTGATACTTCCGCAGGGGTCGATTATATTAAGCAGGAAGAAAAAGGGAATGTCACTGAGATCGAGGCAAAGATCAACCGTCTTGACGAGCAGAACAGTGGAGGGGAAGACAGCAGGACACTCCGGGAAAAATTTTCCGGGGCGGCAATCCTGGGCGACTCTGTGGCACAGGGATTTGCCGGGTATGACGTGCTGAATCCTTCCAATGTCACAGCACAGATCGGGGCGCATCTGACGCAGTTGGACGAGCAGATAGAACGCACGAAACAGCTCAGCCCGACGGTTATTTTTCTGGCCATCGGGAGCAATGACGTGACTTCCACGAACGGTGATACAGAGCTTTTTACGGAACAGTATGCGGCTGTCCTCGAAAAGATCCGCGAGGAGATGCCGGAAGCCAATATCTTTGTCAATTCCATATTCCCTGCGCAGGCAAAAGCGATCGAAAAGGAGCCGATGCTTGAGAAGGTTCCGGAGTATAATGAGGCGTTGAAAGAACTGTGCGACAGTATGAATATCGGATTTATTGACAATACGGATCTGGTTCAGGATCAGTATTACGAGCCCGACGGACAGCATTTTAAGGCTGACTTTTATCCTGTCTGGGCGGAGCATATGGCGGAGGTGGCTGCTTTATGAGATCAGGTAAGGTCAGCGCCGCCCGGATCATGAAATATATCGTGCTGGCGGCGATCGTCGGATTTGTAGTATTGCTTATGCTGTTTGCGAGCGGAAGCAGCAAGCCTTTTGAGGAAGTTGCAAAGCCTGTGAGAGCATCTCTTGACACCACGGTGCTGGCGGAGCAGGATGCGTCCGGGCTGAAGCGTAATTTCGGCTTAAATGCGTCGGATTATTCCGGGGTTATGTACTATTCTGCCGAGTCCAACATATCGGCGGAAGAAGTGCTGCTGATTAAGGTAAAGAGAGAAGACCAGATACAGCAGGTACTGGATGCGGTCGGTGACCGGATCGAGACGAGGAAAAGGGACTTTGAAGGGTATCTGCCGGAAGAGCTACAGCTTCTTGAGGATGCCAGGCAGAGTGTAAGGGGGACTTATATTTTTTACGTGTCCTCGTCAAAAGCTGACGACTATTTCAATACATTCAGCACAAGCCTGTAACGATAGAGAGGAAAATAAGATGTTATTCAGCAGTATTACTTTTTTGTTTTTATTTCTGCCGATCGTGCTTGCAGTTTATTATATCGTACCGGGCAAAGCGAAAAATATCGTACTATTGGCGGCAAGTCTTTTCTTCTATGCATGGGGGGAACCGGTCTATGTGATCCTGATGATCCTCTCTATTCTCTTTAATTACTTCTGCGGACGGGATATCAGGTCTCATGAGGACGACCCGCGCAAGGCAAAGCTCAGTGTGATGTTTGCCGTGGTGGTCAATATCCTTATCCTGGGGTTTTTCAAGTATTACGGATTTCTTCTGGACATGCTGAACGCAGTGCTCCCGGCAGATATTCCATACCGTGAGCTCTCCCTGCCGATCGGGATCTCCTTTTATACGTTCCAGGCGATGTCCTATATTCTGGATGTCTACTGGAAAAAGGCGGAGCCCCAGAAGAATATTCTGTATTTTGCCCTCTATATCAGTATGTTCCCGCAGCTCATTGCCGGACCGATCGTCCGGTATGCGGATATTGAGCAGCAGCTCATCAAAAGGCGGATGAGTGCGTCAAAGATCGGGCTGGGCGCGATGTATTTTATTACGGGTCTTGCAAAAAAGACAGTGATCGCCAATACCGTGGGAGCAGTCTTTGAAGAGATTTCGGACATGCCTGCGGGAAGCCTGTCCGTGCTGACGGCATGGCTGGGCGTATTTTCCTATGCGTTCCAGATTTATTTTGATTTCAGCGGTTATTCGGATATGGCGATCGGGCTTGGAAAGATGTTCGGATTTGACTTCCGAAAGAATTTTGACTATCCGTATATTTCCAGGAGCGTCACGGAGTTCTGGCGCAGATGGCATATCTCTCTGAGTACCTGGTTCCGGGAGTATGTCTATATTCCCCTTGGCGGCAACAGATGTTCTGTGTCGAGAAATATTTTCAACCTGATGGTCGTATGGACTCTGACCGGTATGTGGCACGGCGCGGCATGGAATTTCATTGCCTGGGGCGTGTACTACGGCGTGATCCTGGTGATGGAAAAATATGTGTGGGGCGCCTCCCTTGAGAATATGCCGGGGGCGGTGCAGCATATCTATACAGGGATCATCGTGCTGGTCGGCTGGGTATTCTTCTTCAGCCCGAGCCTTGGCTATGCGATGCGGTATCTGCTCGCCATGATCGGGGCGGGCGCAGGGATCGTGGACGCAGAGGGCGCGTTTTTCCTGTTGGGCCACTGGCTCATCTATCTGCTGGCAGTGATCGGTTCTTCTGCCCTTGGCATGAGGCTTATAAAAGGGGCTTTAAAGGCATTCCGCAGCACGGCGGCACAGATGGCGGCAGCGGCGGTCATCTATACCGGGATGTTCCTGATCTCGGTGGCATTTCTTGTATCAGATACGTTTAATCCGTTTTTGTATTTTAGATTTTAGGCGGTGGTCGGAGAATGAACAGAAAAAAGAGAGGACAGATCGAGAATCTTGTCGGCAAAATTTTTATACTGCTGTTGTTCGTGTTCATGATCGTAAATCTGGTCGTCCCGGACCGGGAGCAGTCAGAGGAAGAGAACCGTATGCTGGAATCACGCCCTGATCTTACGATGGCGACGGTTATGAACGGCGATTTTATGGAACAGTGGGAAAATTATATGTGTGACCAGTTCGTGGGGAGGGAACTGTGGCGCGGCATTAAAGTGTCCCTGGATCGCCTTGGCGGCAGCCGCATGGAGAACGGCGTCTATATCGGGGAAGACGGGCAGCTCATGGAAGAGATCCAGGTTCCGGACGACGAACAGCTTGCGGCGAATCTCTCAGCGATCGAAGAGTTTACACAGACATATCCTGACGTGCAGACAACAATGATGCTGGTGCCGGATGCGGCGTGTATTTTAAGCGGCAGGCTCCCGGCGTTTGCCGATGTGGAAGACCAGCGGCAGCTCTTCGGCATGGTGGAGCGCAGGCTCGGCGACTCTGTCAACTGGATAGACACGGTGTCTGTCCTGAATAAGCACACATCTCAGAAGTTATACTATAAGACAGACCACCACTGGACGACACAGGCGGCGTTCTATGTGTTCCGGGACTCAGCCGCAGAGCTGGGGATCGACGGAAATGTGGGTGATAATTTTGTGTCCTATACGGTCACGGACAGCTTTAACGGGGCGCTTGCCGCAAAAAGCGGCGTGGGGCTTTCTGAAAAGGAGCAGATCGACATTTATGTGCCGGCGTCTGGGGACGATGATGTAGTCGTTACTTATGTGGATGAGGGAAGAAAGACTACTTCTCTCTATGATTCGTCGAAGCTTGAGACCCGGGACAAATACGGAGTTTTCCTGGGAGGCAATACATCCCTTCTGGATATCCGCACCGTGGCTTCGAGCGAGAAACGGCTGCTCGTCGTGAAGGATTCTTTTGCCGACTGTTTTATTCCGTTTCTGGCACCGTATTACAGGGAGATCGTAGTCGTAGATCCCAGGTATTACAGCGGGACGATCACGGATATCATGGAGACGTACCGGATCACGGACGCGCTCTTTCTCTACAGCGGCAATACATTTTTTACAGATAACAGTATAAGCGGAGTGTTTACAGGTGAGTAATCGGATCAGAGAAGAATTTTTACAGAAAAAAGAACCGGTAAGGCTGAATAAATATCTGAGTGAGGCGGGCGTTTGCTCCAGGAGAGAGGCGGACCGCCTCATTGAAAGCGGCAGAGTCACCGTCGACGGAAGACTTGCGCAGACCGGGATGCGGATCACGCCCGGACAGGAAGTGCGGGTGGGAAGAAAGGTGGTATCCGGAAAGGATGAGATGATCGTCCTTGCGGTAAACAAGCCGAGGGGGATCGTGTGTACGGAAGAAAAGCGGGAGAGGAACAGCATCATCCGTTTTCTGAACTACCCGTCCCGGATCACGTATGTGGGACGGCTCGACAAAGATTCCCGCGGGCTTCTGCTGATGACGAATAACGGGGATATCATCAATCGGATGATGCGGGCGTCCAACCATCATGAGAAAGAATATAAGGTGACGGTGGATCAGGAAGTCACAGACGACTTCCTGAAACAGATGTCAGAGGGCGTGCATATTTTAGATACGGTGACAAGGCCGTGCCGGGTCACACGCATTGGAAAATATACATTTTCGATCATCCTGACCCAGGGGCTGAACCGGCAGATCCGAAGGATGTGCGAGGCGCTCGGATATCAGGTGAAGGACCTGCTTCGGGTGAGAGTTATGAATATCCGGCTGGGGAGCCTGCGGGAAGGAGAGTACCGGGAACTCACAGACCGGGAGCTGGAAGAACTGTACGACCTCCTGAGGGATACGCCTCAGAGGTGACGTTCACGGCGGAAGACAGAAAAAAGGGAGAATAGAGGCAGAGATGGAAGAAAAGATGAAACGGATGCGTGATCTTGTAGAGCTTCTGAACCGGGCGAGACGTGCCTATGAACAGGAAGATGCCGAGATCATGAGCAATTATGAATATGACAGGCTCTATGATGAACTTGAGGGACTGGAGCGTGAACTGAATATGACGCTGGCGTCAAGCCCTACGGTCAACGTGGGATACGAGGTGCTCAGCGAGCTCCCGAAAGAGCGCCATGAGCGGCCCATGCTCTCGCTGGACAAGACAAAAGACGTGGAGCGCCTGAAAGAATTTCTGGGAGACCAGAAAGCTATGATCTCCTGGAAACTGGACGGGCTGACCATCGTGCTTACCTACCGGGACGGCGCCCTTGAGAAAGCGGTGACACGCGGGAACGGCGAGGTCGGCGAGGTCGTTACGAACAATGCCAGGGTATTCCGGAACATACCGCTCTCGATCCCGTACAGGGGAGAACTGGTACTGCGCGGGGAGGCGGTGATCTCCTACCGGGATTTCGAGAAGATCAATGAAGAGATCGGGGATGCGGACGCGAAGTATAAGAATCCGAGAAACCTGTGCAGCGGGTCTGTGCGCCAGCTCAATAATGAGATCACGGCGAAGAGAAATGTAAGATTCTATGCGTTTACCCTGGTCCGGGCTGAGGGAGTGGACTTTCAGAACTCCAGGCTGTACCAGATGAAGTGGCTGTCAGAGCAGGGATTTGACGTGGTGGAAAACCATCCGGTCACGGCAGAGACCATTGATGCGGAAGTGGCGTGGTTTGCGCAGCATATTGAGAAAAATGAAGTTCCCTCAGACGGGCTTGTCCTTGTCTATGACGATATTGCATACGGGCAGTCTCTGGGGACAACAGCGAAGTTTCCGAGAGATTCCTTTGCATTCAAATGGGCGGACGAGATCCGGGAGACGACTCTGCTTGAGATCGAGTGGAGCCCTTCGCGGACCGGGCTGATCAATCCGGTGGCGGTATTTGAGCCTGTAGAACTGGAGGGGACGACCGTGAGCCGTGCAAGCGTTCACAATATCAGCATAATGGAGGAACTGGAGCTGGGCGTGGGCGATCGGATCACCGTGTATAAGGCAAATATGATCATTCCGCAGATCGCGGAAAACCTGACAAGGAGCGGCGTAAAAGATATCCCGGAGAAATGCCCGGTATGCGGCGGCAGGACAAAAATCTCCATGGAAAATGAGACGAAAACGCTCTTCTGCACCAATCCCGGATGCCAGGCAAAGCATGTCAAGTCCTTCACCCTTTTTGTGAGCAGGGACGCCATGAATATCGAAGGGCTTTCGGAAGCGACCCTTGAGAAATTTATCCTCAACGGTTATGTGAAAGACTTTACGGATCTGTTCCACCTGGACCGCTATGCGGACGAGATCAGGAATATGGACGGATTTGGAGAAAAATCATACGATAATCTGCAGAACAGCATCTTAAACGCGAGGACGACCACGCTGCCCAGGCTGGTATACAGTCTCGGCATCCCAAACATCGGGGCTGCCAATGCAAAGATGATCTGCCGTGCCCTGGGAAACGACCCGGAACGCATCCTGAGTGCGGGGACAGAGGAACTGAGCGGCATTTCCGGCGTGGGGGAAGTCATCGCCCGAGCCTTTGTCGATTATTTTGCCGATGAGGAGCACCGGGATATGTTCCGGAGGCTGCTCGATGAAGTCGAGATCCCGCAGGAGGAAGAGCCGGAAGACTCCGGGAAGTTCGCGGGAGTGAATTTTGTGATCACCGGAAGCGTGAACCACTTTGCCAACCGGGCAGAGATAAAAGAAGAGATAGAAAAGAGAGGAGGAAAGGTAACAGGAAGTGTAACATCGAAGACCGCTTATCTGATCAACAATGATGTGAACTCCGCTTCTTCTAAAAACAGAAAGGCGAGAGAGCTGGGGATCCCCATTATCTCAGAAGAAGAGTTTTTAGATATGTTGGACAGATGAGAAAGGCAGGTAATGAGTGAATTTAAGAACGGCAAAACTAAAAGAAAAACTACTGGAAAAGTTAAATGAAACTCTTAAGGCAGTGCTCCCGATCATAGCGATCGTACTCTTTCTCTGTTTTACGATCGCTCCGGTGGAGCCGGGGATCCTTCTGGCGTTCCTCCTCGGGGCTGTGCTGCTGATTGCGGGGATGATGTTCTTTACTCTGGGGGCAGAGATGGCTATGACCCCGATCGGTGAGAATGTGGGAACATCTATGACACAGACAAAGAAGCTGTGGCTGATGGTGATCCTGACCTTTATCCTCGGATTTATCGTAACTATATCAGAGCCGGATCTCCAGGTGCTGGCAGAGCAGGTGCCGGCAGTGCCGAATATCGTGCTTGTATTATCCGTAGCATTCGGCGTGGGGATCTTCCTTGTGGCTTCCCTCCTGCGCATGTTGTACAATATTTCTCTGGCACATATGCTGATCGTGCTTTATATCATTGTATTTGGACTGGCGTTTCTTGCACCGGATGATTTTATCGCGGTGGCGTTTGATTCCGGCGGCGTGACGACAGGCCCTATGACGGTGCCGTTTATCATGGCGTTTGGCGTCGGTATCTCAGCCATCCGAAGTGACGAGAGGGCGGAGGATGACAGTTTCGGACTGGTGGCGCTCTCATCCGTGGGCCCGATCCTCTCGGTTCTTGTACTGAGCCTGATCTATCGCCCGGAAAGCGCCGAGTACGTTCCGGAGAGCATACCGGATATCAGCAATTCTGTGGAACTCTGGCAGATGTTCGCATATGAGCTTCCCGAATATATGAAGGAGATGGCAGTGTCGCTCCTTCCGATCATCATATTTTTTCTCATATTTCAGTTTGTATTTCGCCGGGTCCGGAAGAGGACGCTCATCAGGATCACGGTCGGTATGGTCTATACCTATGCGGGGCTGTTTCTGTTCCTCACAGGAGTAAACGTGGGCTTTATGCCGGCGGGAAATTATCTTGGACAGATACTTGCGGACAATCCGTATAAATGGGTGATCATTCCGATCGGCATGGTCATCGGATATTTTATCGTGCGCGCGGAGCCTGCGGTGTTTGTCCTGACGCGTCAGGTGGAGGACATTACATCCGGTACGGTCAGTGCGGGAGCCATGAGCCTGAGTCTTTCGATCGGTGTGGCGGTGTCCCTCGGACTCGCCATGGTGCGCGTGCTGACGGGGATCTCTGTTTTCTGGTTTATCATACCGGGATATGCCATTGCCCTTGCATTATCGTTTTTTGTACCGAAGATATTTACGGCGATCGCATTTGACTCCGGCGGCGTTGCTTCCGGTCCGATGACTGCCACATTTCTGCTGCCCTTTGCCATTGGGGCGTGTACCAGCGCGGGCGGGAATATCGTTACAGATGCATTCGGCGTGGTGGCAATGGTCGCAATGACGCCTCTGATCACGATACAGATACTGGGACTTGTATTCGAGCTCCGTTCCAGATATCTTGAGAAGATGGAGACAAAAAAAGCTGCCGCTGTATTTGCCCGGCTTCCGGATAATGAGATCATAGAGCTATAATGGGAGGAATACATTATGAGTGATATTTATATGCTGATGACAGTTACCAGGCGGTCTGTGGGGAAAAAACTGCTGGACTGCTATGAGAAGACCGGTCTTTCTTCCACCCTGTGCATTCTGGCGAAGGGGACAGCTTCCAGTGAGACTCTTGATTATTTCGGACTGGAGGTCACGGAAAAGATGGTGACCCTGACCGTGGTGTCCGCAGAGACGTGGAAACAGGTCAAACGGGAACTTGAGGACAGATTCCGGATCGATGTCCCGGGTACGGGGATCGCATTTCTGATGCCCCTTTCAAGCGTGGGCGGAAGGAAAGTACTGCAGTTTCTTACAGACGGACAGAAGATCGGAAAGATAGAGGAGAGTGTCATGAAAAATACAAATTATGAACTGATCGTAGTAGTTGCCAACCACGGACACAGCGAGGAAGTGATGGATGCCGCCCGGGCGGAAGGCGCCGGAGGCGGAACCGTGATCCATGCAAAAGGAACGGGGCTTGAGCGGGCGGAAAAGTTTCTGGGCGTGTCCATTGCAGATGAGAAAGAACTGATCCTGATCGTCACGAAGTCAGAGTCAAAATCTGCGATCATGAAATCCATCATGGATCACGCAGGGCTGGAGAGCAAAGCCCGCTCCGTTGTATTTTCGCTGCCGGTGACGGAGACGGCGGGACTCAGGCTGCAGGAAGTGCAGTAAGAGAAGAGGCACTCCGGGATTTAGAAAAAGTTCATTTGTATAACCTGTATAAGTGTACTATAATAAAAAAAGCCGGATGTACCGGAAACAGAGAGGACGAAGGCAGCAGGATCCGGCAAATCAGATCATTTCAGAAGGGAATTACTATGTCAGATCAGGATTTCATCTTAGTAGATGAAGAAGATACAGAAAAAAAGAACAACAGACAGGATGAGAGTCCTGAGGGGGAAAAGCAGGAAGTTGTATCTGCGGAACAATCCGGAGATAACCCGGATGAGAAAGATGACAGCGGCTATGAGAAGATCTGCTTTATCTGCCACCGCCCTGAGAGCGTGACCGGCAGGATGATCGATCTTCCAAACAATATTACCGTGTGCCCGGACTGTATGCAGAGAAGTTTCGATGCTATGACAAACGGGTCTGTAGACCTGAACCGCCTTTTAAATATGCCGGGCGTCCAGTTCCTCAATATGTCGGATCTGGAAAACCTTCAGCCGAAACCTCAGAAGATTAAAAAGAAAAAAGAGAAGCCGAAAGAATTTCGGCAACTCAATATAAAAGATATCCCGGCTCCGCATAAGATCAAGGCAAGGCTGGACGAATATGTGGTCGGGCAGGAATATGCGAAAAAGGCAATGGCGGTCGCTGTGTACAATCACTATAAGCGTGTCGCCACCGATACGATGGACGATATCGAGATCGAGAAATCCAACATTCTCATGATCGGGCCTACGGGAAGCGGAAAGACCTATCTGGTCAAGACGCTGGCAAGGCTTCTTGACGTGCCGCTGGCGATCACGGACGCCACATCCCTGACGGAGGCGGGATACATAGGAGACGATATCGAGAGCGTTGTGTCAAAGTTGCTGGCAGCAGCGGACAATGATGTGGAGAAAGCGGAACAGGGGATCATTTTTATCGATGAGATCGATAAGATAGCCAAAAAACGAAATTCCAGCCAGCGTGATGTGAGCGGAGAGTCGGTGCAGCAGGGGATGCTCAAGCTCCTTGAAGGCAGCGAGGTGGAAGTTCCGGTGGGCGCTAACAGCAAGAACGCCATGGTGCCGCTTACGACAGTGAACACAAAAAACATCCTCTTTATCTGCGGAGGCGCATTCCCGGATCTGGAGGAGATCATCAAAGAACGGCTTCAGAAAAAGACCTCTATGGGGTTCAACTCTGAACTGAAAGACAGATTTGAGCATGACAATGACCTGCTCTCCAGAGTGACAGTGGAAGATTTGAGGAAGTTCGGCATGATTCCGGAGTTTCTCGGCCGTCTCCCGGTCATTTTCAGCCTGAGGCCGCTGGATAAAGAGATGATGGTCAAGATACTCAAAGAGCCGAGAAACGCGATCCTCAAGCAGTACCAGAAACTGCTCGCCCTCGACGAGGTGAAGCTGGACTTTGATGACGGCGCACTTGAGGCGATCGCGGAAAAGGCGATGGAGAAAGATACCGGAGCCCGTGCTCTGCGCGCCATCATCGAAGAGTTCATGCTGGATATCATGTATGAGATCCCGAAAGACGACAGCATCGGCGAGGTGACGATCACGAGGAAATACATCGAAGGCACCGGAGGGCCGGTCATCCGGCTGAGAGGTCAGGAGGTGCCGAGGCTGGAATAGGCAGGAGGCTTTACAGCTGCCGCATTGTTTCAAATGTGTTATAGAGATTGAGCTGTCCGTAACCCCATTCCCGGTTCGGATAGTCCATTGTACCCGGGCGCACGGCTCCGAGGATCAGAAGGCTTTTGATCTGAAAGGAGTCGATGCCCGGGACTTTTTGTACATCCAGGAGCCATTCGAGCATCAGCGCGACAGCTCCTGAGGTGATGGCGGCGGAGATGCAGGATCCGGTGCGGGCGGCAAACCTTCCGCCGGGGAGGGCTCCCGTTACATTAACGCCCGGCGCGGTGATATCGGGCTTCAGGCGTCCGGTGCGGGTGTAGCCTCTTCCGGATGTCTGTGAGAGGGCGCCGGTATTGCCGTCGTAGTAGGAGACGACAACAGGACTGTCTGCGTTGGACGGATTGGTCAGTGTGTAGTAAGGATCGGACTCCAGGAAAAACACCTCTCCGCTCAGAAATTCCGTTACCGGAAGCCACATGTGAAAACGGCCGTCCGCGATAAAGAGCGGTTCTACGATGATCTTCCAGATGCCGGGTGCGGGCGCGTTAAAACGGAAAAATACCAGCTCGGAGCTGCTTTTTTCCACAAGGAGGCGGTAGTCGACAGATACTTTTGTGCGCTCAAACAGAAAATCGATCTCAGCGCTTGCTCCTACCCGGAACGGGATGCGGGAGGTATCCTCGCCTGATGGTGAGATGATGGAGATGGAGAGGATATTGGGGACTTCTGTCCACAGCTCCAGGGAGAAACCGGATACATTTTCTCCTACTCTCAGTTCTACGGTCCGTGCAGCCCCGCCATCCTCGATCGTATGGGAACAGTGATGACGTTTATCCGCTTCGTTTCCCGTGCCGATGACTGCGATGCGGTTTGCCCGGGTGCTGTACCCGTCGATCAGGAACGGAAAGGGCAGCGTGCCGATATGTCCACCCATGGAGGAACCGCACGTGATGCATACGACCAGAGGCATGTCGAGGGAGTCAGCAAGGTCGTTTAGATATCTCAGTCCGAGCATCAGGTCAGTCTCCTGATAGCAAACAGAATCTTCGGGAATGAAGTAGTAGTCCCGGAGATATTTTTTTGCCTGCTTCAGTTTAACGACAGCGATGGACGCTTCGGGCGCTGCGCCGAGGAACTGCTCTGCGGCATCGGCTCCCCCGGCAGCCAGGCTTGCGGCATAGGTGCCGTGCCCGGTCTCGTCCACCGAGGGGACAAGGGCGAGGGGATCTTCCGAGCGGAGGGCTTCATCGATCTGCTCCCGGGTGTATTCGCTCCCATAGGCAAGCCCGGCGGGAGGCGTCCCGCTCTGTACGGTCTGATCCCAGATCGCCAGGATCCTTGTCGTCCCGTCAAGGCTGCGGAACAGGGCGTTGGCATAGTCGATCCCGCTGTCCAGAAAACCGATCAGCACTCCGTTCCCTTTCAACTGGAGGGTGGGGTAGTTCTGCACCGGGAGGATCCCGGTCTGATTGAGCGTTTCCATGCTGATGGGAGCATAGCATTTGGGGATCGAGTTGTAAGAGTACCGGGAGAGAGTGACAGGATCCGCCGCTGAGGCGGGGAGGTAAGAGCACTGATAACCGAATCCGGCGTCCTGTTCGCAGTGTTCCTGCTGCGCGATGCTGTCAAAGAAGGAAGTACGCACATGATTGCCGATAAAATCCCGGTAGTCTTCCGAGAGAATGTGCTCCCTGCACGTTTCAGTGTCTAATGGCATAGTCTGCCGTCTCCTTTCGTTGTGTGTGAAGCCACAGGTATGTTTTGTGATCTGAATCATCATATGCGCGTCCGGGCAGAAGTATGTGCCGGATTGTGAACACCGTTTTGAGAGGTTAAAAAAGTATAAATTCCCCTTGATTTTATTGAAGTTGCATGATAATCGGTTATAATTAAAATATGTACTCCAGATAAGAGAAGAAGGGAGAATTTGAAATGAAAGATTTTTTTGAAGATTTAGGCAGACGTCTGGGTGAGACAGCAGAGACAGTGACAAATAAAGCGGGAGATGCGATCGAGATCCAGCGTCTGAGGAGCCAGATCCGCGGCCTTGCCAGGGGAAATGCCGTAGATCTTGTGGAACTGGGAAGGACGATCTATGACCGCTATAAGGCGGGTGAGGAAGTAGAGGAAAATGTACGGGGACTCTGCGATGCGATCAGGGACAGAGAGGAGTCGATCGGCGAGTATGAGAAGAAGATATCCCGGATCAAAGGCGCTTCCGAGTGCCCGAAATGCGGGAAGATGGTAGCAAAAGATATGTCGTTCTGCCCGTACTGCGGCGAGAAGATGGAGTTTCCGGAAGATATAAACGAAGCAGAGGAGGATGCTGAGGATAAAGCAGATCAGGAAGACGCGGAAGAGTCTGTGAAAGAAGCTGCAGAAGAGGCTCCGGCGGAGGAAACAGATACAGAAAAAGCAGAATAGTCAGGTGGTGATCACGGATGAAAAGACGCTGGTTTCTGTTCGGAACGGCAGGGCTGTTTACAGTGGATCAGTTTCTCAAATCGTATGTGGAGCAGAATCTTGATAAAAATGAAGAGAGAAAGCTGGCAGGTCCGGTCGTCATGCGGAGAGTCAGCAACAGAGGGATGTGCTGCGGCCTGCTGTCAGAACGGCGGGGGATCGTGAGAACCCTTTCCCTTACTGCTGCGGGAGTGGTGACGGCACTTCAGGCGGCGTCGCTGCTGCGGGAAAAAGGATTCTGGAAAAAGAAAGCGCTCTGCCTCTTATCGGCAGGCGCATGGAGCAATACATTTGACAGGTTCACCCGGGGATATGTGGTCGATTATATCGGCTTTCAGCAACAAGACTCAAAACTTTCAAAGCTGACCTACAATCTGGGTGATTTCCTTATTGCATCAGGAGCCCTGCTCCTGTCATTACAGTCGGCCGGCTCTTCGTTCTCATCCGGAAGGAAGAAAGAGAGACGCGCGCCGAAAGAGATAAAAAATGAAGAGTAAAAGAGAAAGCTGCCTCAGAAGTCGATGGCAGCTTTTACTTTTCCGATATCCCCGGTAAATACGATGCCGTCCATGCCGAGGGAACGGCCGGCTTCTATGTTTTCCTCCAGATCGTCGATGAAGAAACATTCTGACGGCTCAAGAGAAAAGGTGTCAAAGAGATACCGGTAGATCGCCGGATCCGGTTTGGCAGCCCGGATGGGAGCGGAGAAAACGATGCCGCTGAATCTGCTGAGGATCTGGCGGGACGATACCCATTCGGCAAAGTAGGTCGGAGCGTTCGACAGAAGATAGACAGGGACATGCCGCTCAGTCAGCTCGTCGATTAAGCGGAGGGTTTCCCGCTTCGGAGTGATAAACTCCGGCCATTCTCTGAAAAAATCCCGGGCAGCGCCCCGCAGGTGTTCCGGGAGGAGCAGGAGGCATTCTTCCCGGTATTCTTCATAGCGGATCGTTCCTTTGTCAAGCTCCGGCCATTTTTCATAGATCACGGAGCAGAGAAGGCCGCAGTCTTCTTCTGTATCGCAGAACTGTTCCATTATAAAGCGTCCGTCGAATCGCCCGATCACATTTCCGAAATCAAAAACAATATTCTTATATTTCATATCTTATACAACTCCATTTCCGGCTCCGTTTTCGGAGGATAATTACAGTTCCCAGGATATTATACAACCAA
>DXEY01000101.1 GCA_019114745.1 Candidatus Mediterraneibacter colneyensis | reverse complement strand
AGCATTGATGAAAAGGGAAGACTTATCATCCCGGCAAAGCTTCGGGATGATCTTGGTGACAGCTTTGTTATCTGTAACGGGCTGGAAGGATGCCTCTTTGTTTACTCTCAGGAAGAATGGAACAAATTCGTCGCCGAACTTGAGACCTTACCACGTATGAACAAGGATGCCAGAATTTTTAAACGTTACTTTTTCGGGAGCGCATCGGAAGGCAGTTTTGACAAGCAGGGGAGAGTTCTTGTCCCGCCTTCACTCAGAAAAGCGGCAAATCTCGAGAAAGATGTAGTTCTTGTAGGAGTCCAGGACCGGGTCGAGATCTGGGACAAGGCACTCTGGGAAGAGCGCAGCCAGGTGAGCGAAGAAGACCTGGATGCGATCGCAGAGCGTATGGAATCTATCGGTATCAGGATCTGACAGGGAGGAAATTATGGCATTCAAACACGTATCCGTCCTTCTTAATGAAACAGTGGACGGGCTTAATGTCAGGCCGGACGGCACTTATGTGGACGCAACGCTGGGGGGCGGCGGACATGCCTTTGAAGTGTGCAGCCGGTTGAGTGACAAGGGGAGATTTATAGGAATAGACCAGGATGCCGACGCTATAGAGGCGGCAGGCAGACGTCTGGAAGGCTTCGGGGAGAAGGTCACGATCATACGGAGCAATTATCGTGATATGAAGCCAGAGCTCCAAAAACATGGCATTGACAAAGTGGACGGGATCGTTCTGGATCTGGGAGTATCCTCCTATCAATTGGATACCGCAGAACGGGGATTTTCTTACCGGGTGGACGCTCCGCTTGATATGAGGATGGATCAGAGGCAGAAGATGACGGCGCGGGATATTGTCAATGGCTACAGTGAGGCGGAACTTTACCGTGTAATCCGTGATTACGGTGAGGATCGTTTCGCGAAGAACATTGCGAAACATATCGTCGCCGGGCGGGAGAAGCGCCCCATTGAGACAACAGAACAGTTGAATGAGATCATCCGGCATGCGATTCCGATGAAGATCCGGAAAACTTCGGGACATCCGTCAAAGCGGACATTTCAGGCGATCAGGATCGAACTGAACCATGAGCTGGATGTACTCAGGGATTCCCTTGATGAGATGATCGATATGCTGAATCCAGGAGGTCGGCTCTGTATCATCACATTTCATTCACTGGAGGACAGGATCGTGAAAAGTGCATTCCGCAAGAATGAGAATCCGTGTACCTGTCCGAGCTATTTTCCGGTATGTGTCTGCGGTAAGCAGCCCAAAGGGAAAGTAGTCACAAAGAAGCCCATCCTTCCCACAGAGGAAGAGATGGAGGCAAACAGCCGCTCGAAGAGTGCAAAACTTCGGATATTTGAGCGGATCTGAGCAACCAGGGAGTAGTGAAAATATATGTCTCTGCGGGAAGGGGAGAGCCCGAAGAGACGGCAAAGCAGAAAGGGGCAGCTTGATATGGCAGCAAGGTATGGTACATATAATAACAGAAGATCTGGTTACAGGGGAAACGGCCAGGGGCAGTTCTATGTATATGGAAGTACAGTGCGCCAGATGCAGGCTGCTCCTGAGCGCGCGCCGCAGAAGGCGCGTCCGGCGGAGCCGAAGCGGACGAGCAGACAGGTGGCAAGGAACAGAAACCGTGCGATGAGCATCAGCCCGGCATATGCTGTTTTCCTTGCGACAGCCGCAATATGTGCAGTGTTTGTCTGTGTCATGTATCTGAATCTTCAGTCCAGCGTGGTCAGCCGTTCTGAGAATGTTACGGCGATGCAGGAGGAGCTTGCAGAGCTGACGGAGGATAACAATACCAGATACAATGCTGCGGCTGATTCTGTGAATATTGAGACAGTGAAAGACCGGGCGATGAATGAGATGGGAATGGTGTATGCTTCCCAGGGGACGGTGGTAGAATACGACCGGCCTTCCGGAGATTATGTGAAGCAGTACAGCGATATCCCTGAAAATGGAGTGCTTGCAAAATCAAGTGATGTATCAAGATAAGGATATGAAAATATGGCCGTTAGGAAAAATAGAAGAAAGAACAGATTTGAGTTTCTGACCAAAAAATTTCCTGTACGAATGCAACGGAAGCTGGTAATGCTATTTATGGCAGTGATACTGGCTTTTGTTGTTCTTATAGGAAGGATTACTTATATCAATGTGACGCGGGGGAGCAGTTATACGCGGGTCGTCCTGGACCAGCAGAACTACGACAGCCGCGTGATCGCGTATAAGAGGGGAGATATTGTCGACAGGAACGGGACGAAGATCGCGACCAGTGAACGTGTTTACAATGTCATATTGGATGTTGCGGTGATGACGGACAAAGAAGAGTATATCGAACCTACGAAAGCAGTTCTCAAAGAATGTTTCGGAATCGAAGAAAGCGTTGTGGATGATCTGATCGAGAACAGTCCGGACAGCCAGTATGAGATCCTTGCAAAAGGAATCGACTATGAGACGGCACAGAAGTTTGAAGAGATCGACAACGACAATGAAAATTATCCCAATGTACGGGGAATCTGGCTTGAAGATGACTACACGAGGACATACCCGTACGGTACGATGGCAAGCGATGTGATCGGATTTGTCTATGACGGCAATGCGGGTGCGATCGGGATCGAGAGCGCCTACAATGAGATCCTGAACGGGACAAACGGCAGGGAATATGGATATTTTGATTCCGAGTCGTCGGTGGAGCGGACGGTCAAACCGGCAAAGAACGGGGATACGGTTGTCTCAACGATTGATGTGACTCTTCAGAATATCGTGGAGAAATGCATTCTGGAGTTTAATCAGGAACACGCGTCGGACGGGAATCCGGGAAGTAAAAATACCGCCGTTATGATCATGAACCCCAATACGGGGGAGATCCTGGCGGAAGCATCCTGCCCGAATTTTGACCTGAATAATCCGAGAGATCTCTCGGCTTTGTATTCGGACGAAGAATGGGAAGCCATGACTGAGGACGAGCAGCTTGACGCGATGAACGCGCTGTGGAGGAACTTCTGCGTAAGTGACGCTTATGAGCCGGGGTCTACCATGAAGCCTTTTACGATCGCCGCGGGGCTGGAAACAGGTACTCTCAGCGGAAATGAGACGTATTACTGCAGCGGATCAAAAGATGTGCTGGGGACTTCGATCAGCTGTGCGAACAAAGACGGTCACGGGACAGAGACTGTCCAGGATGCGCTTGCCTATTCCTGCAATGTGGCGCTTATGGATATGGGACTGACGATCGGGGTGGATAATTTTACCCGTTATCAGCATATTTTCGGATTTGGAGAGTATACCGGGATAGACCTTCCCGGTGAGGCGTCGACTTCAGGGCTGCTTTACTCGGCTGACAATATGTCTGACATTGACCTTGCGACAAATTCATTCGGACAGAATTTCAACGTGACTATGACGCAGATGCTGTCTGCCTTCTGTTCTCTGATCAATGGCGGATATTATTATGAGCCCCACATCGTGAAACAGATCCAGGATGAGGACGGCAATGTGATCGAGACAAAAGATCCGGTTCTGCTGCGCAAGACAGTGTCGTCGGAGACTTCGGATACGCTGAAACAGTATATGAAGGCTGTGATGGACTATGGTACCGGCCGCGGAGCCCAGGTAGAAGGGTATGAGATCGGCGCAAAGACCGGGACGGCAGAGAAACTTCCCAGAGGCAACGGGAAATACCTTCTTTCCTACATCGGATTTGCACCGCTGGACAACCCTGAGATTGCGATTTATGTCGTCATTGACGAACCGAATACGGATAACCAGGCGAACGGTGCACTGGTACAGGGGCTGAGCAAGGCGATCATGGAAGAAGCCTTCCCATATCTTGGGATCACGACCATCGCGGAGAGCGGTGAAAATACCCAGACAGAGGGCGAGGCAGTTGAAGAGACAGAATATACGGACTATGATGAGAACTATGTGGACGACTATGACAATCCGGACGGATCCTATATAGATGAAAGCTATGATCCGGATCTGGACGACTGGGCGGCCGGGGACTCATCAGAGTAAAACAGGAATAACCCTGCGGAAGATGTAATAAGCTGTAACAACATCTTCAGCAGGGGTTTTTTATGAAAAATAAGACATATAACAGGAAAAAGATCATGATCGTCTTTCTCGCTGCAGCGCTGATCCTTTTTGCACTGATCGGAAGGCTGGTATATCTGATGATATTTGATGCTGAGTATTACCAGGAACTGGCGCAGGATCTGCATGAGAGGGAGCGGGAGATCAAGGCGGCGCGGGGAGAGATTGTGGATCGCAGCGGCGTGGTGCTGGCAACGAACCGGACGGTATGTACGATTTCGGTGATACATAACCAGGTGGAGGATCCGGATCGGGTAGTAGAAGTGCTGAGCGCCGAACTGGAAATGGATCCGTCCGAAGTGAGGGAGAAAGTCGAAAAGGTATCTTCTATGGAAAAGATACGGACGAATGTGGACAAGGAAACAGGAGACCGGATCAGAGAATACGGTCTGGCAGGGGTGAAAGTGGACGAGGATTATAAACGGTACTACCCGTATGGAGATCTGGCGTCAAGAGTGCTCGGCTTTACAGGGGGTGACAATCAGGGGATCATTGGCCTGGAGGTAAAGTACGAGGAGTACCTGAAAGGGACGAACGGGACGATTCTGACCGTGACGGACGCCCGTGGGATTGAACTGGAAGGCGTTGCAGAAGACCGGATCGAACCGGTGGCGGGAGAAACGCTTAAAGTGAGCCTTGACTATAATATCCAGTCTTACTGTCAGCAGGCTGCGATGAATGTACTGGAGGAGAAACAGGCCCAGAGTGTATCGATCCTTCTGATGAACCCGCAGAACGGGGAGATATATGCAATGGTAAATGCCCCGGAGTTTGACCTGAATGATCCGTATGAACTGAATATCGGAGTAGATCCGGATACGTTGTCTGATGAGGAGCTTCAGGATCAGTTGAATCAGATGTGGAGGAACCGATGCATCAATGACACCTACGAGCCGGGCTCCACATTTAAGATCATCACGGCTTCTGCCTGCCTGGAGGAGGGGGTCGTGTCTCTGGATGACACATTTATGTGTCCGGGATACCGGATCGTGGAGGACCGGAAGATCCGGTGCCATAAAGTGGGAGGCCACGGGCAGGAGACGTTCGTGGAAGGAATCCGAAATTCCTGCAATCCGGTGTTTATGGATATCGGACTCAGACTGGGCGCAGACCGTTTCTGCGACTATTTTGAGGATTTCGGCCTGATGAAACTGACCGGCGTCGACCTGCCGGGTGAAGCGGGGACGATCATGCATGACAGAGAGGATATCGGACTTGTGGAGCTTGCTACCATGACTTTCGGACAGTCGTTCCAGGTGACGCCCATCCAGATGGCGGTGACTGTGAGCTCGATTATAAATGGAGGGACGCGGGTGACGCCTCATCTGGCGGTTGGGATCGTGGATGACCAGGGGGAGATGGTCGAGGAGTTTGAGTATGAGACAGAAGAAGGGATCGTCTCAGAGGAAACGTCCGCGACGATGCGGGAGCTGCTGGAAGGAGTCGTCTCGCAGGGGTCGGGGAAGAATGCGTATATCGAGGGGTATTCGATCGGGGGAAAGACGGCTACTTCCCAGACGCTCCCAAGAAGCGCGAACAAATATATTTCTTCCTTTATCGGCTTTGCGCCGGCGGATGATCCCCAGGTGCTTGGCATTGTCATTATCAACGATCCACAGGGTGTTTATTACGGAGGTACGATCGCCGCGCCCGTGCTGAGGGATATCTACGACAATATCCTGCCGTATCTCGGGATTGAAAAAAAGTAAGCGATGGTTTATACTAAATAAGATGTTCTGACGGGGAGAAATCCCCTGTGCAAAACAAAAGAGATGAAGAGGTGTATTTATGAGCAGTCATGTAGTGATCCCGGTGCTGATCTCCTTTGCGGTAAGCCTGGTGTTGGGGCCGGTCGTCATTCCTTTTTTGAGAAAACTGAAAATGAAACAGACAGAACGCACGGACGGTGTGCAGTCCCATCTGAAAAAGGCGGGAACGCCTACGATGGGAGGTATCATTATCCTGATCTCCGTTGTTGCCACCTCCCTGCTGTATGTGAGAGACTATCCGAAGATTATCCCGGTGCTGTTCCTGACGGTGGCGTTCGGGCTGATCGGTTTTTTAGATGATTACCTGAAAGTGGTGCTGAAGCGTTCGGACGGCCTGCTTCCGATGCAGAAAATGGCGCTGCAGATCGTGGTGACGGCGATATTTGCATTTTACCTCGTGCGTGTAGCGGATATCCCGCTTACAATGCTCGTGCCGTTTTCCGGCGGGTATTACTGGGATATCGGCTGGCTTGCCATCCCGGTGCTGTTCTTCGCAGTGATCGGTACGGTAAACGGGACGAACTTTACTGACGGACTTGACGGGCTTGCGTCGAGCGTAACAGTTCTGGTGGCTACTTTCTTTACAGTGGTAGCTGTCGGTACAAAGAGCGGGATCGAGCCTGTCACCTGTGCGGTTGTGGGGGCGCTTCTGGGCTTCCTCCTGTTCAATGTCTATCCGGCCAGCGTATTTATGGGGGATACCGGATCGCTTGCGCTGGGAGGATTCGTAGCAGGAACGGCATATATGCTTCAGATGCCTCTGTTTATCATCATCGTGGGCTTTATCTACCTGGTGGAAGTGGCTTCGGTGATCATACAGGTTACTTATTTTAAGAAAACAGGAGGAAAGCGCATCTTTAAGATGGCGCCGATCCACCATCATTTTGAACTCTGCGGCTGGTCGGAGACGAGAGTAGTGGCTGTATTCTCTGTCATTACTGCGCTGCTCTGCCTGATTGCATTAATGGGGGTATAGTACAATGGAGATTCGAGGAAAAAAGGTGCTTGTATTCGGCTCGGGCATCAGCGGGGAGGCGGCTGCCGGACTGCTTTGCGATCAGGGAGCACAGGTTATCCTCTATGATGGAAATGAGAAGCTGGATGCCGGAGAGATCAGAAAGAGAGTTCCGGACGGCGTGGAGATCGTGCTCGGCGCGTTTCCGGAGGAGATCCTGGGTGAGCTGTCGCTGACTGTCATGAGCCCCGGAGTTCCGACTGACCTGCCAGTAGTGGAGAAGATGCACAGCCTGTCTATCCCGGTCTGGGGAGAGATCGAACTGGCTTATACATATGCGGGGGGAGATGTGCTTGCCATTACAGGCACGAACGGTAAGACGACGACGACCACGCTTCTCGGCGAGATCATGAAACGTGCGGCGGAAAGTGTATTCGTGGTGGGAAATATCGGAACCCCGTACACGGGAATCGCAGCCCGTACAGGGGATGATTCCGTGATCGTGGCGGAGATGAGTAGTTTTCAGCTTGAGACAATACACAGTTTCCGGCCAAAAGTAAGCGCCATTCTGAATATTACGCCGGATCATCTGAACCGTCACCATACAATGGAAGCGTACATTGCCGCGAAAGAGAGAATCGCGGAAAACCAGACTTCAGAGGACTGGTGCGTGCTCAATTATGAAGATGAGGTGCTGCGTGCGTTCGGAGAAAGTATCCGTCCGAAGGTTCTATATTTCAGCAGCCGGCGTAAACTTAACAGAGGCATTTATCTGGACGGGGATCAGATCATCTGCAATATAGACGGGGAGATCCCGGTCTGCCGGACTTCGGAGCTCCAGATCCTCGGCACCCATAATTATGAAAATGTAATGGCAGCCGTTGCTATGGCATATGTGTACGGAGTGCCGATGGATACGATCCGCGAGACTTTAAAGAAGTTTAAAGGGGTAGAGCACCGGATCGAGTTTGTAGCGGAGAAAAACGGGGTTGCCTACTATAATGATTCCAAAGGCACGAACCCGGATGCGGCGATCCGCGGCATACAGGCAATGAACCGTCCCACCGTACTGATCGGCGGCGGATATGACAAGGACTCATCTTATGAGGAGTGGATCCGGGCTTTTGACGGGAAAGTGAAGAAGCTGGTGCTCCTTGGAGCCACCAGGGAGAAGATTGCTGAGACTGCACGCCGGATGGGATTTACAGAGATCGTTATGGCGGATTCGTTCGAGGAAGCCTTTGCGAAATGCGTGGAGTACGCCTGCCCCGGAGACGCAGTGCTTCTTTCGCCGGCATGTGCGAGCTGGGGGATGTTTAAAAATTATGAAGAACGCGGAGATAAATTCAAAGAACTTGTAGACCAATTGTAAGGAGTGGGAATTTATTGGAGCGTTCCAGGAAAAAACGGCGGTATGATGAGACGCTGACAGCAGTCGTCCTGGTTCTGGTAGTGATCGGCCTCGTGCTGCTCTACAGTACGAGTTCCTATAACGGACGTGTAAAATTCCATGACGCCTTTTACTATCTGAAGAAACAGGGATTTGCCACAGCGTTGGGGCTTCTGGGAATGGTGATCGTATCGAGGATCGATTACCACAGGTGGGCCGGACTGGCAGTGCCGGGGTATCTTGCCGCGATCGCCCTTTCTGTGGCGGTGATGCTCTTCGGAGATGAATATAACGGGTCCAAAAGATGGTTGTCTTTGGGCCCTGTTTCTTTTCAGCCGTCCGAATTTGCAAAAGTGGCAGTGATCGTATTCCTGTCATGGCTGATCAGCAAGTATGCCCGGCGGATGGACAGATTCCGGATGCTTGTCCTGATGATGCTTCCGGTACTGCCTGTTGTGGCGCTGGTGGGAGCGAGCAACCTGAGTACGGCGATCATTATTCTCGGCATTGCGGTGGTACTGATCTTTACTGCGAGTCCGAAGTATTCACCGTTTATCTGGATGGGAACGGCGGGGACGGCGTTTATGGCGGTGTTCCTTGCGATGGAGAGCTACCGTCTGGAACGGCTTGCCATCTGGCGTAACCCGGAGAATTATGAGAAGGGGTATCAGACGCTTCAGGGGCTCTATGCCATAGGAAGCGGAGGGCTCTTTGGGCGGGGGCTTGGCAACAGTGTGCAGAAGCTTGGATTTCTCCCGGAGGCACAGAATGATATGATCTTTTCGATCATCTGTGAAGAACTGGGGCTTGTCGGCGCGGGGATCATTATCTGCCTGTTTCTCCTGCTGATCTGGCGTTTTTTTGTGACTGCCGTGCGTGCCCCGGATCTTATGGGTGCTCTGATCGCCGCCGGAGCCATGGCTCATATGATGATACAGGTGATCCTGAATATCGCTGTCGTGACAAATTCAATCCCGAATACGGGGATCACGCTTCCGTTTATCAGTTACGGGGGTACATCCGTCGTTTTTCTCCTGCTGGAAATAGGTCTTGTCTTGAATGTGTCCAGTCTGGTAGAATGACAGAGGAGGAGTTTTAATGAAAAAAAAGAAGAACAAAAAGAGAAAGGTATGGCGTTTTGTCCTGGCGTTTTTGGGCGCGGTTGCTGCGATTGTGCTTATTGTGGTGTTCCTGTTCCGCACAAAGACGATAGAGGTGGAAGGTAATTCCTACTATAGCGACAATACGATCACAACATGGATACAAAATGACGATCTGTCTGTCAATACGCTCTATGTGCTGGCAAAATATGCTCTGACGGATGCCGAACTTCCCGCCGGGGTGGAACATCTTCAGGTCTCTCTGAAGAATCCCTGGACGCTCCGTGTGCAGGTAGAAGAAAAGGAGATGGCGGGGTATGTCAGCTTCGATGACGCGTATCTCTATTTTGACGGAGAGGGAACCGCGATCCTGAAATCTAAGAAGGTGATCGAAGGGGTGCCTTATATTGAGGGGCTTACTTTTGACGCCTCTAAGACGGCGGTAGGAGAGCCTCTGCCTGTGGAGGATGACGGGATTTTTGAAAATATTGTGGACGTTTCAAAGAATCTGAAAAAGTACAGTCTTACTCCGGATCGCCTTTCCTGTGCGGAAGGAGATATCAGGATCTATTTCGGCGTGGTGGAAGTGATACTTGGAGACGGAAATTATGAGGAAAAGCTGCAGCAGGTAGAGCCGATCTTACAGAAGCTTTCCGAACTGTATCCGGATACCGCAGGCACGCTTCATCTGGAGAATTACACGACGGAGTCGGAGTCGATCCGGTTTGTGCCTGCCGGATAGGGGAGAGGGAGCAGCCGCCATGCGAGCTCGATTGCGCTGACGCGCCATCTCGCTTTGGCTAAACGCCGGGGACGGATGGGAGTCGCCATGCGAGCTCGATTGCGCTGACGCTTCATCTCGCTCCGGCTAAACGCCGTATACTCATATCTCCATGTACCCTGCCACAGGCAAGCCTGAGCAGGGCTCATGAATATATGAGTGCATGGCTAGATAGTATTGGAAATAGTATAAAAAATCTGAAAAATAGGAAAAAATCTATTGATTATTTGCGAAAAAGACTTTATTATATACTTATTGAATTGTAGCGTTCAATAAAGGGATGTATAAGCAATTAATAAGACGACAAAGGAGGAAATACTCTTGTTAGAAATTAAAACCAACGAATCGGAAGCGGCCGCAAGAATAATTGTTGTCGGAGTCGGCGGCGGCGGTAACAACGCCGTGAACCGTATGATCGATGAGCAGATCGCGGGCGTGGAATTTATCGCAGTGAATACAGATAAGCAGGCGCTGCAGCTTTGCAAGGCACCGACACTGATGCAGATCGGTGAGAAGCTCACAAAAGGTCTTGGCGCAGGCGCGCAGCCTGAGGTTGGTGAGAAAGCTGCTGAGGAAAGTTCAGAAGAGATTTCAGCAGCCCTCAAAGGTGCTGACATGGTATTTGTCACCTGCGGTATGGGCGGCGGTACCGGTACAGGTGCGGCTCCGGTGATCGCAAGGATCGCGAAAGAGCAGGGAGCCCTGACGGTAGGCGTGGTTACAAAACCGTTCCGTTTTGAGTCCAAGACAAGGATGCAGAATGCGCTGTCAGGTATTGATAAATTAAAAGAAAATGTAGATACGATCATCGTGATCCCCAATGACAAACTGCTTGAAGTCGTTGACAGACGCACGACAATGCCGGAGGCACTGAAAAAGGCGGACGAGGTACTGCAGCAGGGTATCCAGGGTATCACAGACCTGATCAATGTACCGTCCCTGATCAACCTTGACTTCGCAGATATCCAGACTGTCATGAAGGACAAGGGTATCGCTCACATCGGTATTGGTTCCGGACGCGGCGACGACAAGGCGCTCGAGGCTGTCAAAGAAGCGGTTGCAAGTCCGCTGCTTGAGACGACGATCCAGGGTGCATCCAATGTCATCGTCAATGTATCCGGTGATATTACGCTTATGGATGCTTCAGATGCTGCTGATTATGTACAGGAGCTCGCCGGAGAGAGCGCAAGCATTATCTTTGGTGCTATGTATGACGATACGAAGTCTGATGAATGTACGATCACAGTCATTGCCACAGGCTTACATAATGTAGGAGGAAGCGCTTCCAAGTTAAAGGCAAGGCTGGAAGGACAGCAGAAAGTCGGATCCATCCTTCCGAACGGTGAATCACCGGTGAGAAGCCGTCTGGACGGCGAAAAAGGCGCGTCAAGACCGCAGGGGGGCACAATGCCGACACTTCAGCCGAGGACACCGTCGAGCAATGTAAAAGAACAGTCGATCAAGATTCCGGATTTCTTTAAGAAATAGGACCGGGACAGGCTTATAATTTGAATGAACAGGACTCTGCGTGAGGATTCACGCAGAGTCTTTCCATATTCTTTTTATGTCGAAACATATTTTTTCTTATCTGTCATTATCTGACAAATTTCAATCACCCGCAGAGATATAATAAACACCGGATCGCAACCGGAGGAAAGAAGGTGAGACATGTACTATGAACTGTACATAGATGTGTTTTTCCTGGAAAATTTCATGATGGACAGCCTTCTGCTGTTTCTGACGGCACGTATTCTGAAATGCAGATGTCCTTACGGGCGCCTTTTTCTGGGCGCCGGGCTTGGCAGCCTGCTGACCTGTGCCGTGGTTCTGATCCCTATGCCTGATATCGTAGAAATCATTCTGTACCATACGGCAGTCAACAGTCTGATGGCGGTTGTAGGACTTAAGATCCGGAGCCTGTCTCAGTTCGCAAAAGCGATGGTACTCCTGTATGTCTGTGCGGTATTTCTCGGAGGTTTTATGCAGATATTCCGGCCTTATATGCGGTATGTGAGCCTATTTTATTTTGCAGCCTTCCTGGGCTGTCTGCTGTTCCTGAAACTGTGGAAAGCGATCGCATATCTGCATGACAGAGGCAGACATATTCTCAGAGTAACGATTTATACGGAGACAGGAGAGGTGGAGGTAAGAGCGCTTCTCGATACCGGGAACCGCCTGAGAGATTTCCTTACGGGGGAACCGGTGAGCGTTGTCTCGCCTGAGACCGCCGCCGGGATAACCGGGTGTCCTGAAAAGGAAAAAGGATTCCGGGTAATCCCTTACCGGTGCGTGGGCGGAAGTTCTGTGATGAAAGTATTCCGTGTCCGGAAAATGTGTATTCACATGGAGGAGGAACTGTGGGTCGGGAACGTGCTGCTCGGGATCGGGGAAGAGAGGCTTTCCCGTGAGGGAGAATATGGGATGATTCTGAATCCGGCGATTTTGTCTGAATAACAGACGCAGATTATGATAGGAGGAGACCAGATGTTGACGAACGCAGCAGTTCCGCATCCGATCAGGATGCGGTTTCTATCGGATATCAGAGGGCTGATATTCGGTGCAGGAAAAGAAATACATTACATAGGCGGGACAGAGGTGCTTCCGCCTCCTCTCGAAGATGCAGAGGAAAAAAGGATGATCCAGAATCTGGGGACAGAGGATGACGGCGAGGCGAAGAAGACTCTGATCGAACATAACCTCAGGCTGGTCGTATATATTGCGAAAAAATTTGATAATACAGGTGTGGGAGTGGAGGATCTGATCTCTATCGGGACGATCGGGCTGATCAAGGCGATCAATACATTTAACCCGACGAAAAAGATCAAGCTGGCTACCTATGCCTCCCGGTGTATTGAAAATGAGATCCTTATGTATCTGAGGCGGAACAGCAAGACAAAGCTTGAGGTTTCGATCGACGAGCCCCTCAATGTAGACTGGGACGGAAATGAACTTCTCCTGTCAGATATTCTGGGGACGGACGAGGATACCATATACCGGGATCTGGAAAACGAGGTGGAGAGAAAGCTGCTTGTTCGGGCGCTCAATAAGCTGAACAGCAGAGAAAAGCTGATCGTGAAGATGAGATTTGGCCTGGATAACCCGGAAGGGCGTGAAAAGACGCAGAAAGAAGTGGCAGATCTTCTCGGGATCTCCCAGTCATATATTTCACGGCTGGAGAAAAAGATCATGCAGAGGCTGAAACGTGAAATGGTAAGGTGGGAGTAAGCCGGGATCTGGATTGCCATAATTGCAGAAAACCGGGGAGAGTGCCGCAGCACCCGCTTCCCCGGTGGAGATTTTGTTTACAGATTATAGTAATGCGCGTAGATGCCGTTCTGCGCAAGCAGTGATTCGTGAGTGCCGCGCTCCGCAATGCCGTCCTCTGTGATCACGATGATCTCATCCGCGCCACGTATCGTTGACAGGCGGTGCGCGATGGTGATGGTCGTGCGGTCTTTTGAGAGTTCCTCCAGACTCTGCTGGATCCAGCGCTCACTCTCGTTGTCCAGGGCGCTGGTCGCTTCGTCGAGGATGAGGATGGGTGGATTTTTCAGAAAGACGCGGGCAATTGAGATCCGCTGCTTCTGGCCTCCTGAGAGACGGGCTCCACGCTCTCCGACACAGGTGTCGTAGCCGTCCGGGAGCTCTTCGATAAAGTCGTGGATGTTTGCTCGTTTTGCCGCCTCGATGATCTCATCCATGGATGCGTCCGGCTTCCCGTATGCGATATTTTCGCGGATTGTTCCGGCAAAGAGATAGACGTCCTGCTGTACCATGCCGATCTGGCTGCGGAGGCTCTGGAGGGACAGGGAGCGCACGTCTTTTCCGTCAATTGTGATCCGTCCGCCTGTTACATCGTAGAAACGGGGCAGGAGGGAACAGATCGTTGTCTTTCCGCTGCCGGACGGTCCGACGAGGGCGATGGATTTTCCGGACGGTATCTCAAATGATACGTGGGAGAGCACCGGGGTATCATCGTCGCTGTAGTGGAAGGAGACATCCTCGTAGCAGACATGGCCTTTCACGTTGTCGAGAGGCCGGGCGTCAGGGGCGTCTTTAATCTCCGGTTCTGTCTCCATAACGTCCAGGAAACGGCGGAATCCTGCCAGTCCTTTCTGCATCATCTCGATCAGTTCGACGAGGATCTGGATCGGGCTGATAAAGATTCCGATATAGAGGGCGTACATCGCGAGGTCGGTGACATTCATCATGCCTCCGGCGATGAGATAGCCGCCGTACACCAGAGTCACCAGATACATCAGACCCTGGAAGAAGAGGTTCCATCCCATGAAATTCCCCATACATTTGTAATTGTCCCGTTTTGACAGGAGAAATGCATGGTTGCTCTTTTTGAATTTTCTGCGCTCGATGTCTTCGTTTGTAAAGGACTGTACGACCCGGATGCCTGCCAGCGTATCCTGCAGGCTTGAGTTTACATCTCCGATCTTTCTCCGGTTCTCCATGAACGTCTCCTGCATTCTCCGGTTCTGGCGCATGGAGAAGAGGAACATACAGAGAACGAGCGCTGCCAGGGGAAGCGCCAGCCTCCAGTTGATCAGGAATAAAAATATGAAGGAGCCGATGATCTTGACGACGGAGATGAAAAGGTTCTCCGGACCGTGATGGGCAAATTCGGCAATGTCGAACAGGTCGGATACGAGCTTACTCATCATCTGTCCTGAATTGTTCCGGCTGTAGTAGGAGAAGGAAAGCTTCTCATAATGGTCGAAGAGCTGCTGGCGCATGTCCCGCTCCATATTTGCTCCCATCATATGCCCCTGGTAACTGACGTAATATTTGCACAGGCTCTGTACAATGTACATGGCGAGCAGCCCGGCTGCCAGCCAGGGGAGCGCTCTCAGGATCACGCCGCTGTCTTTTGTGAACAGCGTGCTGGTCATTGTCCTGAGGATCTGCGGATAGGCAAGGTCGACGATACTGATCACCGCCGCGCAGATAAGATCAATAAAAAAAACCGTTTTATACGGTGCGTAATAATCTATAAACTTTCGGATCGTGTGCATGTTATCACCTCATTTTGATTTCTACCCGACAATCTTAGCATATCATTTTCTGCTTGACAAGAAGTTCTCTCCTGTAATAACGTAGGAGTGTATGTTTTGCGGCGGACAGCGCCGCGGCCTGCGAAAAGACAGTTTTACGGGAGAAATGAGAGATGAAACGATATCTGGCGCCATTGGAGGGGATCACGGGATGGATATTCCGGAGCGCCCTGTACGAATGTTTCGGCGGATTTGATAAATATTTTATACCGTTTATACGCCCTAACCAGATGGGACATTTCAGTTCCAGGGAGAAGAAGGATATCTCGCCCGAGAATAATGCCGGCATGTATGCGGTTCCGCAAATCCTGACGAACCGGGCGGATGACTTTATACGGACGGCCCGGAAACTCAGGGAGTTCGGATATGAAGAGATCAACCTGAATCTCGGCTGCCCGTCCAGGACCGTCGTGTCCAAAGGGAGAGGAGCCGGATTCCTGGCGTACCCTGATCAGCTGGATATGTTTCTCGGTGAGATCTTTGAGAAATGTGATGTGGGGATCTCGGTAAAGACGAGGATTGGCATGGAAGATCCGGGAGAGTTTGACAGGCTTCTTGAGATCTATAATAAGTATCCGCTCAGGGAGCTGATCATCCATCCCAGGCTTCAGAAAGACTTCTATAAGAATACTCCGAATCTCGGACTGTTCAAAGAGATGTATCAGAAGAGCAGAAATCCGGTGTGTTACAACGGTGATATTTTTACAGTGGAAGATTTTGAAAGATTCCAGGGCGCCTGCCCCGGTGTGGAATGTGTTATGACGGGCAGGGGAGTTCTGGCAGATCCCGCTCTCGGGAGGGAACTCGGAGGCGGAGGAAAAATGCGGAAAGAAGAACTGAGACGGTTCCACGACCTGCTGTATGCCGGGTACTGCCGGGAGATGTCCGGAGACCGGACGATCCTGTATAAGATGAAGGAACTCTGGTTTTATCTTGCCCCGGCGTTTACAGACAGCAGGAAATATTACAAAAAGATCAAGAAAGCGGAGCGGTGTGCGGTCTATGAGGAGATCGTCGCAGAACTGTTTGAAAAAGAAGAGATCGGCAGACCCTGATTTGCGGGGCTGCCGGTCTCTTTCTCTGCTTTATTCCTTATTATTCTGTCTGTTAAGCGCGGCTTCAACGAATCCTTTAAACAGAGGGTGAGGACGGTTGGGCCTGGATTTGAGCTCGGGGTGAGCCTGTGTGGCGATGAACCACGGGTGGGAAGGGATCTCGATCATTTCTACGATCCGGCTGTCCGGGGACAGGCCGCAGAGCGACATGCCGCATCTCTCAAGATCTTCCCGGTAATCATTATTCACTTCATAGCGGTGGCGGTGGCGCTCGCTGATCTCTCCTGTACCGTACAGCCGTTCCGCCAGAGAGCCCTCTTTCAGTATGCATGGGTAGGCGCCGAGCCGGAGCGTGCCTCCGATGTCCTCTACGCCGATCTGATCCTCCATGATATGGATGACCGGGTGAGTTGTGTCGGGTTTCAACTCCATGCTGTGCGCGTCGTTGTAGCCGACTACATTCCGGGCAAATTCGACGATGGCAAGCTGCATGCCGAGACACAGGCCGAGGAACGGAACGTTGTGCGTGCGCGCGTACTCGATGGCGAGAAGCTTCCCGTCGATTCCTCTGTGACCGAATCCGCCGGGCACAAGGATGCCGCTTACGTCAGAAAACAGTTCTTCAACATTTTCTTCGGTCACAGTCTCGGAATCGATCCACTTGATGTTGACGGTGGTGTGAGAGTAGATGCCGCCGTGTTTGAGCGCCTCGACTACGCTGATGTATGCGTCGTGGAGCTGGATGTACTTGCCGACCAGAGCCACGGTGACCTTCTGGGTCGGGTGGCGGAGTTTCTCGACCATTTCTGTCCAGTCCCTGAGATCCGGTTCCGGGCAGTCCAGATGAAGGCACTCGCAGACGACCTGGGCCAGATGCTCTTTCTCCATTGCCAGGGGAGCCTCGTAGAGGTATTCCACATCCAGATTCTGGAGGACATGGCTCGCCGGCAGGTTGCAGAACAGAGAGATCTTGTCTTTCATGCCTGCATCCAGAGGATATTCTGACCGGCATACGATGATATCCGGCTGGATCCCCATTCCCTGCAGTTCTTTTACACTGGCCTGGGTCGGCTTTGTTTTCATCTCCTGTGACGCCTTCAGATAGGGGATCAGGGTGACGTGGATGAGGATCACATTTTCCGGTCCCTTTTCGTGCTGGAACTGTCGGATGGATTCCAGGAACGGCTGGCTCTCAATATCTCCGACAGTCCCGCCCACTTCGATGATGGCGATCTCTGTGTCAGACGCGGCGGGGTTTCGGTAGAACCTGCTCTTGATCTCATTCGTAATATGGGGGATGACCTGTACGGTTCCCCCGCCGAAGTCGCCGCGGCGCTCTTTCTGGAGCACGGACCAGTAGATCTTTCCGGTAGTGACATTGGAATTTTTTGTAAGGCTCTCATCGATAAAACGCTCGTAGTGTCCAAGATCCAGGTCGGTCTCGGCTCCGTCGTCTGTGACGAAGACTTCCCCGTGCTGAACCGGGTTCATCGTGCCGGGGTCGATATTGATATAAGGGTCAAATTTCTGCATGGTAACGGTATATCCCCGGGCTTTTAAGAGCCTGCCGAGAGATGCCGCAGTGATGCCTTTTCCGAGTCCGGATACAACTCCTCCGGTAACGAATACATATTTTACTGCCATAATAGATGCCTCCTGTGTAAACTGATTAACGATAGTTCCTGAAAAAAGAGTACAGTCTGACCACAGATGCAGGACCGCCCCATTGCGGCCTGGCTCTGAATCATATGGTCAGACTGTAAAAAATACCTGTATAGTATACACCTGATAAACAGAAAAATACAATACTCTATTTTAAGTTTTTCTTTTACGAGAGGATCATATGCTCATACACGGCCTCACAGGTGAGCTGTACGCCCAGCTTTTTAAAGATTTTGATGTCCACATCGGAGAGCATGACCGAAGTGTGCGCCTGGCATCCGTCAAGTTTCGGGAGCTGGGAGAGCGCCAGCCCCGCCTGGGGATTGGCAGCGGCGCTTGCAGACAGCGCGATCAGTACTTCGTCGGTATGCAGCCTCGGGTTTTTGCTCTTTAAATAAGCCACTTTCAGCTTCTGTATGGGTTCGATGGATTCCGGTGAGATGATGTGCTGCTCATGGTCGATCCCCGCCAGCTCTTTCAGGACGTTCAAAAGAAGCGCAGCGGATGCACCGAGCAGATTGGTCGTCTTTCCGGTGATGATCCTTCCGTCCTCAAGCTCCATTGCGGCCGCCGGTCCTCCGGTCTCTTTTGCACGCTCAAGGGCGGCTACGGCTACTCTGCGGTCGGCGACCGTGATCCCTGCCATGTTCATGAGGAGCTCGATCTTCTGTGCCTCTTTATCGGATGTCTCGCCTTTTGCAAGCGCGCACCTGGCGCTGTAATACCGGCGGATGATCTCCTGGCGGGAAGCTTCTTTGCATGCCTCGTCGTCGCAGATGCAGTTCCCGGCCATATTGACGCCCATATCAGTGGGAGATTTGTAAGGGCTTTCTCCGTAAATTTTTTCAAAGATCGTATTGAGGACAGGAAAGATTTCAACATCCCGGTTGTAGTTGACGGTTGTCTCTCCGTATGCCTCCAGATGGTATGGGTCGATCATATTTACATCGTTCAGGTCAGCCGTAGCAGCCTCGTATGCCAGATTTACCGGATGCTTCAGAGGCAGGTTCCAGATCGGGAAGGTCTCGAATTTTGCATATCCGGCGTGGATTCCGCGGCGGTGCTCATGATAGAGCTGGGAGAGGCAGGTCGCCATCTTGCCGCTTCCCGGTCCGGGCGCCGTTACGATCACGAGCGGGCGCGTTGTGCGGATATAGTCATTTTTACCGTATCCTTCGTCGCTGATGATCAGCGGCACGTTGGACGGATATCCCGGGATGACATAGTGGAGGTATACCGGGATCTTCATATTTTCCAGCCTGTTTTTAAACAGCAGGGCGCTCTCCTGGCCGGAGAACTGCGTAATGGTGACGCTCCCCACGTAGAGCCCCTGATCGCGGTATGTCTGGATCAGGCGGAGTACGTCAGTGTCGTAAGTGATCCCGAGATCCCCCCTGACCTTGTTTTTTTCAATATCTTTGGCGCTGATGACAATGACGATCTCCGCCTGGCTGCTGAGCTCTTTTAACAGTCTCAGTTTGCTGTCCGGTGCAAAGCCGGGCAGGACGCGCGACGCGTGATAGTCGTCAAACAGCTTGCCGCCAAATTCCAGATATAATTTGTTATCGAATTTTCCAATCCGGTTCCGAATGTGTTCGGACTGCATTTTTAAGTATTTTTCGTTGTCAAAACCGATTTTCATTGCTCATTCCCTCTTGTGTGATTTTTCTGTCGGGTTTCACAGACGATCTCCTACAGCTCATCTGAGAAAAGGACATATTTCGTACTCAGTATACTATAAAAAGTTGTCGTTTTACAATATTTTCATAATCTTTTTATTGATTTATGCAAAACCTGTCCTTATAATGAAAATAGCTGTTTTTAGGAGGATTAGAATGGATAACAATAATAAAAAAAATGATCCGAACCACAACCGGCAGGGCTGGGGAATCATCCTCGTTACAACCCTGCTGGTCACTTTTATTGTGGTTGGATTGTTTTCTCTGATGCGGGGATCCGGCCCGGAAGAGATCAGTTATGATAGATTCCTGACTCTTGTTGAGGAGGGAAAGGTTGAAAAAGTAAGCCTGAGCAGCAGCCAGATCTACATTACCCTGACGGATGAAGCGCGTCAGGAAGAACTCGAGGAGAACTCGCAGTCCGGCGGTGTGGGGAGTTTTATGGAGCAATTCCAGGAACAGATGCAGCTTACGGACCAGGGCAGTTCTGGCAGCGGAGAAAACGGGCAGGAGCAGGAGAGAGAACCGGATTATTATACCGGGTATCTCAACGACTATACATTAGTACAGACCCTCAATGATGCTGGGGTGGAATTTGCCAGCGAACCTGCGGATACAGTAGGGCAGATGCTGCTTGAACTGTTTCTTACCCTCATCCTTCCCATCGGTCTTATGGCGGCCATGCTTGTCTATCTGATGCGCAGGATGTCAAAAGGCGGCGGCATGATGGGCATCGGGAAGAGTAACGCAAAGATGTACATGGAGAAAGAGACGGGAGTGACGTTTCAGGATGTTGCCGGGGAGGACGAAGCGAAGGAGTCTCTCCAGGAAGTGGTGGACTTCCTTCACAATCCGGGCAAATACAGCGGGATCGGCGCGAAACTTCCGAAGGGCGCCCTGCTGGTAGGACCTCCGGGAACCGGTAAGACGCTGCTGGCAAAAGCAGTGGCAGGCGAGGCAAAAGTACCGTTCTTTTCATTGTCCGGTTCGGCATTTGTGGAAATGTATGTGGGCGTAGGTGCGTCCCGTGTGCGCGATCTGTTTAAGCAGGCGCAGCAGATGGCGCCGTGTATCGTGTTCATTGATGAGATCGACGCTATCGGAAAGACCCGTGATACCGCACTTGGCGGCAATGACGAGAGGGAGCAGACGCTGAACCAGCTCCTGGCGGAAATGGATGGGTTTGACACAAACAAGGGTCTCCTGATTCTGGCTGCAACTAACCGGCCTGAGATCCTTGATCCGGCGCTTCTGCGTCCCGGAAGATTTGACCGGAGGATCATTGTGGACAAACCGGATCTGAAAGGCCGCGTAGATATCCTGAAAGTCCATGCGAAAGACGTTCGCATGGATGAGAGTGTGGATCTGGAAGCGATCGCTCTCGCCACATCAGGGGCAGTAGGTTCAGATCTTGCCAATATGATCAACGAGGCTGCGATCAATGCAGTCAAGCACGGCAGAAATGTGGTCAGCCAGAAAGATCTCTTTGAAGCGGTGGAAGTAGTACTGGTCGGAAAAGAGAAAAAAGACCGGATCATGAGCAAAGAAGAAAGGCAGATCGTTTCATATCATGAAGTCGGACACGCGCTGGTGACGGCTCTGCAGAAAAACACAGAGCCTGTCCAGAAGATTACGATCGTGCCGAGGACTATGGGGGCGCTCGGCTATGTGATGCAGACTCCGGAGGAAGAGAAGTTCCTCAATACGAAGAAGGAACTGGAGGCAATGATCGTGGTAGCGCTGGGCGGACGCGCGGCGGAGGAGATCGTCTTTGACACGGTGACGACCGGCGCCGCCAATGATATCGAGCAGGCGACAAAGATCGCCCGGGCTATGATCACCCAGTACGGTATGTCGGATCGTTTTGGCCTGATGGGGCTTGAGTCCATCCAGAACCGTTATCTGGACGGAAGAGCGGTCATGAACTGCGGCGATGCAACGGCGGGCGAGATTGACGAGGAAGTCATGAAAATGCTCAAAAATGCCTATGCCGAGGCAAAGCGTCTCCTCTCAGAGAACCGGGAAGCGCTTGACAAGATCGCTGCCTTCCTGATCGAGAAAGAGACGATCACAGGAAAAGAATTTATGAAGATATTCCGGGAAGTCAAAGGGATGCCTGAACCGGAAGAATCAGTGGAAGGGCAGCCGGAAGATAAGGGCGGCAGGATTGCCATGAAGCCGGCTGATGAATAGATCGTTACATGATGGAAAATAATAATTTTGATATCCAGGAAGAACTGAAAAAACTTCCCGGACGGCCCGGCGTATATATCATGCATGATGAGAAAGACAGGATCATCTATGTCGGGAAAGCCGTCAGCCTGAAAAACCGTGTGAGGCAGTATTTTCAGAGCAGCAGGAATAAAGGGATCAAGATCGAACAGATGGTGACCCATATCCGCCGGTTTGAATATATTGTAACGGATTCGGAGCTGGAGGCTCTTGTCCTGGAATGTAATCTGATCAAGGAACATCATCCGAAGTATAATACGATGCTGATGGATGATAAGACATATCCGTTTATCAAGGTCACTACAAACGAGGCGTTTCCCCGTGTGATCCTGACAAGGAAGATGCTGAAAGATAAGGCCCGGTATTTCGGGCCTTATACAAGTTCCCAGGCTGTGCGCGACACGATCGACCTGATACACAAGCTGTATCATCTGAGAAGCTGCAGCAGGAATCTGCCGCGGGATATCGGAAAGGAACGTCCCTGTCTGAACTATCATATCAAACAGTGCGACGCTCCGTGTCAGGGCTATATTTCACAGGAAAAATACAGGGAAGCAGTGGATGAAGTGCTCCGATTTCTGAACGGAAACTATGATATTATACTTTCAGACCTTGAGAGAAAGATGAACGCTGCATCAGAGTCGCTGGAATTTGAACGTGCGATCGAATACCGGGAACTGATCTCCAGTGTGAAGCAGGTGGCTCAGAAACAGAAGATCACAGATTCCAGCGGAGAGGACAGGGATGTACTGGCTGTGGCGTCGGAAGAGGAAGATGCGGTAGTTCAGGTGTTTTTTATACGCGGAGGCCGTCTGATCGGAAGGGATCATTTCTATCTGCGCATTTCAAAGGGAGAGAGCGCTTCTTCTGTCCTGAACAGCTTTATCCCTCAGTATTATGCCGGAACACCCTATATCCCGGGAGAACTGATGCTTCAGGAGGAAGTGGAGGATCAAGAGGTGTTAGAAGCCTGGCTCACGTCGAAACGGGGACAGAAAGTCTCTCTGAAAGTTCCGAAGAAAGGGACGAAGGAGAAACTGGTGGAGCTGGCGCATGAGAACGCGGGACTGGTTCTGAGCAAGGATAAAGAACGGCTGAAACGGGAGGAAGGCCGTACCATCGGGGCAGTAAAAGAGATCGCGGCTCTGCTGGGCGTGGGAGAGATCACCCGGATGGAGGCCTATGATATCTCCAATACAAACGGATTTGAGTCGGTTGGGTCAATGGTAGTCTATGAGCGGGGAAAACCGAAGAGAAACGATTACCGCAAGTTCAAGATCAAAGGGATACAGGGAGCTGACGACTATGGAAGTATGAGGGAGGTTCTGACCCGCAGATTTACCCACGGCATCAAAGAGAGGGAGGAGAACGCCGGGCTTGGGAAATTTACTGCCTTTCCGGATCTGATCCTGATGGACGGAGGAAAAGGCCAGGTCAACGTGGCGCTGGAGGTACTGGAAACTCTGGGGCTTCACATTCCGGTATGCGGTATGGTCAAGGATGACCGCCACCGGACAAGAGGGCTGTATTATCAGAATGAGGAGATCCCCATTGATAAATCTTCGGAGGCGTTCCGGCTGATCACTAGGATTCAGGATGAAGCCCACCGGTTTGCGATCGAATACCACAGGCAGCTCAGAGGAAAAGGGCAGGTACATTCTATCCTGGATGATATTGAAGGGATCGGGCCGGCGCGGAGGAAGGCGCTGATGAGGAATTATCTGAGCCTGGATGCGATAAAGGAAGCTTCGGTGGAAGAACTTTCAAAAATACCGTCAATGAATGAAAAAGCGGCGGAAGCGGTGTACAAGTTCTTTCACTGGTGATATGATAATGACAGAATGAGAAAGCGAGGAGAGAGTCAATGGCACATGGAATTAAATTAGTAGAGATCGTAGAGAAAATGGATCTGAAAAATCTGACCCCGGAAGTCGACATGGTAGAAAAGGAAGTGAATGTTCCTGACGTCAACCGCCCGGCACTGCAGCTTACAGGGTTTTATGACCGTTTTGACTCAAACAGGGTGCAGATCCTGGGAAATGTAGAGTACAGATATGTGCAGACGCTCAGTGAGGAACAGCGGGAAGAGACGTTTGACAAACTGCTTCAGCACCCGATTCCCTGCATCGTGTTCTGCCGGGGGCTTGAGCCGGAGCAGGTATTTTTGGAAAAAGCGGTGAAATACGGAGTTCCTGTTTTCCAGACGACGAAGCAGACGTCAGACTTCACAGCGGAGATCATCCGCTGGATGAATGTGCGCCTTGCACCCTGTATCTCGATCCACGGCGTGCTTGTCGATGTATACGGCGTAGGCGTCCTGATCATGGGCGAGAGCGGGATTGGTAAGAGCGAGGCCGCGCTGGAGCTGATCAAGAGAGGACACCGTCTTGTCACCGACGATGTGGTGGAGATCCGCAAGGTGAGCGACGAGACCCTTGTCGGTTCAGCACCGGATATTACAAAGCATTTCATCGAGCTGAGAGGTATCGGGATCGTGGACGTGAAGTCCATGTTCGGTGTGCAGAGTGTCCGGGAGACACAGAATATCGACCTGGTCATAACCCTGGAAGAGTGGAGCCGTGACAAAGAGTATGACCGTCTGGGGCTGGAGGAAGAATATACGGAGTTCCTCGGCAACAAGGTCGTATGCCACAGAATACCGATCCGTCCGGGAAGAAACCTTGCCATCATTACAGAGTCTGCAGCCGTCAACCACAGACAGAAGCAGATGGGATACAATGCTGCTCAGGAGCTGTATAAGAGAGTGCAGGAGAATATCGCAAAGAAGAAAAAATAAGAAGCATATAAGGAATAAAGGAGAGTGAGGATATGAAGTATTGTTTTGGCGTAGATGTAGGCGGGACAACTGTGAAGATGGGGCTTTTTGAGGAAGAAGGCAGCATTCTGGACAAATGGGAGATCGCTACGGATACCTCGGAGGAGGGAAAGGCGATCCTTCCGAATATTGCGGCTTCTATTGAGAGCAAGATGAGCGAACATGGCATCGATAAGGCAGAGGTCGTGGGGATCGGCGTGGGAGTCCCTGCTCCCGTGACGGCAGAAGGGGTCGTAAATGGAAGCGCAAACCTCGGATGGACCTACAAAGAAGTGAAAAAAGAGCTTGAGGAGCTGACCGGATTAAAAGCATCCATCGCCAACGATGCGAATGTAGCCGCCCTGGGAGAAATGTGGAAGGGCGGCGGAGCCGGAGAAAAGAACATGATCATGGTCACGCTCGGGACCGGAGTAGGCGGCGGAGTGATCATCGATGGGAAGATCCTCACAGGAGCGAACGGCGCCGGGGGAGAGATCGGACATCTCTGCGTGAACTATGAGGAGACAGACCGCTGCGGATGCGGAAACAGGGGATGCCTGGAGCAGTATGCTTCTGCAACGGGGATCGTACGCCTGGCAAAACAGAAGCTGGGACAGGAGATGCGCCCGACGATATTAAACAAGGAAGATGTCACGGCAAAAGATGTGTTTGATGCTGTGAAAAGCGGCGATGAAGTCG
>DXEY01000100.1 GCA_019114745.1 Candidatus Mediterraneibacter colneyensis | reverse complement strand
AAATCTTTAGAATTTATTCCATATAATTTAAGCAATATTATATTGACTACTAATATTATATAGAATATAATATAGAAAACAAAACAATATCAGTGTGATGAATAAGCAGGCGCCGGCCGTTACGCCGGGACTGCACAGAAAGGGTGGTTGCATGGTATTCAATACAGGTGCAGCACTTCTGGATGCTATCGTGCTTGCGGTTGTATCCCGCGTGGACGAGGGGACATACGGATACAAGATTACGCAGGATGTGCGTCGGGTGATTGATGTGTCGGAGTCGACACTATATCCCGTGCTCCGCAGACTGCAGAAAGATGAGTGTCTGGAAGTGTATGACAGACAGTTTGACGGAAGGAACAGGAGGTATTATAAAGTGACTTCCAGAGGAATGGCACAGCTGAACCTGTACCGGTCAGAGTGGAAGATCTATATTCGTAAGATTAATGAAATATTTGAGGGAGGTGTGACTGCATGAACCGTATAGAATTTATGGCTGAACTTGAGAGACTGCTCGCCGATATGCCACAGGAAGAGCGGCAGGCTGCGGTTCAGTATTATGCAGATTATTTCGCGGATGCCGGTGAGGAAAACGAGGCTGAGGTGATCCGGGAGCTGGGAAGCCCGCGTAAAGTCGCGGAGTCGATTAAATCGGACTATTATGGCACAGACTTTAACGAGGCGGAATTTGACCGGAGAGATTACATGGAAAAATATGGCCAGCGCGCCAGAGAAAACGGCGAAAATGCCAAAGACGCTGAGGAAAGCAGGAAAGAGGAGAAAAAGCCGTGGACCAGCAATTGGCTGAAACTCCTTCTGATCATCCTCATCGCTATTGTGATCTGGCCGGTGTCTCTCGGGATCGTATGCGCGGTTCTCGGCATTGCGGCTGCGGTTGTCTTTGTATTTGCCGCTTTGGTGATCGCGGCGGTTTCGGTAATGCTCGGGGGAGGTATCGTAGTGGTCGTGGGAATGGTGCTGATCGCGGCGGTTCCGCCGGCAGCGCTGGTCACAGTAGGATGCGGGCTTCTGCTTTTTGCTCTCGGTCTGATTGCCACGGTGGGTTCTGTGAAGCTGTGCATGGCCGTTTATCCGGCAATGCTGAGAGGATTTGTCAATCTGTGCAGAAGACCGTTCTATGGAAAGGCGGTGTAGACGATGAAAAAGAGATGGAAGATATTTTGGATCGTATGCGCGGTTCTGGCATGCACAGGGATCCTGCTGGTGACGGCAGGCGCGGCGCTGGGCGGTCTGACGATGCTGAGAAGCTCAAAAGACGAAAGGTTTATTGAGTCGGTTCTTGACAGACTGGGAATCGGCATCCGGACAGAAGTTACGTATACCTCGGATTCGGGATTTCTCCCGGATCTTTCGGAGGACGGAAGCTATGTCCCGGGTGAGCCGGACGGCGAACTGATCACAGCCTGGGAGGGCGTCGGTGAGTTGAATCTGGATCTGGGAGGGCTTGGCGTGATCGCCATTCCCTATGAGGGCAGCGAGATCCTGGTGGATCTTTCCGGGCTGCGTTCGGATCTGAGAAGCGGCGTGGATATTACCCAGAACGGCGGTGAGCTGGAGGTAACGGCGGAAAACCGCAACTGGAATACAAATGACGGGAGCATGATCTATATCAGCATTCCCCGGGGAACATATTTTGATTCGGTCTCTGCCAATGTCGGGGCTGGCTTTCTCGAACTGAGCGGCATTTCTGCCGGGGAGATTTCCATGAATGTGGGAGCGGGGCAGATTATCGCGGAAGATATGACTGCCGAAGATGTGGAAGCATACTGCAGCGCAGGCCAGATCACCATGTCCGGCGAAGTGATGGGGGATGCGGATATCGAGTGCTCGCTGGGCGAGGTTCTCTTTACCACGTCGGGGACGCAGGATATGTATAACTACGAGCTGACTTGCGGAATGGGCGAGCTTGTCGTAGGCAATGAGACATACAGTGGTCTTTCCAATGCCCTCAGTCTGGATAATGGAAGCGACAGGACGATCACTGCGGACTGCGCCATGGGCAGGATAGAAGTTTTATATGAATAAGGAGGAAATGATGATGTCAGATAAAAGATTGTACCGTTCAAGAACAAGCAGGATGCTCTGTGGAGTATGCGGAGGGATAGCTGAATATTTTAATATAGATCCTACGCTGATCCGGCTGCTGTTCGTGCTGTTTGGCTGCACGGGCGGCGGGATACTGGCTTACATTGTAGCGGCAATCATTATACCGGATGATCCGAAATAAATCGGATCGCACGCAGGATACACCGGACAGTTTTGGAAAACTGTCCGGTGTTGTTGCACGATATCCTCGGAGGACGGCCGCCGTGCGTGCGGGCACGGGCATCGGACAGTGAATAACTGCAGTGATTTCCGGCAATACTCCTGAAAAATGGAAAGAAGGGGTATCGTGTCAAAGAAAAAAGAAAAGAAGATCGACCTGGAGCATCTGGAGCCGGAAGAGAAACTGAAATATGAAGTTGCGGAGGAACTGGGGCTTCTTGACCGGGTGCTCGCCGACGGATGGAAGTCGCTGACCTCTAAGGAAACCGGAAGGATCGGAGGGATCGTGACAAAGAAAAAAAGAATGAATGGAAACAGGAGGAATGATTAAAAAACAATAAACAGACAGGTAAAACTTTACAAAGAAGAGCAGATTTGGTAAAATTGTACAACTGGGGAGACTATAGGTGATGTAGTTATGGAAGAAAAGATAGAAGTTCTGGGAATTAAGATGGACTGTCTCAGCGCAAAGGAAGAAATGCTCCTGGCCATGCAGTTCATGGAGAACGACTCAGTTGATACAATAGAAATCATGACGATGGATGTGCTGATGAACAGCGGGGAGGATGCGGACTGGAAGTCCGGTGTTGAAGGACTCAGACTGGTGATCCCCGGTGAAGCCGAGATATTCGAAGCGGCAGATATCCATGACAGGATGAGGCTGAAAGAGACCAGAGACCGTGTATTCCTGAAAATGTTTATGAAATACCTCCAGAAGAACCGGAAGAGGGTATACCTGCTGGGCGAGACGGAGGAGGAACTCGCAGGCGTGGAGAATGTGATCCGGAAATACAACCGCGGGATCCGTATTACAGGGCATGCGCTGCTTTCTCCAGAGAACAGACGGGAGGAAGAAGTGATCAATGATATCAACGGTACGGAGACGGACTGTATTATATCGGTGCTCGCGTCCCCTTATCAGGAGGAGTTTATCAGCCGGAATAAAACGCTTTTGAATGTGAAAGTATGGCTGGGCTGCGGAACGATACTGGAGAGAAGCTATGACGGGCACAGGCTCTTACGACGGATCCGGCATTTTTTCAGAAAAACGATGTTTCAGCGCGAGGTAGAGAAGCAGCAGAAAGAAAAATGAATGTGAAGGCATATATACGTTTTTGTGAAGAATGCATAGGCAAAAAAATATGAATTT
>DXEY01000099.1 GCA_019114745.1 Candidatus Mediterraneibacter colneyensis | reverse complement strand
TCTGCCTGGAATAGCTCATGCGGAAGCTGTTTCCGGTTTTAATGGGACGGATCCTGTTTTTCTCCATTGACGTTTCACTCCTCTTGTTAATCTATACAAATATGAAAAGAGCCATTTTGAAAGCAATACTCCCCACTTACATGGCATACCTTTCCATAATAGTGCATTTTTTACTATATCACAAGGCAGTTTTTATTGTCAACAACTAAATTTCTTTTTTTCTTGACATTTTTCGGCAGATGTGATATTATACCGTCTTTTTCGACAGCATTTTTCATGAAAAGAGCCAAACGGCGGAAAACGCAAAGAACCGCGGAAGCAAAATTTCTTCCGCGGTTCAAAAATATTCATTCGTTCGCCCTGATCCGGGTATCAGCGTCAGCCTGAATTATTTCAGGTTAACCTCTGCGCCCTGCTCCTCGAGCTTAGTCTTGATCTCCTCAGCCTCTGCCTTGGATACGCCCTCTTTCAGTACCTTCGGAGCGTTGTCAACAAGCTCTTTTGCCTCTTTCAGTCCAAGACCTGTGATCTCACGTACAGCCTTGATAACTTTAACCTTGGAAGCGCCTGCAGATACAAGCTCTACATCAAACTCATCTTTCTCGTCTGCTGCTGCAGCTCCGTCTCCGCCTGCTGCTGCAACTACAACGCCTGCTGCTGCAGATACGCCGAACTCTTCTTCACAAGCCTTTACAAGCTCGTTTAACTCTAATACTGATAACTCTTTGATCGCTTCGATCATTTCAGCTGTTGTCAATTTAGCCATTTTAATATCCTCCATACTTTTTATTTTCTTAATATTGGTTTTAATAGAAATTGTTGAGCAGCCTTTCATGGCCCGCTCTTTTTCCGGCTTACTCTGCCGGTGTCTCTGCTGCCTCTTCTGCCGGAGCCTCTGCAGTTTCTGCCTCTGCTGTCTCCTCAGCCGGTGCTGCCGCCTCTACAGCGTCTGCGCCGCCTTTCTCGGCAATCTGGTTAATAACACGAGCAAAGTTTGCGATAGGTGACTGCATACTTCCAAGCAATCTGGAGAGCAGTTCCTCTCTTGAAGGAATCTTGGAAAGCTCTGTCAGCCCTGCTACGTCATAGACATTTCCCTCTACGACTCCGCCCTTGAGTTCAAGTGCCGGAGCGTCTTTTGCAAACTTGCACAGGATCCTTGCCGGTGCTGTCGCATCATCTTTGGAGATGGCGATAGCGCTCGGTCCTTCCAGGCAGCTCTCAAGACCTTCGTATGCTGTTCCCTCGAAAGCTCTCTTCATCATCGTGTTCTTGTATACTTTGTATACTACGCCGGCTTCCCTGAGCTGTTTACGGAGCTCTGTGTCCTGAGCAACTGTAAGGCCGCGGTAGTCGACGAGAACTACTGACTCAGCATCTTTGATCTCTTCTGCGATTGCCTGTACGATCGGCTGTTTTAATTCAACTTTTGCCACTTTCTGGTACACCTCCTTATATATTTTGCTGTAACAGTTCAGCCGTCAGGAATGGCGCGGACAAAACTGTTACATCTTGCGTGTACTGCCAAAGTAATCGCCGGAAGTGCCAAAAGGCACATTCCGGGATTGTAGGCGGTCGCCAAGGTCTCGGGCAAGCCCGGACTTTGGCTCGTCGCCAGCGCAAAAAACCTCTGCGCCGTGAAGACACAGAGGTTTGTAAATTCATACTTTCGTAATAAATCTGACTTCTCCTCGGTAGGCGTTTTGATCCTTACGCTTTACAGCACCTACTGTCTTCGGCAGTTGCTAATACAAAATATCACAATTCATTTTGTATGTCAAGTTTTTTTATAATTTTCTTTTTCTTCTGAAATACAGACCTGCCGCTGCGGCAGTTCCTCCGGCAAGAGCCAGTACCGCCCACAGAGCCAGCGGGGTGCGGTCTCCCGTCTGCGCGGCTTTTCCATCCCTGCTCCGGTCTCCTTCGCCATCTGTATCTGCGCCTCCGCCGTTGCCTGTAGATGTGTTATTGCCGGTGTGATCCGCGCTGCCCTTCAGGCTGACCAGAGTCTCTTCCGCCCGGATCAGCTTTTCCAGGTTGCCCACATAGGTCTTCTGTGCCTCCGTCAGTGCCTCGTAGGCATCTCTTGCCGCATTTATCGACGCTTCATCCCGCAGGGCAATCTCATCCGGAAGTGCATCTATCATTTCTTCCACTTCTCCGGCGGCATTCTTATCCGCCTCCGCCTGCTCCAGACGGGCAATCTGAGCCAGAAGCTGTTCCAGCCTGCCGTAGTTCGTCACAAGCTGTTTCTGCCTGTCAGTCAGTTCCTCATACTGTCCCTTTACTGCTTCCAGCGCATCTTTGTCATCCAGCGAAACGGTATCGCCGAATGCCTCTATTGCATCTGTTACCTTTTGCGCCGCGTTTCTGTCAGCTTCCTTCAGATCTGCAATTGCCTTTTCTGCCTGTTCCAGTTTTTCCAGTTCCTGAACATACCGTTTCTGCTCCGGCGTGAGGCTGTCATACGCCTCCCGGACGGATATTACATCCTGTTCATCTGCCAGCGTAACCTCATCCGGAAGCGCAAGGATCTGCTGATCCACTTTATCTGCTGCCGCTTTATCCGACTCCGCCTGTTCCAGTTTTGCGATCTGTTCCAGCGCCGCTTCCAGTTTATCAGAATTTTCTTCTGAAATCAGTTCCTTCTGCGCAGAAGTCAGAGCTTCATACGCCGTCCGGGCTTCCTCTACCGCTTCCGCATCTTCAAGCGTAAGTTTCTCTGTATCCGGAAGTCCTTTAATCAGAGCCTCCACTGCTGCCGCTGCTTCGGCATCTGCCTCAGCATCTGCTTTGAGCTGCGCGATCTGCTCTTCAGCCTCTGTCAGCCTGTCATAATTTTCTACCAGAAGTTTTCCGTGATCTGTCAGCTTTTCATAAGCCGTGCGGATTTCCGTTACGCTTGCCTCATCGTCCAGCGAAACCGGATCCGGCAGAGCTTCTATGGCTGCACTGATCCGCTCTGCCTCCGCCTTCTCCTCATCGGTAACTTCCAGCAGGGCAAGTGCTTTCTTTGCATCTTCCAGTTTCTGCACCGCAGCCTCACTGACATATGCTTTCTGAGTATCGGTCAGCATCTCATAAGCCGTTTCCGCTTCCGAAACCGCGGATGAAACTTCTTCCTTATTCTCCTGTGTGATTTCGTCTGCGGACGGAAGCGCCGTCATTTTTTCTTCCGCAAGCTTCGCCAGATACATGTCTTCATTTTCCAGGATTTCCACTTCCATACTTCTTGAAAATTTCTGCGGATCTTCTGTATCCGAATCCCAGGAGGCAGTGGCAGTCACTGTCACCGTGCCCGCTTCCAGCAGGGTCAGGACTCCATCACTGCTGACGGAAGCTTTTTCCTCGTCATTTACACGGTATGTGATCTCCACTCCCGGAAGATCCTCCGCGCCTCTTAACTGATATACGGCGTTTTCCTGTCCCACATAAGCCGTGCTGCTTCCCGTAAGCTCCGGAATCACAACAGTTACCGAGTCGCTCCGGCCGCCGGCCGACGCTGTGATCACCGCAGATCCGATACCCGCAACAGTCACCTGCCCGGTCTCGTCTACAGCAGCCACAGTGTCATTGGAACTGGTCCATGTAACACCGTCCGTTATTGCTCCTGCCGGGAGCACCTCCGCTGTAAGCTGGAACGGTTCGTCATCTTTCTCTTTCACAACCGTCTCGTCCGCGCCCTGTATCGTCACCGAGGTCACCAGATTCGCCTCCACTGTGATCTCCCTGGATACTGCCGCAGAAGTAGCCGTTCCGTTTTCGTAAACAGTGGCTTTCAGAGTAACCGTGCCTTCCTCTGTATTGGCTGTTCTTGACAGGGTTCCGTCAGAGGACACTGTCATTCCAGGCGAATTATTCTCCAGCGTCCATCTTACAGAAATTCCTTCCGGAAGCCCGTCCAGCCCGGTAAGCTGATAATTTTCTTCTGTCACGTCCGCAGTAACGGTATCTGCTCCCTCGATCTGAGGATCGCAGATATACACGGTAACCGTGTCATATACGCCGGAAGGAGCTGTTGCCGTTATAACCGCTGTACCGCTCTTAATCCCCGTCACCGTTCCGTCCTCATCTACTGAGGCAATCTCCGGATTATCGCTTGTCCACGTAATCTCATTATCCAGGGCTGTACTCGGCATTGTGGATGCACGCAGATCCAGTGTGCCGCCCACTCCCGCAACAGTCTGCTCTGCGCTTACCGCGACACTTTCCACCGGTACATTGTAAATCCGCTGATACTGGTTATAGATCCAGCACTGGGTATTGCTGCCCCTGTCAACGGCGTTCATAAGGCTTCCGCCGGTCACCTGATATTTTCCATATACATAGTTCAGTCCTTCCCCTGAGAGAACCGCCTTCAGTGTCCCATCTTCAAATGTTGTGTCCAGTTCTCCTTCTGTGTTTGCCACGATCTGATCCAGCGCCTGCATTGTGTTCGTGGACAGGGCGTAGATCGTTCCTGTTCCATTCTCTCCAAATTTTTCCGCATCTACCGTGATGCTTACATTTTTACTGTCTGTTGTCTCAGCCGTTCCCAGCAAAACGGAAGTCCCGCCGATGGATACGGAAGTGGCAGGTCTGATATAAAGCCCGGCGTTATCTCCAAGGCGGATTGCCTTCCCGGAGTCATTCTGTCCCACAGTTCCGCCGGTAATGTACGCTTCCCCGCGGATGTCCAGAGGGTACTCATCAGAGGATCCTACCGTGCCGCCGTTCAGTTCCAGGTTTCCCGCGATAATGGACGCCGCGGAGCCTCCGTTCATCTCCAGGTCATACTGACACGCGATCACCGTATCGCCGCCTGCCGATGAGAAGTTTCCGTTCTGGATCACCACATTGCTGTCTGTGTCCAGACTGCTGTATACTGCCTCGTATTTTCCGGTAATATTACCGGTTGTATTGATGTAAACATTTCCGGTTCCCGTAAGGGCAATGGCATGGCCATGCTGTTTATTCGTGCCCAGACCGTGTGTTGTGCTGCACTCGCAGCTTCCGTTGGTTCCCAGTTCAATGCTGGTGCTTCCGTTTACATACAGATTTCCCCTGTTTACCTCAACGCAGTTCAGCGGATCCTCACTGCTGGCACTATTCTTATGGTTGGCATAGAGATAAATATCCTCCAGAACCAGCGTCGCGTCATTTCCAACCACAAGTCCGAGCCTCTCCAGCTCTGCATCGTCTGTCACGCCTCTTATGATCACGTCATGATTTACAGCCTGCCACTGGTCTTCCCAGGTGTTATTCTCAATACCGAAAATCCCTTCGCCATATACTCCGATCGTAATCTTTCCTTCCACTTCGATGGTACCGACATTTTCATTTGCAAGAGCATTAATGAACGAATCTTTATCCGACACCCTCACAGTCTCTTTCTCCGCAAGTCCCTTTAACGTCTGGATCATCTCTTCCGCCCGGACCAGCACATCCAGATTGGTCACCTGTTCCTGCTCTTCAACTGTAAGCGCATTATACGCTTCTCTTGCCGCAGTCACTGCCGCTTCATCTTCCAGCGTCACTCCGTCCCGGAAGGCTTCGATCATATCGATCACCTGCTGTACCGCGCTTACCTGCTCTTCCCCTTTCCGGATCGCAAAGCTGTCATACAGACTTCCGTCCTCGGTGTATGCCCGGTAGTATAAAGCATCTCCCTCAATGGTAATTCCTTCATAAACCGACATATCAGGCTGCCCCGCCACTTCCGCCGGAACATCCGCCGCCTCGTTGAAGTCGTAATATTTCACACCTGAAGTAGATGGTATAACGAACACGGTTCCTTCCGGATTGATCGCCGTGCGGTATGTAATACCGTCCACAGAAAGATCCGTATATTCCGTCTGCTGTGCCTCTCCATTCAGGAGATACGGGGTGCGCAGATAGGTGTGGTCATGTCCGGAAAGCACCAGGTCGATATCGCAGTCCGCAGTCAGCTGATTCAGTTGCTGACGGATCTGGATCACATCGCTGTCATTGTAATGGGGGCCTTTTGAGTACGGCGCTTTATGGGTGAGAAGGATCTTCCATGTTGTATCTGCATTCTGCGCCACAGATTCCGCCCATGCCATCTGTGCTTCCGAGATCTGGTCTGAATCATTCAGGTCATTGGTGTTAAGCACAATAAAGGTTGCGTTTTCATAGGTAAAGGAATAGTAAATACCCTGGCTTGTATCCTGTTCAGGGATATCCACATTATAATGAGCCGCAATTGCATTTTCCAGGAGCTCGTCCGTAGCCCTTGCTTCATGGTTGCCCGCCACGGGAACCACCGGAAGGCTCTGCATTTCTTCATTGTTCAGCACCCAGTCCCAGTAGGACTCATTATTGCCGTCATCTACAAAATCACCCAGATGCGTGATAAATTCAGCGTCTTCAAATGTTTCCTCCGCCTGGCTCAGGACGCTGATATATTTATCATAGTCTGCCTCTGTAGCCCCCTGGGAATCCGCCACGTTAATGAATGTAAAGGAATCATCTTCCGACGTGCTGGCCTCGCCGAGAAGTACCGGATCGCTGTAGCAGGCCACATCGCCGTATGTCGTGCCCACCCGGTAGTAATAGTCCTTTTCCTCTTCAATGGATACTTCCGCCGTATGACGGTTCGCCTCCCCGATATCATAGGTGGTCACAAGCACCAGGTTCAGCTCCAGCTCCGCCTTGTTGACCGTCGCAGTGTCCGCCGCTTTCGTAATGACTCCTTCGCCGGACTCAAACGCCGCTTCCGCCTCTTCCACCGTCATTCCCGGCGCAGCTTCCAGAAGCTGTACCTCTCCGGACTCTACTTTCGTCCCTGTATACCAGGAGAAATTTCTGACCCCTTTCGTATCGTTGCCGCCCAGAGAAACCGTCACCTGGTTCGGCAGCATCCCGTTCTCCACGCTGTAGTTCGGATGAAGCTCTCCATCGTAGCTCAGGGTGACAGCGTCTCCGTCCACTACGTCGTCCAGGCCATCGCTGTCCGAAGCAAATCCATTGATCATGCTTACCGCGACGCCGCCGACACTGGTGAAGAAACTGTCACTTAAATACTCATTCAGCAGCCCGTCCAGCAGACTCCTTATGTCTACTCCGAATGTATCCAGCACAGTGGCAAGCGTAGGAGTCGAGCTTCCCATTACCGCATTTACAGCCGTGGACCAGAGTACATTCCTCCCGAAAAGAGTATCCAGGTCAATAGTGATCGTTTCTGTCAGTTCATCTATAAAAGGATAAATATCATTGTTGATAATATCCATCACCGTTTCCTGAAGCAGAGGACCTGCCGCCAGATTGTCCAGACTTCTCTGTACCCAGTCCGGATGCGCAGCCGTGTCATTTCCTGTATTGTGAACGGTGAACATATACTGCAGCAGATCATAGAGGGTATGCCCTTCCTCTGACTCCAGCACTGTGTTTTTTGCTTTTACAATAATCCCGTTCAGCCTTTCTTTCAGGACGCCGTTTGCCATATACTGCTCTTCCACCTGGTCAAGCACATGCCCCACTTCTGTCTGGATATCCGCATCACGCACTGTATAAGAGCCAAGCAGGCCTGCTGTGCCGGCCGGGCTCAGATGAACTCCGTCGCCGTCCTGGAAGGTACCGCTGGAACTGTATGTAATATTGAGCGTTCCCAGAGAACCGCCCAGGTCTACTGTCATTTCCTCCGCAAGCAGAGACGGGAGCAGCCCGAACAGTTCCGTGTAAAGATCGATTCCCGCAATATTCTGCAGAGCTGCCGGAATGTCCGTAAACTGATCCAGGTAGCGGTCTGCGTAACGGAAGATCAGGTTTGACACAAAATTTTCCCCGTACATGGCGTTCAGTTCATACTCCAGCACGTCCACCTTTTCTGTGTCGGTAACATTGCCATTCGGAGCGTCAAGCTTCGCGTTCATGGCCGCTTCCTTCACACTCTCTGTATCAATGGTCATCTCCTCGGTTCCGTCGGCATACTTTGTCATCGTCACCATGCGGATCGGGGAGCCATAGGCTACCATGCCTCCGGTCTCCATATCATAAATCGTATTTCCTTCTACCGTCGTATAGGAAGCGATATCATTCTCATGCATGTGGCCGGTAAAAATATAGCGGATTCCGGCGTCAGCAAGCGTCTCCGCCAGCGTCTCGCTGTCTGCCACAGTGTCTGTGATAAATTCCGTCTCCTGTGTCGTATTGTGAGCGAGAAGCGGATGATGCATGCCCGCAATGATCGTTTCTCCGTTTTCTTCACATTCCTCCGCCTTTTCCATGACCCACTCCAGGAGCTGGTCGCAGATCATCCCGTCTCCTGTACCCCGGTTCGTCTCTTCTCCGTTTACATCCTGTGTATATACCTCAGAATCGATCATCAGAAGGGCAAATCCATTGACATGGAGAATATAGGAAAGTCCTCCCTGAGTTCCTTCCGCATCTTTTTCATCCGCATAATACTCAATCTGATAATTGTTCCTGTCTTCCTCAGAGCCGTAACCATAATCCGCATAGATTTCTTTGAACTGATCCAGCGTAGTGTACAGATCTGTTCCTGACACTTTTGTATCGTCCTGAAAACTCATGGCACTGTAGTTGTACAGATCATGGTTTCCCGGAATAACAAAAACCGCGATCCCCGCGTCCTCCAGACGCGCCATCTGAGACGCAAATCCCTGATGGCTTGCCAGTTCTCCTTCGCTGCTCAGATCACCGGTCACCAGAAGAATGTCAGGGTATTCGTCCGGATCTTTTGCGAGAAGCTGCTCCACCGCGCCTTCAGTCAGGGCCTGCCCTTCTCCCATCAGCCTTAAGTCGCCGCTTGTCTGATCCTGATAGGCTTCTGCTCTCGTTCCATTATATTCTGTCGGAAAATAATGAGTATCCGACATTACTGCAAATTTTAATTCCTGTGTTTCTCCCCCGTCTGTCTTCTCCTCTGCCTGCACGCCAATGGAGGGTACGGCAGATACCGCCATAACCGCCGTCAGCAAAAATGCGGCCATTTTCCTGATAGTTTTTTTCATTCTGTCTACCTCACTTCTCAATCTGCTGTCAAAAAACAGAATTACTATATCTGAAAAATGTTAAAAGGAGTTTATACGAACCGTAAGAAAAGCGTTAAAATTAAGAAAAGAGCACTGCCGGATGCCATCCGCGCAGGTATGACGCCGTCTTTCGGCGTTCCACGCAAAAGCGGACCGCCGCATCCGCGACAGTCCGCTTTGTTATCTGATTATTTATGCAAGCTTCATCGGGTTGACCTTCACGCCCGGGCCCATTGTAGATGTAAGAGTGATGCTCTTCAGGTACTGGCCTTTTACTGCTGCCGGTCTTGCCTTGTTGATTGCATCGATAAGCGTCTGGAAGTTGTCCGCCAACTGCTCCTCTGTGAAGGAAGCTTTTCCGATCGGAACATGGATAATGTTTGTCTTGTCAAGTCTGTACTCGATCTTACCTGCTTTGATCTCGTTGATAGCCTTTGTTACGTCCATTGTAACTGTTCCGGCTTTCGGGTTCGGCATGAGACCTTTCGGTCCGAGTACACGTCCGAGACGTCCTACAACGCCCATCATATCAGGTGTAGCAACAACTACGTCGAAGTCAAGCCATCCCTCGTTCTGGATCTTCGGGATCAGGTCGTCTCCTCCTACATAGTCAGCGCCTGCTGCCTTTGCTTCCTCAGCCTTTGCGTCCTTTGCAAATACAAGGATGCGGACTTTCTTTCCTGTTCCGTGCGGAAGTACTACCGCACCACGGATCTGCTGGTCAGCGTGGCGTCCGTCACAGCCTGTTCTGATGTGAGCTTCGATCGTCTCATCAAACTTTGCTACTGCTGCTTTTTTTACTAATGCTACTGCTTCTTCTTTGTCGTAGAGGTTTCCTCTCTCGATCAGTTTCGCAGCTTCAATATATTTCTTTCCTCGTTTCATTTTACAATAACCTCCTTGTGGTATTCGCGGGAACGTGCCCCTCCCACTGCTGTTTCCTTGTTTCTAATTCAGGTTTGCCGCCAAGCGCCAAGTGCCAGGGTAGTTCCGTTCGCTAAGCTCGCGCTTCGCCTCAGGCTCGCCCTCGCTAATCTCACGGAACGAAATTCGCACCAGGCTCAAATGAGGATATCCACTCGCACTGCTCGGGATATCTGCCTTCACACTAAGCTCGAAAACACCTCGCTAAGTGTTCAGTGCATCGCCAAGTGTTCTACTCTTCAACAACGACTCCCATGGAACGGCATGTTCCTGCCACCATGCTCATCGCAGCCTCAACAGTAGCCGCGTTCAGGTCAGGCATCTTCATCTCTGCGATTTCCTGAAGCTGAGCTTTTGTGATCGTAGCGACTTTTGTCTTGTTCGGTACGCCTGATCCGGACTGGATCTTGCATGCCTTTTTGATCAGAACTGCTGCCGGCGGAGTCTTTGTGATGAAGCTGAAGCTTCTGTCATTGTAGACTGTGATAACTACCGGAATGATCAGATCTCCCTGATCTGCTGTCCTTGCATTAAACTGTTTTGTAAATTCAACGATATTTACACCGTGCTGTCCGAGTGCCGGACCAACCGGTGGTGCCGGTGTTGCCTTGCCGGCAGGAATCTGTAATTTGATATAACCTTCTACTTTTTTTGCCATTTCAATTACCTCCTTGTGGTATTGGCGGGGATCATCCCCTCCCACTCATCTTTAATCCATTTTCTTCACTTCTGAAAAACCAAGTTCAACCGGTGTCTCTCGGCCAAACAGCTCTACATTGATAGACAGGCTCTTCTTCTGTTCGTTCATACTCTGAACGACTCCAACGGTTCCTTCCCAGGCTCCGCTCAGCACAACAACCGTATCGCCCACGCCGAAGTTGACGACAATATTGTCACGCCTGATCCCCAGGTTTGCCATCTCGCTCTCCTCGAGCGGCACCGGCTTGGACCCCGGTCCCACGAACCCTGTCACGCCGCGCGTGTTTCTCACCACGTACCACGTGTCGTCATTCATGATCATGTGTATCATGACATAGCCCGGGAACATTTTACGCTGAACCGCTTTCTGGACTCCGTTGCGGAGCTCCGTAACTTCCTCCATCGGGACACGGACTTCCAGGATCTGATCCTCCAGATGACGGTTCTCGATCGTCTTGTCAATGTTCGCTTTTACTTTGTTTTCATACCCCGAATAAGTATGAACTACATACCATTTTGCCTCTGACATATAATCACCTTTCTGCTGCGGTCAGCTATCTTACCAATAAGTCGATCCCATATTTCAGGATAGCGTCTACAACCGCGATCACTGCCCCGAGCACTACGGAGACAACGATAACTGCCGTGGTCTGTCTTGCAAGTGTCTTCCTGTCTGGCCAGATGATCTTCCTGAACTCTGCCTGAAGCCCCTTAAACCAGCTCTTTTTCTGAGTTTTTGTCTTCTCACTCATGTGTCCACTTCCTTCCGACGACTACTTCGTTTCTTTGTGCAGTGTGTGTGATTTGCAGAATCTGCAGTATTTCTTGGTCTCCATGCGTTCCGGATGAGCTTTCTTGTCCTTCGTCATGTTGTA
>DXEY01000098.1 GCA_019114745.1 Candidatus Mediterraneibacter colneyensis | reverse complement strand
GATCCGACATGGAGGTGGATTTTGAGATTACAGTAACTGAGGCAGGTGAGGGAGTGATCACCCTAACAGCAGATGACGCCAATGCGCCGAGCATCGACAAATTTGTCATTACTCCAAAGACATTTGACGGTCCATTCTGGATTAATGTGCGTACAACGGACGGCGGAACTGCTCAGGTTGACAGTGCAGAGGTAGCAAAAGGCGGCAGCACAGTGCTCACAATCACGCCTGAAGCGGGCTATGAAGTCAGTCAGGTTAAAGTCGGAGGCAGCGAAGTCAAAGATCAGGTTGAGGGCGGAAAGTATACGATTAGCAATGTAAATCAGGATACAGACGTAGACGTAATCTTTACATTTGCAAATTATACCGAAGAGAACCGCTTCGAGTTCCCGACGGCAAAAGACGAAAAAAAGACGCTTGAGGCAGAACATTTCACACTTCATCCGACAGAAGGAGGATATCTCCTACAGATAGAGGATAATCTGGAAGGGGCTTCCAACGGAAAATATGTAGATGGAATGGATCATAATGATGTGATTGAAGTTCCGTATTATGCTGAAAAAGCCGGTGCTTATGAGGTGACGCTTACATATGCGAGCGGCTCCACCACTAATGAGATAGCATGGGCTACAACTCCTGAAGATCTGATTAAAGAAGGAGGTAGTGATGGAGATGATGTAGTTCCTACTGTAGGTGCAGTAAATGAGGAAAATAAATGGCGTACAGTAACGTTTAACATCACCGTAACAAAACCAGGTCCTGGCGTATGGACATTTACCGGACCGGAAGGAAATTCTCCAAGACTTGACAAGTTCGACATCAAGCTGACAAGCATAACGGCAGAGGCGGCAGATAAAGTTGCCCTTGAGATTGCTATTCAGGACGGCAACAGGGAAGCGGCAAAAACGGATGCATTTACGCTTGAAAGTATTCAAGCTCTGGAAGAGAAGGTCGCTGAAGCGCAGAAAGTTTTTGAAGACAAGAATGCTACGCAGGAGCAGGCAGATAATGCTGTTTCAGCCGTAAATGAAGCAATTGATAACCTGAAAACACTGACCTACACGATCAACGCAAGCGCAGCGGAGAACGGCGGCGGCACAGTTACAGCAAGTGAGCAGACGGTCGACAGAGGCGAAAGCGTTGACCTTACGATCGTTCCGGACTACGGATACGAGGCGGTCAGCATCCAGGTAAACAATGAGGTGATTAATTCCGATCCGGGTACAGCGCAAAATCCCGAAACAGAGTTCTACGGACCGAATGGTACATATACGATTTCAAATATCACAGAGGACCAGACGGTTGTAGTAACTTTTGAAGAAACCGGATATACAGAAAAAGAGAGATTCACATTCCCGAAAGCCGGAAATACGGCGGAGTTGGATGCAGCAAAAGCTACTTTATTTAACAGCGGCGGCAACGGTGAGAAATGGAAACTGGATGTCTCCACTGGAGCCTGGACGACAGGTGAAGGATTCATCAACAGCATGAACAGCGGCGATAAGATCTGTATCCCGTATACGGCAGCGGAAACCGGAGAGTATACAGTAACTGTAGTATACAGAAGCGGAAACAACAGCAACGGATTCAGTTGGTCTGAAGCTGAGGGCAAGATTGAGAACGGCAGTGTGACAGCGGGCGCAAATGATTCGGCAGGTGCAACCCATGAAAAAGAGTTTACAATGAACGTTGAAACTGCAGGCGATGGTATCCTGACAATTGCGGCAGGTGCATCTGGTGCTCCGCAGATTGACAAGCTGGTGATCTCAAAGGCGGGAACGCAGCCTGATCCGGAAGAAAAATATACTGTCACAGCAAGCGTAAAAGACAATGTAGGCGGTACCGTATCTGTTGATCCGACGGAAGTAATAGCAGGCAATTCAGCAACTGTTACATTTACTCCGGCTGAAGGCTATAAAGTCGGCACAGTCACAGTAAACGATACAGCTACCGAGGTGACAGGTAACAGTCTCACTCTCTCGGATATCAGAGAAGATAAAGAAGTTATCGTAACCTACGAACTTGACTACTATACAGAGAACAATCGTTTCTATCTCCCGACAGAGGTGGGAGTAGAATCCAAGACTGTCCAGGCAGAGCACTTTATCCTTAAGGGCAGCGGAGACCCGGCGGCTCAGGAGATCCGGGAAGTAGAAGGAACCTGGGCGGAAGGTGGCATATTTGTCAACTGGTTTAACAACGGCGACAGCATTGTGCTGAACTACTTTGCACAAAAAGCCGGAACGTATGAATTTGTAATGAGGTATCAGAGCGGAAGCGCGACCAATGGCATCAGCTGGTCCGGTGCTAATATCACACTAGGCTCATTGACTCTGGATGGCGAAGGTGAAGCGGACGATTCCTCTAACATGAGCCCGAAAACAAAAACGTTTGAGGTCGAAATAACTAAGGAGGGCGAAGGACAGCTCATCATCTCAGCAGGCGCGGGCAACGCACCTCAGGTTGACCAGTTTGAGATCAGCCTGACAAAAGAGACGAGCGCAGCCACAGTCAATAAGGACGCGCTGAAACAGGCGATTGACGCAGCCACAGCTAAACTGAAAGATGAAACGTTTACGCAGGAATCACGCGATGAGCTGGCAGAAGCGATTAAGACAGCTCAGGGCGTATTCGAGGCTGAGGATGCGACTCAGGAGCAGGTAAATGAGAAGACAAATCTGCTGAACAACTTCCCGCTTGTGAAGGCTCCGGTTACATACACGGTAACAGCTGATGAGGTTGCAAACGGAAGCATTACGCTGACAGGCGACGCCGAGGACGGAATCGTTGAGGAAGGACAGGACGCAGCATACACAGTAACAGCAAATAGCGGTTACGTGATCGACACTCTTACAGTGAACGGCGCAGAGGTAGCAGAAGCGAAAGGTCTGGAGACCTACAGCGGAACAGTCGAGGATGTAAATGCAGATGTAACGATCGCAGCGACATTTAAACTGAAAGACTCCGGAACGAACACAAATTTAAAAGATCTGTATGATGCGATCGAGGACGCGAGAGCGATCCTGAAACAGACAGATAAGTACACGGCGGCATCCCTTGAGGAGTACGGAAAGATCATAGATGCGGCATATGCGGTTTACGAGTCGGACAATGCGGACGCAGATGATATTGCCGCAGCGATCCAGTCTCTGAAAGACGGACTTTCTGTTCTCGTAGAGCAGGGAGGCGGAACAACAGATCCGGGCACACCGGGTACAGGCGACGATAAGCCGGGCACAGGTTCCGGCGGGGATTCCTCAGGAAACGGCAAACCGCAGGGCGGTTCCGGTTCCGGTAAGGATACAGTAAAAGCGGCGCAGACAGGCGATGATACAAATGTTATGATCTGGATCATCGCACTTGCGGCGGCAGCCGCAGCAGGCGGCGCAGTGCTCGTTATCAGAAAGAGAAGCACGAGATAATGACAGAACGGCGGGACTGCCCATGAAGCGGGCGGTTCCCGTCTTTCAGATACCGGGAGATCCGGATGTGTTTCTCAGGTGGAGGAAAAAAGTGAAAAAGATGAATGATAGAAAAAACAGAGGAATCCTGCGCAGGGTGGCGGCAGCTTTTTTGGCTGCCGCTGTGGTGCTGCCTGGGGTTTCGGGCATTGCGGCGCCATCGCAGCAGGTGTCCGCGGCGGAGGCGGAGTATGAGATATATCCGAAGCCGCAGAACATCAGCTATGAAGGCGACAGCTATATTATTAAGAATGAAGTCAATGTAGTATTCGAGAACGGGATCGACCAGGCGGCAAAGGACCGGCTGACGGAGGCGCTGGAGCTGAAAGAAGATATTGTATTCAGCGAGTCAGATGCCATTGCGGAAGGTAAGACGAACGTGTTGGTCGGCATCGACGGATCGGAAGAGTATGTTGACAACTATGTTGACGGGCAGATCGGTGTGACGACAGACGGGCTTTTCGATAAGACCGATTCTTATCTGCTCGACAGCAGCAGCGATGTGATCACAGTGCTTGGGGCGGATACGGATGCCGCATTTTACGGCCTGACAACGCTGTATCATATTTTAAAGCAGATGGACAGTTATACGATCCGCAGCTTCCACATGGAAGATTGGGCAGATGTAGCGAGCCGCGGGTTTATCGAGGGATACTATGGAAATCCATGGTCGACGCAGGATCGTATCAACCTTATGGAATGGGGCGGATACTATAAGCTCAATTCATATTTTTACGCTCCGAAGAATGACCCGAAGCATAATTCCCAGTGGAGGCAGCTTTATACCGAAGATGAACTGGATACGCTGATCCGGCCTCTCGCCGAGGAGGGCAATGAGTCGAAATGCCGGTTTGTCTATGCGCTCCACACCTTTATGTATAATCCGGTCCGGTTCGATTCTAATTATGAAGCAGATCTGGCGGCTGTTCAGGCGAAATTTGAACAGGTCATTGAAGCAGGAGTCAGACAGGTCGCGATACTTGCGGACGACGCGGATAATGTAGGTGCAGAAAACTATACCAGATTCCTTACGGACATGACCGAATGGCTGGCGCAGATGAAGGAGAAATATCCGGATCTGAAGCAGACCCTCCCGTTCTGTACACAGGAGTATATGGGAAATGGACAGAGCTATTACCAGAATTTCCCGAAGAATGTACAGATCGTTATGACAGGGGGTAAGATCTGGGGAGAAGTGAGCAACAGCTTTACGGAAACATTTACATCGAACGCGGGACGCGGTCCGTATATGTGGGTAAACTGGCCGTGTACAGATAACTCCAAGAATCACCTGATCATGGGAGGATACGACCTGTTCCTGCATCCGGGCGTAGATCCGGCAAAGATCCAGGGAATCGTGCTCAATCCGATGCAGCAGTCGGAGCCGAGCAAAGTCGCGATCTTCGGAAATGCATGTTATTCCTGGAACATCTGGGGATCAGAAGAGGAAGCAGACCAGACGTGGAACGATTCATTTAAGTATGTGGATCATAATTCCGCGATCGAGACAGAAGCGTCAGACGCCCTGAGAGAGCTGTCAAAGCACATGATGAATCAAAATATGGATTCCAAGGTGCGCCCGATTCCGGAATCAGAAGAACTGGCGCCGAAACTTACCGCGTTTACCGATAAGCTGAACGCGGAGGGCGTGACAGAGCAGGAAGCGGACGAACTGATCCGTGAATTTCAGATTCTGCAGGAGGCTGCGGATACCTACGAGGCACAGGCGGGAGATGAAAATCTGAGAGATCAGATCATCTACTGGCTGGACTGCTGGGATGATACGACAGATGCGGCGATTGCGTATCTGAATGCAGTAAAGGCGGTAATTGCCGGGGATAATACAGGGATCATCCAGTATACTGCAGACGGAAGGACTGCGTTTGAAAATTCAAAGACACATGCATTCTGGTATCTGGATCACAACGAGTATGCCGAAGCAGGCGTACAGCACATCGTGCCGTTTATCAATACGCTGGGGTCATGGCTTTCCACAAAGGTACAGGAGACCGCTGATCCTACTGTATTGACGCAGACATATATCAGCAACGCTTTTACAAAGCCGAGTTCGGGTACGACCGACAACGTGCTGGACGGAAATGACGCTACATCCGTTCAGTTCAGAGATCCGAATTACCCGAAGGCCGGTGATTATTTCGGAGTGAAGTTCAACCGTCCGATCACGGTTGACAGCCTGCGGGTAGCGATGGGAGATAAGAAGAACCATCTCCAGTACAGCAAGTTCCAGTATCTCCCGGAAGGAGCTGACGAGACGGACGGCTGGGTAGATGTAAAACCGGGTACAGAGTATGTATGCGACCGGGAGCCGGCAGTCGAGCTGGAAGAGACCGGGCTGGGTCTGGAGAACGTCGTCGCAGTCCGGCTGGTCGCGACAAAGGATAACGAATACGACAGTTTTGTGCTGATCAAATCTTTTGACATAAACAAATCCGAAGAGACTGCCCAGGCATATCCTGTGAATGAAGTGACTTATGAAAATGCGGTGCTGACAACTGATGAGACGGATCCGTCTAAGGTGACGGACGGGGACATCACGACAGAGTTCTGGCTGAAGTCCTCAGCCGGAGACCGTATCGACAAAGACGCGGCAGTGATCCTCGACCTCGGCAGTGCGCAGCCCATCGGTTCTGTGTATGTTGCACAGGATACAGCCCGCTCGAATGGCGGCGATATCCTCGGGAACGGGATTGTCGAGTACAGCTCTGATAATCAGGACTGGCATACATTCGGCGATCTGAAAACGCAGAATGAGCAGACTGTGAGCGGATCCGCCACGGCAAGATATATCCGGGTGCGCAACGAAGAGCAGAAAGGGGTATGGTGGAGGATCAGCGAGATCGCCGTATACCCGCCGGAGGAAGGCGATCCGTTTACAATGACCGCATCCGGGATCGGCACGATCATCGGGAAACATTCCAGTATCAACGACGGGGCAAAAAACAATAAATTTGAGTATATTACGGACGGAGATGAGAGTACCCTCGCATGGATGGCAAGCGAAGAGCCTGACAATGGAAACATGCACACGGGACTCGGTGTGGAGATCAGCTTCAGCAGAGAAGTTGCGATGAAAGAGATCTCGATCCTCCAGGGGGATGCGGACAAGATATCCACCCTGAAGATCGAGTATCAGTCCGGCGGTGAATGGATAGAACTCGAGACCGTCAATGACGCCGGAGCCAGTGTAAAGGTGGCGGCGGACGGAGCGACGGCTTCCGCCATCCGCCTGACAAACGGAGGCGAGGATACCGGGAAGTGGTGGCAGCTGTATGAAGTAAGCGTGACAGAGCTGTCCGCGGCCGATGCAGAACATGTATACACTGATATGGAAGAAACAGATTTTACCGCTTCAGTGGGGGAGGAAAACGCATCGCTCTCCGCAGGCGAGGTTCCGCTGGCGCCCGGCAGCTATATCGGGATCGACCTGAAGGAGATCCGGGGGCTGGCTTCGATCGACGCTGACTACACAGGAGAAGGAGTGGTACTCCAGTATTCCGATAATGGAAAAGTCTGGAATACCGCAGAGGACGTGTCCGGCAGGACGGCGCGCTATATCCGCCTGGTAAATACATCGGAAAATAATGCGGATGTAACGATAACCAGATTAGAGGCGTCCCTGATCTCACTCGGTGAGGTAGGGGAACTGATCTCATCGGATATTCCGGTTAATGCTGCCTGGGGAGATACAAGAGACAACGGCAAAGCGTTCGACGGTGATATGACGACTCAGACCAAATTCGGCGGCTCGGCAAAAGCGGGCAACACAGCGGTGTTCAGCTTCGGGCAGGAGATCAGCGTAAATTCGATCCGGATTTATACTACAGACAGTACCGAAGACTATATCCGCGATGCGAAAGTTCAGCTTTCTGCAGATGGAAGTAAATGGACAGACGCGTTTGTGATCGGAGACGGGCAGACGGATACCGTGGCGGCACAGACGATGGTGGACGCCGGCGCGGGAGAGGCGGATTTCAATTATCCGAACGTGCGCTATTACGGAAGTGACAGCCTGAACGAGACAGCCCGGTATATGAGGCTGTATGTGACGGCAGACGCTCCGAACCGTTCGATCATCATCAATGAGATCGTGATCAACGGAGGGGCATACATATCTTCAGAAGATAACATGGCTTTCTCCGGGACACTGGAGGAAAAAGGCCACCAGCCAAGTCTTATGCTGGATCGGGATTTCAATACAACATACCGGCCATCGGAAGCGAACGGCAGTATGACCTATAAGGTAAGCGACGGCGAGGGGATCCGGAGCTTCAGGATCATCCAGAGCGGCGAGGCAAGCAAAGCCTCTGTAACGGCGGAAATGTACAATGAAGAGACCGGACAGGTGGTGCCGGAATCCATGGGAACACTTGCGCAGGCGGTCAATGAATTTGTAGTAAAAGACGGGCATACGCTGCTTGGCATTACTTTTGAATGGGAGGAGAAGATCCCGGATATTGCTGAGATCCTGCTGCTTGAGCAGAAAGCGGAGGCGGCGGATACAGGAAAACTTGAAGAGCTCCTGAGCAAGAAACCGGAAGCATATGAGTCCTGGACAACGTCTTCAAAAGAAGCATACGATACGCTGGCAGAACTGGCACAGGCAGTTGCCGACAGCACAGGAATATCTCAGGAGACAGTGGACAGTATCATCGCAAGCCTGAAAAAGGCGAAGGAGTCCGGAGTGCTCCGGGCAGATGAGGAAACGATCGCTTCCCTGGAAAAAATTACCGCTGATAAAGTGGACAATGAAAACTCCATTTATACAACGGTAAGCTACATGACATATGAAAATGTGATCGCAAAGATCACGGAAGCGCTTAAAGGTGTGGACAATCTGTCCCAGACGGACGCGGAAGCGCTTGCGGCAGACGCCGAAGCAGCGGTAAATGGCCTTGCATTTTCTGCGAGAAACAGGGAACTGGCGGAGCTGGAGACGCTCAGATATGCGGTTATCCTGGCAGACAACTTTACGGAAACGAGCTATGCCGCGCTGACAGACGCAAAGAATGAAATTGATGATCTCGTCAAACAGGACAAAGCGGCTGAGAGCGACGGCGGGGACCGGGTAGATCCTCAGAAGCTCATCGACGCAAGGGAGAAGTTCCGGAGCGCGATGGACGGGCTGGTCAATGTGACCTCGCTCAAAGCGGCGATCGAAAAAGCGGATACCGTGGATGGAACGCTCTATACAAAGGAAAGCTACGATGCGTATATGCAGGCTGTGGCTGATGGAGAGGCGCTCCTGAAATCCGGTACAAAAGAAGAAGTTGCCGGCGCTGTGGAAAAAATCAACGAGAAATTTGATGCACTCCAGGTTAAGGCAACGCTTGATGAGATGGTCGATGCGGCGAAGGAGATCCTTGGCGGCGGAAACGACAGATATACGACAGATTCTTATAACGCACTTGCTGATATTACAGCAGAGGCGGAGAAGAATATGGATGATGAGAGCTACGTTGAGAAGATCCAGTCGGCGATCAGCGGACTTGTTGACGTGACGGCGCTCAGATCACAGATCAGCGCAGCGGAGAAGGTGGACAAAGATCAGTTCACAACATCATCTTACAAGGCGCTCACAGATCTGCTGGGACAGACGGATGACCTACTGAAATCCGGCAGCAGGAGTGAAGTGGATGAGATGGCGACAAAGATCGGGAACGCGATCCGCGGACTCGTGCCGCGGGCTCAGGGTGTAGAGGATTACCGCGACGGTATTACACTGAAACCGGAGAAAGGATATACAGGCGATTCTTATCAGGCGTATAAAGCGGCATACGAAGCGCTTATGAATGCTGATCCGTCTGACCTGAGCGCAGAGGAGTTTGCGAAATTGAAAGCAGACTTTGAGAGGGCAGAGCAGTCGCTTAAGGCTGCCGGCAGCAGTACGGACAAAGGGGAGGCGCCGAAAGACGATATCCCGGCTGTCCAGACCGGAGATAATACGAATGTCGTTCCGGTCGTGATCGTACTGATCGTGTGCGCGGCTGCTGTCGTTGCGGTAGTTGTCATCAGAAAAAAGAGGAAGTAGGCAGGGAGGAAAAATGGGAAAAGGTAGAATGATAAGTAAAAAGCTGGGTACCTGTATTCTCGCGGCTGTGGCGGCGGCAGTAATTGCCGCCCCGCTCTTCCCGCTGTCTGAGGTAAAGGCGGCGGAGCCGGTGAATCTGGCGCAGGGTAAGGAGGCGACGGCGAATGATACAGAGACAGACGCTTATCAGGCATCAAAAGCAGTGGACGGAGTGGTCAATCGGGATGCGGAGAAACCACAGCAGTCTCGCTGGGCGACAAAAACAAGCGCTGAAGAGCAGCCTAAGATCCTGACGGTGGATCTGGGAGAGCAAAAGACATTCCAGTCCTTTGTGATCGCATGGGAGCGGACGAATATTACACATTATAAAATTGAGACGTCCAATACCGGGAACGATAATGACTGGACAGAGGTATACGAGAAAGAGGGAAACGATCCGATCTTGTATCTTGATGAAAACATCCATCTGGCAGGTCCTGTCACGGCACAGTACGTCAGACTTTATGTAGACGGATATAACCTGAATCCGGGAAGCTGGCAGTCCGTATCGGTTTACGAGTTCCAGGTCTATGAGGATGCGATCCCGGACGATCTGCTTCCGGATGAGAACTATTGTCTGGAAGGAACGGCAACAGCGGACGATTATGAAGAAACTGATGATAATCCTGGCAGCCAGAACGCGGCGAAAGCTATCGACGGGGATACGTCCACACGGTGGGCGACAAATAATAACAGTGAAGGGGTGGCGCGCACACTTACGATCACGCTTCCGGCGTCCCGGCAGGTGCAGTATTTTAAGATCCTCTGGGAGAAGACGAATATTATTGATTATGAGATTCTGGTAAGTCCTTCTGATGATGAAGAATCATTTAAGTCAGTGTATAGCAATACAGAGCAGATCGATAATACTCAGCAGCTTATTTCGCTGGACAACCCGGTATGGGCGAAGAAGATTCGCCTGAATATTACGAACTATGGTGACTCTGTGCAAGGTGAATGGCGCAATGTATCTATAAAAGAATTTGAAGCCTATGCGAAGGAGCCGGCAGCGATCACCGAGGACGCGACAGCAGAGGAAGTCGCAGATCTTCTTGAAGCCCCGACTATAAAAGAGGATGGCACGGCGCTTGTATTTCCGACAGTGCCGGAGGGCTTTACCGTGGAGTTCCTGGCAGACTATGAGCAGGTAGTCGGAAAGGACGGCAAGATCTATCAGCCGCTCACGACAAAGACAGTAAAAGGAATCTACAAGGTGACAAAAGGCGACGATTCCGCGGAGGGAAGCACGGAACATACATTGGAGATTCCGGGACAGCATACCGATGACGGTACGAATGCAAAGCCTACGGTAGTGCCGGAACTGGCAGAGTGGTATGGAGGCGATGGAGATTATACCATTACAAAGGATGCTTCCGTTTATGCACCGGAGAAGTTTAGCGGCGCGGCAAAGGCTTTTGTAGAGGACTACAATGCCGAGATGGGCGCTAATCTGACGCTGGCACCGGCAGCAGACAACGCAGATATCGTCTTCGTATCTGTCACGGACAAGGGGCTTGGCGAGGAAGGCTATATCATGGAGATCGGCGACAAGGTGACAGTGAGCGCAGAACACAACACAGGCGCTTACTGGGCGACCCGCTCGATCCTCCAGATCGCGGAGTTAAATGGCGAGACGATGCCGAAAGGTATCACAAAGGATTATCCGAAGTATGAGGTGCGCGGATTCATGCTCGATGTAGCCCGCAAGCCGATCTCAATGGAGACGCTTGAAGACGTGGCGAAAGAGATGGCGTACTACAAGATGAACGAGTTCCATGTGCATCTGAATGATAACCTGATCTTCTACGAAGATTATGATTCAGCTGAGGATGCAAGGGATAACGCATATACCGGATTCCGCCTGGAGTCAGATATCAAAGCGGGTGGAAATGATGGAAAAAATAAGGCGGATCTGACAAATACAGACCTGTACTATACAAAAGATGAGTTCAGAACCTTCATCCTGAACTGCCGGAACATGGGCGTGAAGATCACGCCGGAGTTCGATACACCGGGGCATTCGGGAGCATTTACAAAAGTCAGACCCGACCTGATGCTGCAGGATATCGTGTCAGGCCAGAAAAACCGGGCAGGCGAACAGTTTGACCTCTCTGCGGCGAAGTATGATGAGAGTCTGGCGTTCGTGAAGAGCGTCTGGGAAGAGTATCTGACGGATGATATGTTTGATAAGAGCATGACCATACATATCGGTACGGACGAGTACTACGGCGAGAAAAACCGCTTCCGTATCTTCTCAGACGATATGATCGAGTATATCCAGGACAAAGGCTATACTGTCCGGTTATGGGGCAGCCTGTCAAGCATGCCGGGCGATGCAGAAGTTCGCAGCGAGGGCGTCCAGATGAACGTATGGAATACCGGATGGGCGAATCCGACGAAGATGTATGAGGCGGGATTTGAGTTGATCAACACGATTGACGGTAAGCTTTATATAGTGCCGGCAGCCGGTTATTACTTTGATTATCTGAACACACAGAACCTGTACAGCAGTTGGACGCCAAATAACTTCGACGGTACGGTGATCCCGGCAGGATCGGAGCAGATGCTCGGAAGTACCTATGCGATCTGGAATGATTCTATTGATACGAAAGCAAACGGAATCTCAGAGATCGATATCTACGACCGTTTCGCAGATGCTGTGCCGACGTTGGCGAGCAAAAACTGGGGTGACCCGTCCATGAGTTACGCGGATATGGAAGCGGCTGTGGAGGAGCTGGGAGACGCAGCGAACAGCAACCCATACCACGAAGCATCCGCAGACACCAACGGCGAGTATATGTCCTATGAATTTGAGAATAAGAAAGATTCTTCTGACAACGGAAGAGATCTGAAAGCAGTGAAAAATGCGGAGATTAAAGACGGAAGCCTGACGCTCAAAGGCGGTGCAAGCTATGCTGAGACGCCGATCGACAAGCTGGCGACGGGCAATACGCTGGAGTTTGATATTACGCTTTCGGAGGAACCGGAAGCAGGAGATATCCTGTTTGAAGCAGATGATCCGGGATCGGATGGCACTTATGCGCATACGATCCAGATTATGGATAACGGACAGCTCGGATTCCGGCGGGAGCTGTATGACTACTATTTCGACTATGAAATTCCTGTCGGAGAGAAAGTGCATCTTGCTATTTCCACAAACGGTACAAAGACGACCCTGATCGCAGACGGGGAGTCCTATCCGGCAGTCGGCAAGTATGTCAACCGCCAGACGAACAATGCGGTAAACAAAGAAAATATCAATAATTCCACACTGCTGCTCCCGCTTCAGCGCATCGGCTCAAAGACCAATGCGATCAGCGCGGTGATCGATAATGTAAGTGTATTGTCAGGAACATACGTTGACAAGACGATCATTGACAACAGCAACTTTACAGTAACAAGCGATAATGAGAATCCGCTGGCAGGCAGTGAAGGACCGATCGAACTTGCATTTGACGGCGACACCTCCACCTTCTGGCACAGCAACTATTCGCCATACGAGGCTTTACCGGCTACGGTTGAGATCGATATGGGGCAGGCGTACACAATCAATAAATTCTCATATCTGCCGCGCCAGAGCGGTACAAATGGAATCATTACCGAGTATTCGCTGTACTATAAGACAACAGCGGACGGCGAGTGGCTTCCGCTGGCAGTGGAGCAGACCTGGGCAGGAGATTCTTCCCAGAAGGCAGTAAAGTTTGATGCGGTAGAGACACAGTATCTGAAATTTGTTGCGCATGACGGCATGTCAGATAGCAGTAGGAAATTTGCATCTGCAGCAGAATTTATGGTACATCAGGTGCTGAATGACGAACCGGAGACGACTTATACCGTAACCTTTGACGGGGAAAATGCCCAGACAGTAGCCGAAGGCGAAAAGGCTGTGGAGCCGACTGATCCGGTAAAAGCAGGGCACAAATTCCTCGGCTGGTATCTGGAAGACGGGGATACGGAGTTTGACTTTAATACGCTGATCACAGGCGATATCAAGCTGGTATCAAAATTCGAGCCGTATAAAGTTGAGATCACTCCGATCGAAGGCGTGGAGTTTACGATCGGCGCGATGGAAGCGAACGGACAGATCACGATCGAGGCTCCGAAGCGGGAAGGTTACAATTTCCAGGGCTGGAAGCTGAAGGGAAGCGCCGGCATTGTATCGTACTACAATCCGTATACATTCGTCCCGACGGCAGATACGCAGATCGAGGCTGTATATGAAAAGATCAATGACGAGACTGTATACCATACGGTAACGATCATTCCGGTGGAAGGCAAGTCAACCGAGATCCAGGTAGAGGACGGCAAGACGGTTCCCGCACAGGCAGATCCTGTAAGGGAAGGCTATAAGTTCCTCGGATGGTATCTGGGAAATGCGAAGTATGACTTTTCCACACCAGTGACTTCAGATCTGACGATCGAGGCACATTGGGAGAAGATCACGACACCGGAAAATCCTGGCGATACAGACGGCACTGGAGATAAAGGATCAGGCAGCGGCAGCACAAATGCTGACAAGCCGGACGGTGCAGACAGCGGAAAAGACAAAGCGGCACAGACCGGAGACACAGCAAATCCGGGCGCATGGGCGGCGGCGATGGCAGTCAGCGCGGTATGCGTGCTTGCAGTTGTTGTAAACAAAAAACGGATAAAGAAGTAAGTTTTTTACGAACCCGGCTCAAATAATGGGCCGGGTTCTTTTTGTTTTGCGCGATATATGTTAAAATAGCAGGAGACAGGATGGCAGAAATATTCTGCCCCATTAAATTTAAAGGTGGATATACAGATGAAGACAAAAAGAAAACCATTATTTCAGCCGGTACAGAACGAAGAACAGCGAAAGAAGCGAAGAAGGAATATCATCATTACGACAGGCGTGCTCGTAATCCTTGCCGCGCTGACTCTTTTCATAATGCCTAAGAACAAGGATATCTCCCAGAGCACTGTTTTTGACCAGGCGGAGGTTGAGAAAATGGCGGAGCAGGTAGTGACCTGCCTGAATGAAGAGGATTTTGACAGCTTAAAAGAGATGTCCGTGGAGGATATGGCGTCCATTATGAACAAGGAGAGGATCGATGAGGCGAAGGCGCGGGTATCAGAGGACTGGGGGGAGTTTCAGTCGATTACCGGGATCACGACTTCGGAAGTGTCCCAGCGCGGCGTGACGGCAGCAGTAGCTTATGTGACGGCAGATTATGAAAATGTGGAGATCCATTATACGTTTGCATTTGACGAGGATATGAAGCTGGCGTCTTTCGGCATCCAGTGAGCCGGCAAAGATGAATCGGATCTGTCTGCACTGCGGCGGTATCATAAAAGAAAAATTTTGAGAAAGGAAGGATTTCAGGATGAAACAGGAAGTAAGAGACTATGTTGCAGAAAAAACGCGTGAGATGATGGCGGCGCCATCCTGCTGCGCGGAGGCAAAAGCAGCGGGACAGGCATGGCTGGACGCTGCCGGAACAGAGAATGAGGCGGCGGTGACAGAAAGCTATATCGCAGAGCTCGAGGCTGATATCATGCCCATCGATACTCTGATCGCATTTGCCGGGTCAGAAGGCGGTGCGAAAGTATTTGGGGCGGAGAAGGCAAAAGAGGTGGAAGCCCACGCCAGGGAGATCAAAGCGGCGGGCGCTGAGTATTGCGACTGTCCGGCATGTGCTGCTGTGGAAGCGATCCTTGTAAAGAAAGATGAAATGCTGGAGAAATAAGGGGTACCGGATGATCGCGGCTGCTGTCCTGCTCGCAGTGAGCGGGGCGGCGATGCTCCTTGCCGCCGGTTTTCCGGACTTTGCCGAATGGTACTCACAGAATATCTATCCGCTGCTGACAGGGAGTCTCGGACGGGTGAGCGGATTTGTTCCGTTTTCCGTGTCCGAGGTGGGAATCTATACCCTGCTGGCAGCCTTTTTTATTACGCTGTTCCTGACGGTCAGAGATATGCTGAAGGGAAAAGGAAGCCGCGCCCTGGTATCCTGGCTCTCAGGCGTGCTGCTGGCGGCGGGGATTCTGGCATTTCTCTATACTGCCTGCTGCGGTATCAACTACCACAGACGGTCTTTTTCAGAGGAAGAGGGTATCGTTACATATAACTACAGTGCAGATGAGCTCAAAGAGATCTGCATCTGGCTTACGGAGGAAGTAAATGCCCGGGCGGACGAAGTTTCAAGAGACGGGCAGGGCGTGATGGAGCTGGATGCGCCGGAAGAAGAGGGCGGCGTATCGGCGATGTACCGTCTGGCGGAAGAGTTTCCGTCTCTTCAGGGGTACTATCCCCGGCCGAAAGAACTGCTCCTGTCGGAGGTCCTTTCGTACCAGAGCCTGACGGGAATTTATCTGCCATTTACAGTGGAGGCGAATTATAACGGGGACATGACGGCGTATAATAAGCCGTTTACCGTGTGCCATGAGCTGTCCCACCTGAGAGGGTTTATGGAAGAGCAGGAGGCGAATTTTATCGCATTTCTGGCGTGTGTCGGTTCTGAGCGCATGGATTTTCAGTACAGCGGATACCTCTCGGGATGGGTGTACTGTATGAATGCCCCGTACCGCGCAGATTATGAGAGTTGGGAGGAGGTAAGGATCCTCCTGGATGAAGCGGCGGAGCCGGATCTGACGGCGAACAGTGAGTTCTGGAACCGCTATGAAGGTCCTGTAGCGGAGACGGCAGAGCGGATCAACGACGCCTATCTGAAGGTCAACGGACAGGCGGACGGCGTACAGAGCTATGACAGGATGGTAGATCTGATCGTGGCATATTTTGGAGGACAGTGACGTATGCATCATTGGGGTAACTGCCCGCTGACAGCGGGATGATATATTCCGAAACGGAGGGAAAAAGTATGAGGAAAAAATGGAAAAACGCAGCCGCAGTGGGTATGGCTGCAGTGATGGCAGCAGGAGCGCTGGCAGGATGCGGTACGAAAGCTACGCCGGAGAACCTGTTCCGGGACATGAAGAAAAACGTGGCATCTGCGGAGTCCTCGCTGATGAATCTGCAGATGTCGGTTGTCATGTCTGTAGAGTCGTATGAGGCTGCTGTCGCGATCGACATGGATGTTGAGTCCGTGGCGGAACCGGAAGCGGCACACGGGAAAGGCTCTGTCGATATGTCTGTGGCAGGCATGGATTTCTCGACAGAGATCGAGTCCTACTCTGTGCTGGAGGGCGAAGAGTATATGGTATACTCTATGGTCGACGACATGTGGACAAAGGAGACGCAGAACGCGGAGGAACTGACAGGCAGTCTGGAAGATCTGGCGGAAACGATGGAGTTCCAGGCGGACCGGTTCGAGCTGGCGGAAGAACTCTCAGAGGTGAACGGGCAGGAGTGCTTTCAGCTGGTTGGCGAGCTGGATATGTCGTTTGTCTCAGAAATGATGGATTCCGGAATGATGAACTCTGACATGATGGATTCTCTGGGCGAGTACGGGCTGGACGAAGAAACGCTGGCAGGGCTGACATTCCCGTGTACGATCGACATTTACAGGGAAAATATCCTCCCGGCGAAGATCAGTATAGATATGACGGACGCCATGGGGACGGCTCTGGCAGGATCCGGTACGTCGGTCTCGGAGTGCAGTCTTGATATGACTTATATGGAATACGACAGCGTGGGCGAGATCATGGTTCCGGACGAGGTGATCTCTGCCGCGACGGAAGAATCGGGAGACGATGACGGGGCAGATCTGTGGGAAGTGCCTGACACGTCTGCCGGAGACCCGGATATATCCGGGGGCGTTTCCGGTATGGAAGGAACAGGATGGGAGTCTTATACGGTCCAGATCAACGGCAGAGAGATCACCCTGCCCTGTTCGATTGCGGAGATAGAGAATGCGGGGCTCTCTCTGGATGAGGATTATACCCCCAGGGACTCTGTTATTGATGCGGAGGATTATGAAACCGCATGGTTTATGGATGACGCCGGAAACAGTATCATGACAGATATCAGCAATACGTCGGCGGACGGACCGAAAACACTGGAGGACTGTGTAGTGACCTCGGTGTACGTGTTTGACTATGACCTTGAATATGGAGGGCTGACCGTAGTATTTCCGGGCGGCATACAGATCGGATCTGCTAAGAGTGATGTGGTGAGCGCATATGGCGAACCGGACAGCACTTACGAAAATGATGAGTATGGAGACAGCTATTTCTGGTTTAACGAGGACTTTAACGGATGTACGATCAATTTTACCCCGGATACGGAAACGGTGAGCTCCATGAGCCTGAGTTGATCCGGGATGAACGGCTACTATATGGAATTTTAAGGTCAGCTATATTTTAGTGGCGGTACTTATCGTTTACCTGCTGATCGCTGCGATCCTGCAGAGGAATGTGTTCCTTCTTGGAATGGAGATCCTGCCGGTTTTGCTGATCATGTTTATTAAAGTAAAAATCAGCAAATCGATCAAAACAGAGACGGACGGATTGATGTGAATTATAAAGACGGCTCACCCCGGATGTATATAGTGATCGGAGCAGATATTTATTACAGAGTTGCGGAAAAGGAAGCCCGCCTTTCTCTTTCGGATGTTCAAAAAGTTCTGGAGACAGAGAATCTGCTTATCGTATGCTTCCGGGGAGATATGACACTCCCCCTGAGCAAAAACGGGTTTGTACAGGGGGAGTATAAAGGGTGTATGGAGTATCTGCGGAGGCGGGGGTGAAGTACATGTTTGCAAACAAGATTTACTCCTCCACAGAAATATGGTAAAATAGCTCTGTTGAGCACATGCTGTTATCTTGCATGTCGCGCTCATACCGAAGCGTGAAATTATGATTCTGATTCAAGAAGGAGGATTACATGATCAAATTATATGACAACGGGGTCTATCTCTTAAACGGCACCGAGATAGTAGAAGATACAGGCAATGTACAGGTTCCCCTTTCCAGGGAAGAAGCTGCGCAGAACACGATGGCATACGGCATCTTAAAAGCGCACAATACTTCCGGAAATATGGAGAACCTTCAGATCAGGTTTGACAAGCTGACTTCTCATGACATTACATTTGTCGGCATTATCCAGACAGCGCGTGCGTCAGGGCTGAAGAAGTTCCCGATCCCCTACGTGCTGACGAACTGCCACAACAGCCTCTGTGCAGTGGGTGGTACGATCAATGAGGATGACCACATGTTCGGACTGACCTGCGCGAAGAAGTACGGCGGCGTTTACGTTCCGCCTCATCAGGCAGTTATCCATCAGTATGCCCGTGAGATGCTCGCAGGCGGCGGAAAGATGATCCTTGGTTCTGACAGCCATACGCGTTACGGCGCTCTCGGAACTATGGCAATGGGCGAGGGCGGCCCGGAACTGGTGAAACAGCTCCTGAATAAGACTTACGATATCAAGATGCCGGGCGTGATCGCGATCTACCTGGATGGTGAGCCGGCAAAAGGTGTGGGCCCGCAGGATGTTGCGCTTGCGATCATCGGAGCGGTATTTAAAAATGGCTATGTAAACAATAAAGTGATGGAATTTGTCGGTCCTGGCGTGAAGAAGCTGAGCGCTGACTTCCGTATCGGCGTTGATGTTATGACGACAGAGACGACCTGCCTGTCCTCGATCTGGACGACAGATGAGAAGATCGAAGAGTTTTATGAGATCCACGGCAGAAGCGGAGATTATGCAGAACTGAATCCGGGAGCATGTACTTACTATGACGGATGTGTCTATGTAAACTTAAGCGAGATCAGGCCGATGATCGCGATGCCGTTCCATCCGAGCAATGTTTATACGATCGATGAAGTAAATGCGAACTTAAAAGATATCCTGCACGATGTGGAACAGAAAGCTCTCGTGAGCCTGGACGGGGCGGTAGAGTATTCTCTCCAGGATAAGATCCGCGACGGAAAGCTCTATGTAGAGCAGGGCATCATCGCAGGATGTGCGGGCGGCGGATTTGAAAATATCTGCGCGGCAGCCGATATCATCAAAGGACACAATATCGGTTCTGATGCATTTACATTCAGCGTATATCCCGCAAGTATGCCTGTCTATATGGAACTCGTGAAGAATGGCGCAGTAGCTGATCTTATGGAAGCCGGAACTGTTGTTAAGACGGCGTTCTGCGGCCCGTGCTTCGGCGCAGGCGATACTCCGGCGAACAATGCGTTCTCAATCCGCCACACGACGAGAAACTTCCCGAACCGGGAGGGCAGCAAGCTCCAGAGCGGCCAGATCTCATCGGTTGCGCTTATGGATGCGCGCTCTATCGCTGCGACAGCGGCAAATAAGGGATACCTTACATCAGCGACAGATCTGGATGTGGAGTACAAAGGACAGAAATATCATTTTGACAGCAATATTTACGCAAACCGCGTATTTGACAGCCACGGCGTGGCAGACCCGGATGTGGAGATCCAGTTCGGCCCGAATATCAAAGACTGGCCGGAAATGTCAGCTCTTCCGGAGAACCTGATCGTCAAGGTTGTTTCCGAGATCCACGATCCGGTGACTACGACAGACGAGCTGATCCCGTCAGGAGAGACTTCCTCCTACCGTTCCAATCCGCTGGGACTTGCAGAGTTCGCGCTCTCAAGAAAAGATCCGGCGTACGTTGGACGTGCAAAGGAAGTTCAGAAGGCACAGAAAGCGATCGAGGCAGGCACATGTCCGCTTGACGCGCTTGAGGAACTTAAACCGGTAATGGCTGAGATACAGAAGGTATATCCGGAAGTAGGAGAAGGCAATATCGGTGTGGGAAGCACGATCTTCGCTGTAAAGCCCGGCGACGGATCCGCCAGAGAACAGGCGGCTTCCTGCCAGAAGGTGCTGGGCGGCTGGGCGAACATCGCTATCGAATACGCTACAAAGCGTTACCGCTCTAACCTTATCAACTGGGGAATGCTTCCGTTCCTGACAGACGCAGACCACGAGCATCTTCCGTTCAAGAACGGCGACTATATCTTCGTGCCGGATGTGAGAAAAGCGGTGGAAGAGAAAGCGGACGTCATCAAGGCATATGTGGTGGGCGACGGACTCGGCGAGATCGAGCTGAGACTTGGAGACCTGACCGATGCTGAGAGAAAGATCATACTGGACGGATGCCTGATCAATTACTATAAGTCGGAAATGTAAAGGAAAATGAAAGAGTCCGGAACTGATTAAATACAAAGCCGCAAAATGGATAACTTGTCTTTGGCTCAGACAATCCATTTTGCGGCTTTGCATCAGTCCCCGGACTCTTGTCATTATTTGTTGCATTATCTTGTTTTTTGTCAACATATATGTTATCCTCTTTTCACTGATAGCGATGACGTTCTTGTCATCATATCTTTCACGCCTTTTAAGGCTTCTCATTTTCGGTGGTTCCGAATCGGAACGCATACCCGGCGATGAATGTAACTCAAAATTTGTGTGATTAAAATGAATGGAGGAAAAGTGTATGGCAAATGTATTAAAACAGTATTTCCCTGTGATTCGGACCCGGGAAGAAGTGCTCTCGGATATCTCCGAAAATGAAGGACTCCGGGAACTTTACCGGAGCTGGCAGGAAGACCGGCAGAATGAATTTCTTGACTTCTGTACGGGGATTAAGGGAGTTAAGATCCTGTATGATTCATTTTTTAAGGAGGTCATGGATCCTGACAGCGCGCCCGAACGGCTGGAAGAGCTTCTTTCTCTTATCCTGGAGCAGACGGTAAAGATTCTGACGGTACTTCCGAATGATTCCACGCGTATTGCAGATGAGAGCTCTCTTGTCGTTATGGATATTGTAATTGAACTGGCAGACCACAGCATCGCAAATGTCGAGGTTCAGAAGCTGGGATATATGTTTCCCGGCCAGCGGAGCGCCTGCTACTCGGCTGACCTGCTCCTGCGGCAATACAAACGGGTAAAGAGTGCAAAAGGAAAATCTTTCAGTTATCGCGATATTAAAAAAGTATATACCATCATTTTCTATGAGCACAGTCCAAAGGAATTCCGGAGTTGTCCGGATCATTACATCCATCACGCGGCACAGAGCACGGATACCGGAGTCCGGATCGATCTTCTTCAGGAATATGTTTTTATTCCGCTTGACATATTCCGTGCTATTCTGCACAATAAAGGTATCAGAAACAAGCTGGAAGCGTGGCTGACGTTCCTCTGTGTGGACTCTCCCGAGCTGATCGAGCAGTTGATACGGGAATATCCGCAGTTTAAGCAATACTATGAGGAAATCTACACGCTGTGCAGAAATGTAGAGAAGGTGATGGGCATGTTTTCCAAAGAATTACAACAACTGGATAGAAATACCGTGCAGTATATGATTGATGAGATGCAGGATGAACTGGATGCTAAACTGAAAGAGCTGCAGGAATCAGAGGAAAAACTGGAAGAGCAGAAAGAGAAGCTGGAGGCACAGCAAGGGAAACTGGAAGAGCAGCAGGGAAAGCTGGAAGAGCAGCAGAATACGATATCAAAGCAGAATGCACAGCTTCTTGAGAAAGATGCGGCTCTGCAGGCCAGCCAGGATGAAATACGCCGCCTGAAAGCTTTACTCGGCGAGACGGTGCAGAATGAAAAGCGGAAAACCGAATAAGGCAGATTTATCAGAAAAAGAAAAGGCTGTTATGAATGATCCGATATACCGGATCTCATAACAGCCTTTTGAAAAAGGGCTTACAGTGTATCGCCTCTCTTGATATATCCCGGCTTATCCGGTGAAGCAATGACTCTCTTTCCGCGGATCAGCCTTGCGTGTTTGTCGATCATCATATTCTCGACGTGAACGCCTTTTCCAATCACTACATCAGCAGAAACAACGCAGTTCTTTACGATCGCGTCCGGTTTGATGACGCAGCCTCTTCCGATGATGGAATTTTCGATCTCGCCGTCGATCAGGCAGCCGTTGGATACGACAGAGGATACAACCTTGCTGTCTGCAAAATACTGTGTCGGACAGGAGTCGTTGGTGCGGGTGTATACCGGCCACTCGTCGTTGAACAGGTTCATCGCATTTTTCAGGTCGATCAGAGACATGTTGGCATCATAATAGCTCTTAAAGTCTGTGATCGCTGCGAAGTAACCGCGGTGAGGAATCGCACGGATGTCGAGTTCTTCGCATTTTTCGTCGAGGATATCGGCGAATGTGTACATGGAAGATGTCTTGTGTGCTTTGTTGACCAGATCCAGGAACAGTTCTTTTGTCATCACATAAGTATCCATAGAAATATTTCTGTTTTTCGCATTTCCACGGTTCGGCTCAATTGAGAGGACGCCTTTCTGCTTATTGATATTCAGTGTATCACAGCTCAGGAACGCTTCCTTTGCATTGTCTACAGAATGGTACATCATGGAAATGTCAGCTCCGGACTCTACATGCTGAGCGATAAATTCACTGTAATCAGCAGTGTAGATCATGTAGCTTGGTGCGATGACAACATATGGCTGCGACATTCTTTCGATGCAGTCCAGGTTTTCGATATATGCGGCGATATCTGTGCTGTAGATATTACCGACCTGTCCGCCTTCCGCGTACATGATGTTCAGTTTGCCGCGTTTGGAGTTGATATTGTAGTGGCGTCCTGTTCCGAGGTGCTCGGTCAGGGAACGTGGTTTTCTGCGGACGTATACCTGAATGTTGTCGATGCCGCTGTTGCTCATATTTGAGATCGGGAAATCAATGATGCGGTAACGGCCGAGGAAGGAGAAGGCTCCTACCGGGCGGTACTCCTGGAGGCCGTCTACCTGGACGTGATTTCCGGCAAAATTAATGATTCCAAATGCCTTATACATATTATTCGTCCCCCTTTACACGTTTTGCGACAAGTTCGATATTTTCGCTGTCAGCGCTGCCTACGACTGCATTTTTGCCGATCTTGACACCGTCTGCCACAAGAGCGCGCGTGACAACGGCTCCTTCGGCCACCTCGGCGCCGGGCATCAGTACGCTGTCGATGACTTTCGCGCCGGCGGCAATTTTAGCGTTCGTGAACAAAACGGAGTTTCTGACTTCCCCGTCTACAACGCATCCCTGTGTGATAAATGCGCGGTCGATGACAGCCTCAGAACCGATATACTGTGGAAGCGCTGTTACATCTTCGGTATAGATCTTCCAGGTAGAATCATTGAGGTCGAGCTCGTTGTTCTTGCTGAGCAGATCCATGTTTGCTTCCCAGAGGGAATCGATCGTACCAACATCTTTCCAGTAACCTTTATATTTGTAGGCAAAAACATTTTTCCCCTCATTCAGCAGAGCGGGGATGATGTCTTTTCCAAAGTCGTGGCTGGAGTCCGGATCCTTCATATCCGTCAGCAGCATTTTCCTGAGCATCTTCCAGTTGAAGATATAGATTCCCATGGAAGCCAGATTGCTCTTCGGGTGCTCCGGTTTTTCTTCAAATTCGATGATGCGTCCGGTATCGTTTGTGTTCATGATACCGAAACGGCTCGCCTCTTTCATAGGAACTTCGATGACCGCGATCGTTGCATCCGACTGGCACTCTTTATGATAAGCGAGCATCTTTGCATAGTTCATTTTGTAGATATGGTCGCCGGAGAGGATCAGCAGGTACTCCGGTGAATATGTATCGATAAAGTCGATATTCTGAGAGATCGCATCGGCGGTGCCTCTGTATACATCAAGATCCGCGTCGGATTTCTCACGCGGCGGCAGTACATATACGCCGCTGTCTTTTGCATCAAGTCCCCAGCGTCGTCCCGCTGCGACATAGCTGTTAAGAAGAACAGATTCATACTGCGTAAGAACGCCTACAACATCAATGCCACTATTTGCACAGTTGCTGAGTGGGAAATCGATGATGCGGTATTTCCCGCCATATGAAACAGCCGGTTTGGCCACCTTTTTTGTCAGCTCATGCAGACGTGAACCGCGGCCGCCAGCTAAAATCATAGCTAACATGTTATTTTGCTTCATAAATGAGCCCTCTCTTTCATTCTTACTGTTTTTTATTATACATTTTTTTGTGAATTATTTCCA
>DXEY01000097.1 GCA_019114745.1 Candidatus Mediterraneibacter colneyensis | reverse complement strand
AAACAGAAGAAAATTTGAAAAATAGTGTCGTAAAAGTTCAAATTGAAAATGATTCACAAATTATAGATTGAATTTTGAGGGGGATTATATTAGAATTGTAAATAGGGATTCTGGGATTTTTTTCAGAAATGTAAGGAGTTTTCCCGCGTATGGGATACGACTTCACATATAAAATACAGAAAAGGAGGAAGATACGATGAGCGATCTTAGTAATACACAATTCTTTCAGGTTGAGCCGGGGCCGCAGATCTCAGCAAAAGACATCCTTGAGATCGTGTTTAAAGCTCTGAAGGAAAAGGGCTATAATCCGGTCAACCAGATCGTGGGATATATCATGTCAGGAGACCCGACCTATATCACCAGCTATAACGGGGCAAGAAGCCTGGTCATGAAGGTTGAGAGAGACGAGCTGGTAGAAGAGCTTTTAAAAGCGTATATCGAACATAATTCGTGGGAATAATCTGTTATGAGGATTATGGGACTGGATTACGGGACAAAGACTGTCGGAGTCGCGGTCAGCGATCCGCTCGGGTTAACGGCTCAGGCAGTTGAGACGATCACGCGGAAAGAGGAAAACAAACTGAGAAAAACCTGTGCCCGGATCGAAGCGCTGATCAGTGAATACGGAGTTGAGAAGATCGTGCTCGGTTTCCCGAAACATATGAATAACGATATCGGGGAGCGGGCGGAAAAGTCTCTGGAATTTCGTGATATGCTGCACCGCCGCACAGGACTTGAGGTAGTGATGTGGGATGAACGGCTTACCACGGCGGGAGCGGAACGCGTCCTGATCGAGAGCGGGGTAAGACGTGAAAACCGGAAAAAGCATATCGATCAGATTGCTGCGGTACTTATCCTCCAGGGATATCTGGATCTGCAGCATATGAAGATGGGATAAGGCTTCGCCGGAAGGATCCTCAAACGATAATAAGGGGCGTATATATGGAAAAAGTAAGATTTACTTTTGCAGATGGCAGCGGGGAAGATGAATTTTTTGTGCTCGAAGAAACTATGATCAACGGAAGCACATACATACTTGTCACAGACTCGGAGGAAGACGACGCCGAGTGCCTGATCCTCAAAGAGACGGCAGGCAGCAGGGCGGATGAGCGTGCATTCGAGATCGTTGAGGACGACACAGAACTGATGGCGGTTTCCAAAGTTTTTGAGGAACTGCTCGAAGATGTAAATATAGAAATGTAGGGTCTTTTTGATCTTTACAATAGATTTACTTTACTGCGGGGAGAAGAAAGAACGCGGATGGAACAGAAAAACACAGAGGAACTGCTCAAAGAGAGACTGAGAGAGAAAGGGCTGAAGGTGACGCACCAGAGGCTCCTTGTGCTGTCGGTTCTTGAACAGAACAGCGGAAGGCATATGACTGCCGAGGACATCTATGAGCTGGTATCGGAGGATTACCCGGAGATCGGTCTGGCTACGGTTTACCGTACGCTCCAGCTTCTCTGGGATATGCAGCTTGTGGACAGGCTCAATCTGGATGACGGATGTGTGCGGTACGAGATCGGCCACCTGCTCAGAGGTGACGCGAGACACAACCATCATCATCTCATATGCAGGTCATGCCATAAGGTGATCCCGTTTGACGGGGATCTGCTGGACGACCTGGAGCGCCATATCGAGGAGTCTGTGGGCTTCCATGTGCTGGATCATGAACTGAAGTTTTACGGATTGTGCAGAGAGTGTATGAAAATGCAGAAATAGCAGTTGTGTTTGTAATAGCAGCTCTTGAAACTGCTGTTCTTTTTGTGCCCGGAAGTAATGTGATACATAAAACATGATGGAGGTGCTTAATATTTGAAAAGAGAAAAAAATGGAAAATTGCGCATCATACCGCTGGGCGGTCTGGAACAGATCGGTATGAATATCACTGCCTTCGAGTATGAAGACAGTATTGTTATTGTGGACTGCGGTCTGGCATTTCCCGAAGACGACATGCTGGGGATCGATCTCGTGATCCCGGATGTGACGTATCTGAAGGACAATGCATCCAAACTGAAAGGATTCGTGATCACCCATGGGCATGAGGACCATATCGGAGCGCTGCCCTATGTGCTCAAGGAGATCAATCTTCCGATCTACACAACGAAGCTGACGATGGGCATTATCGAGAACAAACTGAAAGAACATAACCTTTTGAGAAGTACGAGGCGGAAAGTTGTCCAGCACGGACAGTCGATCAATCTCGGAAAGTTCAGGATCGAATTTATCAAGACGAACCACAGTATTCAGGACGCATCCGCCCTTGCGATCTATTCGCCGGCGGGAGTTGTTGTGCATACAGGGGACTTTAAAGTGGATTACACGCCGGTGTTCGGCGATGCCATCGACCTTCAGCGTTTTGCGGAGATCGGAAAAAAAGGCGTGCTCGCCCTGATGTCCGACAGTACGAATGCCGAGCGCCGCGGATTTACCCAGTCTGAGAGGACTGTGGGAATCACATTTGACCACATTTTTGCCGAGCATCAGAATACAAGGCTGATCATCGCCACGTTCGCATCGAACGTTGACCGTGTGCAGCAGATCATTAACTCGGCGTATAAATACGGCAGGAAAGTAGTGGTGGAAGGCAGGAGCATGGTAAATATCATCTCCACAGCGTCAGAACTCGGCTACCTGAATGTGCCGGAAAACACACTGATCGAGATCGACGAGATGAAGAATTACCCGCCGGAGAAGATGGTTCTTATTACTACGGGAAGCCAGGGAGAGTCCATGGCGGCGCTCTCAAGGATGGCGGCAGACGTGCACCGGAAGGTAACGATCCAGCCCAATGATACGATCATCTTCAGCTCCAACCCGATCCCGGGCAATGAGAAATCCGTTTCCCGCGTGATCAATGAGCTGTCGGCGAAGGGCGCAGAGGTCATCTTCCAGGATACCCATGTGTCAGGCCATGCCTGCCAGGAGGAACTGAAGCTGATCTATTCCCTGGTGAAACCGAAATATGCGATCCCGGTGCATGGAGAGTACCGTCATCTGAAGGCAAATGCGGAGGTGGCAAGGTCTCTGGGGATCCCGAAAGAAAATGTATTTATCATCCAGTCGGGAGACGTGCTCGAGCTTGATTCCCAGTCCGCAAAAGTGGTGGACAAAGTACACACGGGGGCAGTGCTCGTGGACGGACTCGGCGTGGGCGATGTGGGAAATATCGTGCTGCGTGACAGACAACATCTTGCGGAGGATGGTATCATCATCGTTGTGCTGACTCTGGAGCGGAGAACAAACCGTCTCCTTGCGGGGCCGGATATTGTGTCGAGAGGGTTCGTGTATGTCAGAGAGTCCGAGCAGCTCATGGACGACGCGAAACATGCGGTGTCCGACGCGCTGGATAAGTGCCTGAGCGGACGGCATACAGACTGGAATAAGATCAAGACAGTAATCCGCGATGCGATGAATGATTACATCTGGAAAAAGACAAAGAGAAGACCGATGGTGATCCCGATCATCATGGATGTGGATGTATAGAGATAACAACAGAACATGACAAAGACAGCCGGTGCACAGAGAGTTCTCTGTGCACCTGTGTCAGTTACAGGCAGTGAGAAAGGCGTAAACGGCTATGATAGTAGATGAGCGGATCGTCACATTTATCAATTCGCTGGATACCAGAAACAGCGAGATCCTGGAAACAATCGAGAAAGAGGCGCGGGAATCGGACGTGCCGATCATACGGCGGGAAATGCAGAGCTTTCTGAAAGTGCTCCTGATGCTCAAAAAACCGCTGCGCGTTCTGGAAGTGGGGACGGCGGTGGGGTTTTCCGCTTTGCTGATGAGTGAATACCTGCCGGAGGGAGGCAGGATCACAACGATCGAAAATTACGAAAAGAGGATCCCTGTGGCGAGAGAAAATTTCCGGCGCGCCGGGAAGGAAGGGCAGATCACCCTGATCGAAGGCGACGCCGCGGAGGTGTTAAAGACGCTCACAGAGCCCTATGACTTTATTTTTATGGACGCCGCCAAAGGCCAGTACATCCATTATCTTCCGGACGTGCTGCGGCTGCTCTCTCCTGAGGGATGCCTTGTCTCCGACAATGTGATGCAGGACGGGGACGTGATCGAATCCAGGTTTGCCGTGGAGCGGCGCAACCGCACGATCCATGCCAGGATGCGGGAATATCTCTATGAATTGAAACACCGGGAAGACCTTGTGACCTCGATTATTCCGCTGGGCGACGGCGTGGCGGTGAGCATAAAGCGACAGTGAGCAGATCGTGCCGGAGAGGGCAGAATTGTTAAGATAATTTAGAATATACAGCCCGTTTCCGGGCGGGAAAGGACAGGAAAGATGAGCAGACATCCTGAATTACTGATTCCGGCGAGCAGCCTGGAAGTGTTAAAAACAGCAGTTATATTCGGCGCTGATGCAGTCTATATCGGAGGGGAAGCCTTCGGCCTGCGCGCCAAGGCGAAGAACTTCTCCATGGAAGAGATGAAGGAAGGAATAGAGTTTGCGCACGAACACGGCGTAAAGGTGTATGTGACCGCGAATATCCTGGCTCACAATGAAGACCTTGCGGGCGTGAGGACATATTTTGAAGAATTAAAAGAAATCAAGCCGGACGCGCTGATCATCGCCGATCCGGGCGTCTTTGATATTGCAAAGGAAGTCTGCCCTGAGATCGAGCGCCATATCAGCACCCAGGCAAATAATACAAATTACGGAACCTACAACTTCTGGTACCGCCAGGGCGCCAGCCGGGTGGTGTCGGCGAGGGAACTGTCCATGAAAGAGCTGAAGGAACTCCGCGCGAATATACCGGAGGATCTGGAGATCGAGACATTCGTACACGGCGCAATGTGTATTTCCTACTCCGGGCGATGCCTCCTGAGCAATTACTTTACCGGGAGAGACGCGAACCGCGGAGCCTGCACTCATCCATGCCGCTGGAAGTATGCGGTCGTGGAGGAGACCAGGCCGGGA
>DXEY01000096.1 GCA_019114745.1 Candidatus Mediterraneibacter colneyensis | reverse complement strand
TTGAGAAGTGATTTCTCTTTCATCTCTTTGGATGGTTATATAATAGCACCAGGTATCATATTTGTCAACGCATTTTTGGAATAATCTTTAAATTAATTTATTATTTGTCTTATTTTATTTGAATTTTCTGATAATTCACCCTTTCAATTGTAGCGCTCACATAGTTCAGCCACTATATTTATGGAAAATGTCAAACGCAATCTGCACCGTATATATATTTGTTTCTACAAATGTGTACAATTCCCCGTGGTGCATCTGTATCATGCGTTTCACACTCCGCAGTCCGATCCGGCTGCTTTCTTCCCCCGAGACATCCTGCTTTATCGAATTGGTGATCTTGATCCTGAGTTTCCCGCGCTCAGGATACAGGTGCACCGTTACCTCTTCCTTTTTATCCCCGTATTTTAAGATGTTGGAAAACAGGTTGCTGAATATCCGCCTGATCATGATTTCATCCCCGTACATCAGTCCGTCCATATGCGAAATCTCTTCTGACACTTTGAACCCGGCAATGCGGATGAAGTCGCAGTTTTCTCTCACGCACTCCCCCACTGCCTGCAGCGGGATCGGGACAAGCTCTGCCGATTCGTCTACTTCATACACCTGTGCGTACTCAAACATCCGGTCAGTGAGCGCTTTGATCTCCCCGGTTTTCTTCAGGCACCGGTCAATATAGAGCTCCCGCTGCTCTGCGTTGGCGCGCTTCAGTTTCAGCACTTCCAGATATCCGTTCAGCACAGTCAGAGGCGTCCGCAGATCATGGGACACGGCAGTGATCAGATCCCGGTTCGCCTGCCGGCTCTCATTCTCCCGGCGGATATTCTCTTCGAGCGTCTCCCGGAGCGTATCCAGCTCTGATGCCACGACGCCGATCTCATCTCCGCCGCAGGGCGGCACAGGCGATAAGAGGTCTCCCGTGGCCATACGGACGATGGCGTCCTTCACGCTTGTCACTCTCTTCAGCATCCGTCCGACAAAGACGAGGACACCGCTTAGAAATACGGACACGCAGAGGATCACGCTCACCGCCAGATAAGGATAGGTGAATCTGCTCCTGGTATATGAGTAGTAGACCACATCGTAAGTCCCGTTGGCGAACTCGATCGGATAATCTCCCTGTATCTCTCCGAGTATCAGCTGGCTGTTGCTGAGGATCGAGCCGAACAAAAACTGATTCAGTATGACCGGAGCTTTTCCGCACCGGTACAGCCCGTCGTCCCGCCCATAGATGGAGATTCCCGTATATTCGTCGGTAAACTGCTCAAGGAAAGGCTCTATTGCCTTCACGGCATCCCCGTCGTCTTCTGAGTCCGGCACCGTATAATCCCTGGCAGCCCGCTCCATTTCACCAATATAGCGATCCAGGTTAAACCAGGTCACAAGTCCCGCCTTTTCCAGCAGTTCAGCCGCATCTGCCTGATGCACCCAGAGGAAACGGAACAGCGATAAACTGATCACCGCCATGACAAAAATCGTTATGAGCATCTTGGTACGTATCTTCAGCCTGCCGGCCGCATTTCTAATCACAGCGGTACCCCCTTCCCCAAACGGTTTTGATGATCTGCGGATTCTTCGGATCTTTCTCGATCTTCCTCCTCAGATTCCGGATATGCACCATGACCGTATTATTGGCGCCATAATAGTACGGCTCCTGCCAGACGGCTTCATACAGACGCTCCGCCGAAAAAATCTGGCGCCGGTTCTTCACGAGAAGTTGTAAAACCGCGTATTCCGTATCCGTCAGATCCACAGGTTTTCCGCCGCGCATGACAGTCTCCGTCTTCTCATAGAGTTCCAGGTCATAAAATTTCAGGATACGCCCGTCCGCCGCATCCGGCGTCCCGCCGGCATCTGTCCCCGCGCGGGGATCCTCTTTTCCTTTATAGACCTGATAGCGCCGGATCAGCGCTTTCGCGCGGCTTACCAGTTCATTATAGGAAAAGGGCTTTGCAAGATAATCATCGCCTCCGCTTGAGAAGCCCAGCATCTTATCTCCCTCCTGGGTCCTGGCGCTCAGGAATAACACCGGGGCGTTGCTGTTTTTGCGGATCTCCATACAGGTATGGTATCCGTCCGTTCCCGGCATCATGATATCCAGGATAATGAGGTCGAAATCCTTACTGCTGGTCATGGCAATTGCTTCATCCCCGTTTTCTGCCTCTTCAAGCTCAAATCCCTCGCCGCACAGAAGTATACGGATGATCTCGCGGATCTCCGGGTTATCATCTACGACCAATACGCTCGGCGGCGTCTCTTCTGTATGTCCGCAATATCCTTCCATCTGCATCCCCTCTTTTCTGACTGGCAGATCCTCTGCCGTTTTGACACAACTGATTATACACAATTTTAACTTTCATGTGCTTCTTCTTAAGAATTCTTTAGATTCTCTTCCTGCGGTTTTTAAGAAAAGGGGACTATACTGGCGATGTTGAAAGGAGGGGCCTGTCCCATGGAAAAAGTAGAAACGATGAAGAAGTGGTTCTTTCCGGTTTCTCTCATCCTTCTGTTTATCATACTGATCGCGGCAGTCATCCCGGAGGGGTGCCTGTATGGATCGAACACAGACTGGCTGAGCCAGCATGCGGTGCTTGCGGAGACGATCCGGGATGCGTGCGTGGAACAGCACACCCTGCTGCCGTCCTGGCTGGGCTTAGGTGGCGGCTCCAATGGATTTCAGTTTTCCTACTACGGCTTCCTGCGCCCGGATATCCTGATCGGCTGTCTGCTGCCCCAGGTGCCCATGATAAAGATCCTGATCGCATATATGCTCGTCATATTTCTGGCGTCCGTCCTCATCTGCTTCGTCTGGCTGCGGGCGGAGGGGCTCTCCCGGATGCCGGCATGGGCGGGGAGTATCCTCTTCATGACCGCAGGATGCCTCTTCCATATGCACCGGCAGGTAATGTTTGTGAACTATCTGCCGTACCTTCTGCTCGCGTTCCTGTGTATCAGGAAGCAGAAATACAGATGGCTTACTGCATGCCTTCTCCTCATCTGCCTGAGCAGCTATTACTTCTCCATATCCGCCTTTGCCGCTGTGGGCTGGTATTGGTACCGGACAGAAGGCCGCGGTTTTTGGAAAGATTCTTTTCTGAAACGGTATCTTCCCTCTGCGGCTGTGTCCGCGGGTATGGCGGCGGCGCTGTTCCTTCCCACCGGGCTCGTCCTGCTGGAGCACAGGCGGGGCGGCGGATCTGCCGGGATCCGGGGGCTGCTGGAACTTCTGGCGCCCAATCCTGTATTTAACAATCTGCTGTTCAACGAATACGGCATGGGACTCACCTTTGTCTGCCTTTACGCAATACTGGCAGGCATGGCTGTAAGAAAACGGCGGGCGGACAGCATCCTTTTTCTCCTGTTCGGGCTGTTTGGGATCTGTTCCTATCTGTTGAACGGCACCCTCTATGCCAGGCCGAAGATCCTGATTCCGTTCATGCCTCTGGTGATCCTGCACACCGTCCGTATGCTGACGGAAAAAAACGCGCGCTTCCCTCTGTGGCCGTTCGCAGTCATCGTTCCGTCAGGACTTCTCTGGTTCAGTCAGGATCAGTTCCCGTGGATCCTGGCCGATGCCGGGATCTTACTGATGCTGATCCTGATAAAACGGAGAAAATCCGGTCATCCCGAATCCTTCAGACATCCGGTCTGGGAACCGGGATTCTTCCTGGCTCTGCTGATCGCGCCTGCCGGGCTTTATTTCACAACTGCCGGGACAGACGACTGGGTACAGATTTCAGAAGCAGACGCGGGCTTTTCTGCGGATGAATTGGAACATGAGGTGCCTGAAATAACAGATTCCCTGTATCATTTTGACAGCATGGCAAGCCCGCTTATCAGCGCCAACGAACTGCTGCCCGCCCAGACCCGGAGCACAATGTATTCCTCCGTCACAAACGAGGCGTACTCAGATCTGTATTACGACACCCTGCTCACGCCCATCCGGATCAACAACCGGGTGGCTCTCCTGACCTCCGGCAATCCTTTTATGCTGAACCTGCTCGGAGTCCGGTATCTGGAGACGCCTTCCGGTCAGATTCCCGCCGGGTATGAAGAAATCTGCCGCTCCGGCGATACGGTCATCGCAGAGAACAGACACGTGCTTCCGATAGTATATTTCACAGGCGATACCATCTCCCAGGAGCAGTTCGATGCGCTGGAACCGGTGGAAAAGCTGTCCGCAATCGCACAGAAAACCGTCGTTGCCGATGAACATAAAACCGACTCCGACCGGGATGCAGGCCGTTCGGAGCGCCAGATCTCCCAGACTGACACCGCAGGCTCCCGGGCATATGTACCGGAACTGGCACTTTACACGGATCAGCCCCGCATCCCGGACAGCCTGGAGATCAGGGAACTGGAAAACGGGTGGGAGATCAATGCAGAAAAAAGCTGTACTTTGACCCTTACGGTACAGAACCCGGAGCCGGGAAATATCCTGCTGTGCCAGTTTGGCGTCGAAAACCTGACCTGGGACGCCGTGGTCATCGACATCAACGATGTACGCAACAAACTTTCCGGCGCTTTTGCACCTTATCCAAATGGAAACAATGTATTCCACTATCAGTTTTCCGACACATCCGGCCAGGGGATCACACAGCTTGAGATCACCTTCTCAAAAGGGCACTACCGGCTTACTGATCCCAGGTGGTATCTCTTTGACCAGGATCTCTTTGCAAATAAGGAATATACGCCTCTGACGCCGGAGGAGCCGGATGCCGGAGCGGGAAAAGATGCGGAGGAGATCCTGAGGGGGACGGTCCACGCCGATAGAAGCGGATACCTCGCCACCTCGATCCCCAGACAGAACGGGCTTTCCATTCTGGCAGACGGAAAAGAGGCAGAACTTGTCACCGTGAACGAAGCTTTTGCCGGAATATACCTGACAGAAGGAGAACACACCATAGAGATCCGCTTTTCACCCCCGGGGAAAACAGCGGGGATCCTCATCAGTCTGATCTCCGCCGCCGGGTACGGACTTTATCTGATCGCATCAAAAAGGAGGAAACGTTTATGAAACTGAAAAAAGAATTGCTCACCTATCTGATCAGCGGAGGGATAACGACCGGAGTAAATTATCTGCTGTTTCTGGGACTGATGGCTCCCGGCGTCCCCTATCTTGCAGCAAACAGCATCGCATGGGCGGGCGCCGTGCTCACCGCATACGCCCTCAACCGGTTCTGGGTATTTCACTCGGAAAAACAGGTCGCCGGGGAGCTGGCATCTTTTGCAGCCCTGCGGTTTGTCACGCTACTGGTGGAAAACGCACTGCTCTGGCTGCTGGTCAGCCGTCTTTTTGTCGCGGCTTTTCCGGCGAAACTCATGGTCAGTGTCGTCACCGTCACCGGGAACTATGTTTTATGCAAATTCGGGATTTTCAAGAAGGAGGTCATCTGCCATGGATAAGATCAGCATTATCGTTCCCTGCTACAATGAAGAGCAGGCGCTGCCCGGTTTTTACCGCGCGGTATCAAAAGCAGCGGCGGAGATTGACGGCGCTGAATGTGAATTTATCTTCGTCGACGACGGCAGCCGGGATCACACGCCCGACATTCTGGACAGCCTTGCATGTGCCGACAGCAGGTGCCGGTACATCTCATTCTCCAGAAATTTCGGAAAAGAGGCAGCCATGTACGCCGGACTGCAGAACTCCTGCGGCGACTACTGCGTGTTCATGGACGCCGACCTCCAGCACCCGCCGGAGCTCTTAAAAGAAATGTACCGGGTCGTTTCAACCGAGGGCTATGACTGCTGCGCCGGACTCAGGGAAGACCGCACCGGGGAGAACCAGTTCCGCTCGTTCCTGTCGCGCGCATTTTACAAAGTGATCCGGAAATTATGCAAGCTGGATATGGGCGACGGAAAGGGAGATTTCCGCATGATGAACCGCGCCATGGCGGACTCCATCCTCGAGCTGAAAGAGTACAACCGCTATATGAAAGGAATTTTCTCCTTCGTTGGATTCGAGACAAAGTGGATCCCCTTCCATAATGTTGAGCGCGCTGCCGGAACGACGAAGTGGTCGGTCAGATCCCTGTTCCGGTATGCTATGGACGGGATCCTGTCCTTTTCATCCGCTCCTGCCACGCTTGCCGGGACGACAGGCGCGCTGCTGATCCTCGCCGCCATTGTCATCGGCGTGTGTACGCTTCTGGCAGGGAAAGGACTGACGGGGATCGCGCTCCTCATCTGCCTTATCCTGCTGCTCAACGGCGTCCAGATGTTTTTTATCTCCATAGTCGGACAGTATGCGTCAAAAGATTATATGGAAAGCAAGAAGCGTCCTATTTATATCGTTAAAAAGAAAAGGGGATTCTAAAGACGAATCCCCTGAAAATCTGCGCGGCGTCCCGGTTTACAGCACCATGTCATCCACTTTTTCAAAATCCGAAAGATTGAACGACTCTATCGTATTGCCGGATATAAGGTAGAAGCGTTCCCCGGCATATAAGCCTCTTGTACTGCCATACCACATGAGTTCCCGTGAGAATACTTCCCGGAAGCCACTCTCCCCGTCATATGTGAACATCGTATATACGCCGTTGTCGCCATAGGAAAGGAAACCGAACAGGTTCTTCTCCACATCCACGAACACCGCCCTGTAATCATATCCCACATCTGTCCCGTACATATCTTCCAGGACATACGTGTGCTCCTCCTTTACATCCGACGGATCTGAAATGTCGAACATTGTCACTTTTACGCCTTCTGTCGTGATGCCCTCCTCATCTACAGCCATCCCGATCCCCAGCAGTTTTCCCTCGCCGTACGGGTGGAGGTACTCTGAGAATCCCGGGATTTTCAGCTTCCCGATGATCTCAGGCGCATAAGGATCGGAGAGATCGACCGAGAAAAGGGGATCGACCTGACGGAAGGTGACAAAATACCCCACATCGCCCATCAGGCGGGCGGAATATATGCTCTCATCTTTTGCCAGGTCATGGATCTCGCCCGTAACCTGAAGATCCCCGTCGAGAATATAGAGGGAGTTGCTGCTTTCGGATTCCAGAAGCTCCGTCTGTCCTACCATATCCCGGAACCATCCGCCACTGTCAATGGGCGTCACTGTCGTCACGAGCCTGAGATATCCGTTATATTCATCAATGCTGAAAGAATCGTTCAGCGTGCCGTCCACCTTCGTCTGAGCGGTTCCCTCCAGCTTCCCGTCCTGATAGGCGATCTTCCGTATACTGGTCTGGGTAACGCCGGCGTCATCCGAGTCATAGTAATCTTCCGTGATGTAAATATTTTCCGTGCTCACATAGCAGGTACCGGCAGTGCCGAATACCGCTTTGCTGTCCGTCTTTTCCCCCGGATCATCCAGAGAAAATGCGCTGATCACCGTATACTCGCTGCCCAGCGTCCTCTGGGGCATATAGATATCCGAAGCCGCCAGAGCCGCGCCGTCGACTTCCGGGATATACGCCCATGTATCAGAGCGGGATGCCGCAGTGTCCGCATAAAAATCGCTCAGCACATAGACGTACCCGTCTCTGATCCTGACGGTATTGTAGCTCCCGCTCTGGGTGAGCGAAGACAGCTTTTCGGGGTTTTCGGGATCGCTGACATCATAGACGTCTGCACATGTGTAGTTTTTGTAATATCCGTCATACCCGGTCTCTCCGTCGTCATACTCCTCCTTCGTATAGAGGATGAGCAGTTTGCCGTCCTGTACATAGAGTTCTGACGCATAGCAGTTTTCTTCCAACTGGATCCTGGAGTATTCCTGCATCTGCGGATCGGTGATCCCGACGATCTCCACTGCGCTCTCGATGGCAATATACAGGTTCTCGCCGTCCGTTTTTACGATGTCCGCCTCGCCGACTCCTTCTTCCCGCACATTCGTATCCGAATATCCGCCGAAACTGGTTCCGGCGCCGCCGTAAGATCCCGCATCCGACGCCATACCGGCAGAGCTTGCCGAGTCCTCCGCCACTGCTCCGTCAGCGAAGAAACCCGTTCCGCGTTCTGACCGGCGCCTCTCTTCCCGGATATACTGATAGATCTCATCATAGTCTTTTGCTGAGGCGATCCGGCTTTCTGCGACACCGCTCTCCGAAGCGGACTCAGACGCCGTGCTGCTCTGTGCGCGGTCCGATCCGGAGCTTCCGCCTCCGAAGTTCAGGACTGCGCCAGTGATCCCCACGCCGAGGCAGACACACGCTGCGGCAGCTCCGGCAATATATCTCCATCTGTATCTTCGGTTTTTCTCCTTCTTTCTTTTCTCAAGCATCTGCTCCACAGCATCCGGTTCGAGTGCCGGGGGCACCCGGATGTCATCCGCCATGCCGCGGATCTGGCGGAGCATATCTTCTTCCTGAGATTCTGTCTGGTTATGATCCCAATTCTTTCTCTCGTCCATATCCATCCTCCTATCTCTCTGACCCGCCCAGGCTGACGCGCATCTTCTCAAGAGCGCGGCTCTTCCTGGAACGGACAGTAGCAGCATTTTTCTTTAACATGAAGGCGATCTCATCGCTTTTGTAACCTCCGAATACAGAGAATGACACGATCATCCGCTCTTCCTCGTCCAGCTCCTCAAATGCCCTGCGGACATCCTGCTGCTGTGCATAATCCGGCTCGCTCCCGCACGTTTCCCGGGCATATGCCTGCGCATTATCCGAGCTAATCTCCCGCCGGTTCTGCGCCAGGCTTTTTCGGCACTGGTTGCTCAGTATGGTAAACATCCAGCTCCGGAAAGAGCCTTCCTTTTTCAGCTTTGAAATGTTCTCATAAGCGGCAGCCACCGTCTCGCTCACCGCATCCTCCGCCTCCTGGGGATGACGGAGCACACACAGCGCAAACCTGTAAAGATCTTTATATATCTCCGAATAGAGCCGGGCGAAGGCTTTCACATCTCCTCTCCTGGCGCGCCGGATCAGTTCCTGTTCCGAACCTTTTTCATAATCGTACATCTGCACCCCTCCTCCCGTGCCGTGCACTAAAACTGATATCAGTATTGTCTGTTATATATAAGAGTAACGTATCGGGGATTTTGTTGCAATGAAATTGAAATTTCAGAAAAAAAATAAGGACATGGATATTTTGCTTGCATACAAAGCGGAATATCCATGTCCTGAATTTTTGACAATTCTTATAAACCTGTCTGGTTTCACTTCCGGTTTTTCCGGTAGATCACCGCCAGCCCCTTGAGCAGCAGGTTGTCGTCCAGAATGACCTTTCTCCTGCAGTACGGAATGATCTTTCCTGCCAGCCCGCCTGTAGCGATTACGGTCACATCGCCTTCCAGCTCTTCCGACAGGCGGTCGATGATGCCGTCGATGGCTGCCGCGGAACTGTAGATCGCACCGCTCTTCATGCAGTCTGCCGTATTTTTCCCGATGATATGCTCCGGAGCTTCCAGGCTGATACCTCCGAGCTGGGAAGCGTTTGCGGTCAGCGAATCCAGCGAGACGCCGATCCCCGGATAGATCATGCCGCCGATATAGTTCTTATCCCGGTCGATCACACATACTGTATTCGCTGTTCCCATGTCAAAGATAAGAAGCGGCGCGGGATATTCCGCCAGCGCGGCTACCGAATCAACTACGAGATCGCTTCCGAGCTGAGCCGGATTGTCGATGCGGATATTAAGACCGGTCCTGATCCCGGCGCCCACGACGAGCACTTCCCGCTTCAGGATCTTTTCCACTGCGAGTTTTGCAACGGTGGTGATCTGGGGCACAACGGAAGAAATAATGCCGCCCTCCAGATCGCTTCTCTTGATATGGTAGATATCAAGAACGCTCTTGATGTCGATTGCGTACTCCAGTTCCGTCTTTGTGCGGACGGTAGACAGGCGTTCCACAAAGAGACACTCGTCCCCGTCGATACATCCGATCACAATATTCGTATTTCCGATATCAATAGCCAAAATCATTTCTAAACCCCAGCCTTTCCCTGACATTTTTCTTTAGCAGCACCCTGCCGATGCACAGAGTAAGCAGCCCCGCCACGATCGCTTCCGGCACGCCGTTGATCCCGATCACAGAGAGAATAAAGGTGTACACCGCCGATGCCGCCACTCCGTTCGCCTCGGCGTACGCATCCCGGAAGAATACAAAGATCAGGTTCATGACAAGCAGTGTGTTCACCAGCGAGCCCGAAACTCCTGCGAGTACAAGCCCGATACCGGATACTCCCCGCCTTCTCGTCTCTTCTTTTACAAATCTGAGAACCAGCTTATATACATAGAATGGAATGATCCCGACCAGGATACGCGGAATGAAACAGATAATAACACTTCCGATCCCGCCGCTGAACTCTCCGAGGTTGTAAAACGGGGTAAATACAAATGAAGTTACCGTAGGGTTGATCGTATTGTTGATAAAACTTGTCAGACCGAAAAGGAACCCGAGCACTCCGCCCTTCTTCGGCCCCATCAGCAGTGAAGCGATAATCACGGGGATATGGATGATCGTAGCTCTCGTAAATCCAAGCGGGATATAGCCCAGAAAGGGGGTAAAGGCCATGATGCATATGATCGCACCGAAGATCGCCACCTGAACCATGCTCATCGTGCTATATCTGCTTCCTGCAGAATTGTTCTTTATTGAATTGTTCATAATTGCCTCCTTAGTTATCATTCCCTTGCGGGATACAATACTTTTGGCGCAGAGCGTCGCTGACTACTCTGCCGTTTTCGTTGTTATTCCGGACATCATGATCTTATCAAGGATCTCTGATGCGGTCTCGTCCTTGGTCATTTTCCCAAGTCTGACCTCCTCATCTCCTGTGATGAGCGTCACCACGTTCGTGTCACCGCCGAATCCGGCTCCCTCCACTCTCAGGCTGTTCGCAACGATCATGTCCAGATGTTTTTTCTCGAGCTTCTTCCGCGCATTTTCCAGGAGATCTTCCGTCTCCATAGCAAAGCCGCACAGGAACTGTCCCTGCCGCTTATGCTCCCCGAGAAAAGCCAGGATATCGTCCGTGCGCTCCAGCTCAAGGGTGAGTTCCCCGTCTTTCTTCTTCATTTTACTGTCACTGACATGACTCGGGCGGTAATCCGCCACCGCAGCCGCCTTGATGATCACGTCCTGCTCCTCCGCGCATCCGGTCACCGCCTCAAACATATCACGGGCTGTCTTTACCGGGACAACGCGCACAAACTCCGGTGTCTTTTCCGCCGATGGCCCTGTGACCAGCGTCACTTCAGCCCCGCGCCTGGACGCTGCCCGCGCAATGGCGTATCCCATCTTCCCGGATGAGTGGTTTGTAATATAGCGCACCGGATCGACCGGCTCCTGGGTAGGTCCGGCTGTCACAAGAACCTTTAAACCTTTCATGTCTTTTTCGCATGCCGCCTCCTGGAGAATATACTCGAGCAGCAGCTCAGGCTCCGGCATCTTGCCCGCGCCGGTATCCCCGCACGCCAGATAACCGTCCGCCGGACTGATCACTTCATACCCGTATTGCTCCAGCTTCCTGAGATTGTCCTGCACGATCGGGTTCTCATACATATTCGTGTTCATCGCCGGCGCGATGATCTTTTTGCACTTACACGCCATGACCGTAGTCGTCAGCATGTCGTCGGCGATCCCGTTTGCGATCTTTCCGATCACATTGGCGCTTGCCGGCGCGATCATCACTACGTCCGCCAGTTTTGCCAGCGAAACGTGCTCCACGCTGAACTCAAAATTGCGGTCGAACGTATCGATCAGACATTTATTCCCGGTCAGGGTCTCAAATGTGATCGGACTGATAAAATTCTCCGCGTTTTTCGTCATCAGCACATGCACATCTGCGTGAAGCTTTTTGAGCGCGCTCGCCAGATACGCGGACTTATAAGCGGCGATACTGCCCGATACTCCGAGCAGGACTGTCTTGCCTGTCAACATAGGCATCCCCCTTTCTTATGTTTTAGAACCATTTCCGATTTTTGTGAACATCCCGCACAGATATCGGGATTGCTCCGGTTCGGAATCATTATATGGCATGGGTTCGGAAAAATCAATTCTGCCGTATATTTTCATGCATATT
>DXEY01000095.1 GCA_019114745.1 Candidatus Mediterraneibacter colneyensis | reverse complement strand
AGCTTCTCCTCTTTTCTTCTGTCGTTCTGAAAAATCTGCTGCCATATCCGCCGCCCCGGAGTCAATGGGCAGACTTTTCCTTACATATTATCACATATCCGATATAAAAAATCCAGTTGTCCGCGGATATTGTTATGTTAAATTTTTGTATCGGATATCTCTTGACACATCTGCACCGTCGTACTATATTATTTAGTGTATCGTTAGTCTGGCTGTGCAATTCTGCATAAATATTCATTTATTCAGGGCTTGTACTGGTTTCGACAGGGATCTTGAAGATGGAGAAGCTATCCGCAGGCTGATGCGTCAAATCGCAAACTTAAAATTAAACGCTAACGATAATTACGAATTAGCTGCAGCCTAAATGCTGCATACCGCTCCCGGTGCACTCACACATTGGGAATCCGGTATCAAACATGTGAGAAACGATGACGGCAAAGCTTTGAGCCGCCAGGCGTATCATGAAGCTACTGAAACCGCAGGGATGTCCGTTTTCATGCGGCGGAGGGAATCTTAAAGAACGGACTATGATAGTAGAAGTACATGGGATAGGTTTTTGGACGCGGGTTCAAATCCCGCCAGGTCCATTTAAGGAGTCTTACACAAACTTCGTATACTTTGTCGGCAGTTTTGCTGTGGGCGGTATGACTGTAAGGTTTAAAATGATAAAAACAGGGGGTTTTCTATCCTCTGTTTTTTTCTTTAATTTCCTGAAAAATATACAGAGAAATACCTGTTCCGGAACCGTTTGAGAAACCATCGAAACACCCGCAAAGAGTTGACGGCATACGGTGACAGGTTTTAATATAAAGAGAAGAGCAGAAGTTTTGTTACTTGAAGAAAGGAGTCTGGATAAGTGAAAAAGATCAATAGAAAAAGGTATCTGGCCGGACTGGCAGCGGCGGTGATGTTATTGGCGCTGCTTCCGGCAACAGCGCTGGCAGCATCTGCTGGTTATGGTGATTTTCTGGTAACCGGCGATGACCTCTCCGGCGTATCATTTGAAAATAATACACTGACGATCGGTACATCCGGGACCTACACAGTTGCCATGGCACAGGAGGGAAACGTGACAGACCAGCATATTACGGTAGCATCTGGCGTAACGGCTACGCTGGTACTGAACGGGGTTTCGGTTTCTTCGGGAACGACGGCGCTGGAAATCAGCGGAGCGGATGTTACTCTGATATTATCGTCGGGAAGCGATAATTCTTTCGTCAGCACAGGGGCGGCATGTTCAGCTATTCATGCACCCTCCGGTTCCACGCTGACGATCCGCTGCGACAGCAGCGAGGAAGGCCACGTCTGTGACGAAAACTGCGGCTCTCTTACGGCACAGTATGATTCAAATACAGGGGGACCGGCTGCGATTGGCGGAAATACTGCCGAAGACACCGGCAGTATTTCCATTCAGGGTGGTGTCATAAACGCCTCCAACATCTACGGAACTGCGATCGGCGGTGGCGAAGGACAGGTTTATAGCGGCGAGGGCGGAGCGGCAACCGTGTCCATCAGCGGCGGTATCGTCACCGCAACTTCCTACGATGCAGCCATCGGCGGAGGTGCGGGTGCTGATGGCATAGGCGGAGGCGGCGGTACTCCAGGCTCAGGAGGTTCCGGAGGATCGGCTGTCATTTCCATTACAGGCGGCGTGGTAAACACCCAGGGCGCTTCGATCGGCGGCGGTAATGGCGGAAACGGCGGATACAATTATTATGGTAGCACTCCCGCTAACGGCGGCGCCGGGGGAGATGCAGAGATCACCTTGACCGGAGGGACAGTCAACGCCGGCAGTATCGGCGCAGGTGAGCCCGGAGCAGGCGGTGGCGGCACCCCTTCCGGTTCGGCAGGGGCGGAAGGAACCGGGCTGATTAAGACCGGTACTGATGGCAGTTGTTTTGTGATTGCCGACCGGCTGGTCACTTCCGGCAGCGAAGATGATTTTACCGGCGCTTTTGTGATTGACGGCAAGGGCAAAGTATACAGTTCTATGAGCCTGTATACCGATGTGACGCTGCCGGATGGAGCCACGCTTACTATTCCTGACGGCGTTGTGCTTACGATCCCGGCAAATGTAACTTTCACAAACAACGGGTCGGTTGTGGGACAGGGTGAAATCGACAACTATGGCACGATCCTCGGAAATGCGCCGGAGGTGAAGGTGAATGAAATGGTAGCTACCATTTCTGTTGCCGGCAGTGAAGGCGGCAGCGTGACCGGCGGAGGGGATTTCGCAACGGGCAGCGTTGTTACAGTGACAGCCACGCCGGAAGAAGGCTATCATTTCCTGGGCTGGATGGAAGACGGAAAGCTGGTCAGCGACAGTGCCAGATATGAATTTTCGGCATCAGCGGACAGGAATCTGACAGCAGTTTTTGAGCAGCACCAGTTTGGCGAATGGCTCAGTGAAAACGGAACGCATACCCGGAGCTGCACAAATGAGAACTGCAATGTAACCGAAACAGAGCCGTGTACGGGCGGTATTGCGACCTGTACCGAGCGGGCGGTCTGTGAAATTTGCGGAGGGGAATACGGCGAACTGGATGCCTCAAATCACGCGCAATTGGTAAAGGTTGAGGCGAAATCACCCACACAGACCCAGAAAGGGAACATTACATACTGGTACTGCAAAGCCTGTGGCAGATATTTCAGCGACGAGGCTCTCACCAATGAAATATCGGCTGAGGACACGATCATACAACCGGCTGAGGACACGACCATACAACCGGCTGAGGACACCCCGCAGACCGGAGACAACGGGAGACTGTTTCTATGGGGTATTCTGATGCTGACCGCCGGCAGCGTGATGGCAGTTGTAATATGTAAAAAACGTAAAGTATAAGACTATACGCGAAAGCGGCTACCGGGCAGGAATAATCCCGCCCGGTATTCGTTACTCTGGAGTCTTTCTTTTTCGCTGTAATAATCTTCATTTTCCCCTTGTCTTTTCCCGGGCTGCGTGAGATAATACGAGTGTCGGACGTAGATGAAAGTCTGGCGTCGCCAGTTGCGGTGCCGTCTTCATTCAGTACGTGGAAACATAGCTCAGCTGGGAGAGCGCTCGCCTGACTAGCGGGAGGTCATGGGTTCGAGCCCCGTTGTTTCCATTATCACTGTTATCCGGTGTATGTTTCGGACTTTTGCACCGGATATCTGATGCGGGGGGGCAGATCAGCAATCTGCCTCCCGCATTATGCTGTTCCGCTGTCTGATATGGTTGCAGTACGTTAAAATAAGTGCTATACTCATTGCATGGGGTATTAGCGCAGTTGGGAGCGCGCCACATTCGCATTGTGGAGGCCACGGGTTCGAATCCCGTATACTCCAGTATATAAAAACCGCAGGATTATGGTAATGATGACAGACACCATAAATCCGCGGTTTTTATTTTGATCACTATTCTGTCCTTAACGCTGTCACCGGGTCGCTCTTTGCCGCTTTGCGGGACGGGATCAGGCCTCCGATCAGAGTCAGCACTACACTCAGAACGATCAGGATAATCGCCGGTACCGCCGGCAGTACTGCATTCACATCATCCGTACCCGCCAGGATATGGATCAGCGCATTCCCCGGGATCAGGAGCAGCAATGAGATCAATATGCCCAACAGTCCGGCACAGAACCCGATAATAACCGTCTCGGCATTAAATACCTGAGAGATATTTCCCTTTGAGGCGCCGATTGCTCTGAGAATACCGATCTCTTTCTTGCGCTCCAGCACACTGATATAAGTGATGACTCCGATCATAATAGAAGAGACAACCAGGGATATCGCTACAAAAGCAATCAGCACATAGCTGATGATATCAATAATCTCCGTCACAGACGACATCAGGGCTCCGACTACATCGGTATAGGTAATCACCTGTTCTTCCTTTCCGTCCGCCTCCATACGGCTGTTATAGTCATCAAGTATTCCTACAACCATCTCCTTGCTCTCGAAATCCTTCGGATAGATATCGATGCCGCTCGGAACGTCAAAGTCCACATAGCCCAGAGAAGTAAGGTTGCTGTCATAAGATGCATTTTCTCCGGAGTTCATGGACATCATCAGCTCCATGAACTCGTCGCCTGTCATATTCATCTCAAATGCCCCGGCAAATGCTTCGCCGTCAATAGATATGGCATTTTCCAGCATACTTCCTACATTTTCCATCGCCTGGGACATCGCTTCTCCCATGCCTTCCGCGAGCTGTCCCATCATTTGCCGGACTGCAGAAGAGATCTCTTCTGACAGCGCATTACTCACAGCACTTCCGTAGGCGGACATGACACTCTGCATATAACTTCCCACCGACTCCGTGAGCTGCTCCTCAAGTAAATCCATATCTACAGCCGACGCCAGACCTTCCGCGATCCTCTGCTGTGCGTCTTCCGTCTGAAGATAAGCGATAAAGTGCTCGCCCATCTTTGACGGATCGGGCGCTCCGGTCTGCTGTGCATAGATTTCATAACCTTCAGAAAGAGCGGCGGCCAGACTGCTGACCTGCTCCGGCTGTACTTTGATCTGCTGCATATGAGCGGTAAAGATTTCATTGATCCATGTATTCACGGTTTCCACCGCCGGATCCGTCATCATATATTCCTCAAAGCCGTTGTAAAACTCTGCCGCAGATGAATAAGACTGTCCGTTCGCGTAAGCCAGATATCCTTCTTTCAGGCGGCTAAACAGATCCTGCACCTGTGTACTCGTCACCTTCAGCCCGCCGCCGGACTGGATGATCTCCGTGATCTGATCCTTCATGATCGCCTGGGCGGCATCTGTCCTGAGGTACTCCTGAAAGCTCTCCAGAAGTCCGGAATAGTCTGCCCCGGGATGTTCCTCTGCATACTCCTGATATCCCTGTCTGAGGCTTTCCGCTATCCGGGCAAATCCTTCTTCCGAAATAGACGCATCAAGATCTCCCATGACCTCTTCCAGATCCATTGCAGGCATATCCGGCAGGTCAATGCTGATATCCGACAGATCTATCATCCCGGACAGGTCGATCGATTCTCCGGCGTTTCCAAATACCGATGAAAAATCAAAAGAATCTGACAGCCCGGAAAACGCATTTTCATCAAAGCCGAACGCCTCCTGGAGCTTCGCCTCATCTACCGTAAAAAGTGACTGCATATCAAACTCTTCTTCGCTTTCTTCCCCAAAAGGCTCATTGGTAAAAACATTGACAGATGGGTCTGCAAGCTGCTGCTGTACGATATCCGTTCCCGCAGCATACTCTGCCATATGTTTTGTAAGCGACGCCGGATAATTGATTCCTGCACTCAGGGCAGCGGCGTTTGCATCCTCTGCAGGCTGTACCACGCCTGCGATCGTGAGCGGCTCCCCGTCTGCCACCAGCTTTTTCATGTATTCCTCATCGCCGGATTTATCCGTCCATACTCCGTACTGGCTGTCATACTCATAGTAATCAGCACTGTTCACCAGCTTAAATGTAGTACCGACAATATCGTCATAATCATATGTGCCCATATTCTCCGGCACACTGACAGGTTCCTCATTCATAAACTGATCCACCATCTCATCCAGCTCAAGCGGATCGCGCAGCCCCATTGTATAGAGCATAAAGTCACTGATGCTCCCGCCGGAAGTCAGAACCAGAACACACTCGTTATAGCTCTCGGGCCACCGACCTGCCTTCACATCATACTGGTCTTTGTACAGTTCTTCATTCTCCGGCATCTCATAAAATACATTTGTACTCATCATGGAGGACATCATGCTGTTGGTGCTCGAAGAACTTCCAAGCCCCATTGCTGCAAAGGAAGTGTCCGGATGAACCTGTCGTATCCCGTCGCCGTTCTCCTTATAAATCCGGGGTACCTCATTGTAGGAATATTCCACAGCATTCGTATACTCCTCGATTCCGCTCTCGCCGCTTTCCAGATAAGCTTTCAGTGATTCCAGATCGTTAGAGTCCATTGTGGAAAACATATCCGTGACCATCTCCACTACGTGAACCTCGCCGCTATCCTTCTCCGCCATAACATCTCCGCTGCCCATCATGGAGGAAAAATCCATTCCTGTACTCTGGATCTGCAGCGGATACTGCGAGAGTGTCTCTTCTTCAATCTGTTCGATATAGTCATTCACTCCCGTCGAAAGAGAAAGGATCAGCGCAATACCGATGATCCCGATAGAACCTGCAAAGGAAGTCAGAAGCGTCCTCGCTTTTTTCGTTTTCAGATTGTTGAAACTGAGAGAAAGAGCCGTAAGAAAAGACATGGAGGCCTTCCCCATGTTTCTGTGCTCAGGTTCTTTCAGTTCTGTATGTTCAACTATATATTCATTGCTGTCGGATATGATCTTCCCGTCCTTCAGGTTGACAATACGGGTAGCGTACTCATACGCCAGCTCCGGATTATGGGTGACCATGACTACGAGGCGTTCCTTCGCCACATCTTTCAGCAGCTCCATGACCTGTACGCTCGTATCGCTGTCCAGGGCGCCCGTAGGTTCATCTGCCAGCAGGATATCCGGGTCGTTGACCAGGGCGCGGGCGATCGCCACACGCTGCATCTGTCCGCCGGAAAGCTGGTTCGGCTTTTTGTGCGACTGCTCTCCGAGCCCGACCGCAGCCAGTGCCTCCTGTGCCCGCTCCCTTCGCTCCGATTTCCCGATGCCGGAAATCGTAAGTGCAAGCTCCACGTTTGCAAGTATTGTCTGATGGGGGATCAGGTTATAACTCTGGAATACAAAACCGATCGTATGATTCCTGTAGGAATCCCAGTCCCTGTCCCTATATTTTTTTGTGGAGATCCCGTTTATGATGAGATCTCCGCTGTCATATCGGTCCAGACCTCCGATTATATTCAGAAGCGTTGTCTTTCCCGAACCGCTTGGGCCCAGGATGGCGACAAATTCATTGTCTCTTAAGTTTAAGCTCACCTTGTCCAGCGCCTTCTGTACAAGGCTCCCGGTGCGGTATTCTTTACAGATCTCCCTGATCTGAAGCATAGCAGTCTCTCCTTTCCGTCAGCTCATACACGCCCCGCCCTCAATGTTGTTATTATATCGGAAATCGGACATTTTGTCACTGTACAGAAAGGAAATAAATCTGTTTGATGTTTTTTACAAAGTTTCTATCCCGCCTTTACAATTTTTATGACATTTTATGTTATGATAGGGACAACACTGGAAAAGGAAAGAGGCGCTTTATGACAGAGATCTATTTTGTACAGACTGATACTGACTTTACAAAAACGGAAAAGAACCTGATCAATTACATTATCACAAATCCCGATGATTTTATCCACATGACGATCGGGGATGTGGCAAAACAGATCGGGACTTCCGAGCCGACGGTATCCCGTTTTGCCAGACACTGCGGATATTCGGATTTCAAAGAACTCAGACACGCAGTGTACCGTCATATCACAGAAGAGAACTCCCCCTCCGGCAAGCTCAGTTCAACGCTCGGAAGCACAGACTCCAATACGCCGGAAGGATTTCTCCTCCGGCAGCAGCACTGCATTGAGAAAACACTTGCCTTCCTCGACACAGACATGCTGGAAAAGGCAGTATCCGCCATTCTGGAAGCAGGAAATATCTATATTTATGCAAAAGGCGCCGCGCTGTCCATGGCTGACCTCCTGAATTTCCGTCTGAACCGTTTTGGGAAAAAAGTGACTCTGCTGCCCTCCGGCAGCTCAGAACTGTTTGAATACATGAACTTTTTTACGAAAGACGATCTGCTGATCCTGTTCGGATTTCAGAAAACGCCGAAAGAAGCGGAAGTGCTCCTGGATTACCGCAAAGAAGTCGGATGCCGGTGTATCTTTTTCACCAGCAGGCTCTACCATACGCTGGAGCAGGATTCGGTGATCCCCCTCTACGTCTACCGGGGAGAGCCCTCCGAATATCACTCCATGGCAGCGCCTGCCGCCGTGCTCGATGCGCTCGTCGTTATGCTCGGCGCAAGACTCGGCGATGACTCCTCAAAGTATCTGGATCGCCTGTATCAGCTCAAAGAGCATTATAAATCAGAGATCCCCAGGTAGCACCCGCCTGTATTTCTTTTTTATATCTCCGCGCCCTGAAGGAGTACCGAGACATAATCTCCGCCCAGGGCGTTGATCTCTTTGAGCGCCCGCTTTAAGATCCCCGCAGTCTCTACTTTAAAATCGAGCATGCCCGACATCTCGATGCGGTATGCGCCCCTGTGGATTTCCTCTGCCAGTCCGTTTACCATATTTACCGTCCGGTCAAACACATTGTACACACAGCCGTACTGAAAAGACTGATGGGTATCGCTCCCCGCTGTCAGAGGCAGATCCAGCTTTTCAGAAAGCGCACGCATCTTTTTCCACGTTCCCTCCCTGTCCCGTGCAAGATCTTTTCCATTGACATCGAGGAAAGAAAACTTCTTCAGCATCTCTTCCGGCAGTTCCGGTATGTGCCCTCCCTCGCGGTACGGATGTCCCGCCCCGAAGAGCACAGGATACTCCTCTACCATGCTGGCGAGCTTTTCAAAGGGAAGGAAATGTCCCTTTTCCTTGTATGGTTCCAGCCTCTGGTTCATTTCCAGGATGCACTCCAACGGGCCGATCACCAGCGTGTGCCCGCCCTCAGCTATGTCTGTCTCCATACCGGGAAAAATCCGGAATCCGCTGTCTGTGACAAGACTGTCCCCGTCTCTTTCACAGCGCCCGGATATATATTCGTACACATCCCGGAATCCCAGCGTATTGAAATGTTCCGTCAGGCACAGCGCGTCCAGTCCTGCTTTCTGCGCTTCCCCAAAAAGCCAGTCTGTATACTCTTTTGAAAACGTCAGCTTTTTCGCCAGTTTCCCATGTGTGTGAAAATCTATCTTCATCTTCTCTCATCCTTCCTATATGACCGCCGACAGTATTGCACTGACGCATACCCACATCACCGATATGCCTGCAAACACAAGATCCGTGCGTGTTACTTTCAGCATCGCCAGCTTCATCTGCTTTACTTTCGGATCCTGGATCGAGTAGCGGTATCCCCTGAGCTCCAGCGCCTCGACCGTCGTCCTGGATCGTTTCGCTGTATTCAGCATCAGAGGATAAAATGACTGGATGATCATTCTGACCTGATACCCCAGATACCGGATCTTGCCAAACAGCGTTTCCCTCGCCGGGGGATTTCCTCTGAGCCGGTAGGACAGCAGGATATTCTGGAACTCTTCCATCAGTACCGGAAGGATACGGTATGCAAACGAAATGCTAAAAGAGAGCTGCCCCGGGCAGCCGAACCACAGCATCCCATTTGCCAACCGGTCAGGATCAAGCCCCGAGAACACGGTGATAGATGCCAGAGAAACAATTGCCACCTTCAGCGTCATTACAAGGAGCGGAGCGACCGTCTCTGCGTTTCCTCCAAAAAAGAGCGCCACAATAAAAAGATATCCCGTCTGTGAAAAGACACCGATACAGAACAGGAACAGCACCAGAGGCGCGATCTTTGCCGCCCTCGTCGTGAGCGCCGTAAATACAAACAGGCACAAAAGCAGTACCACATCGTCCAGAAACCAGGGCACCAGTCCGAAAAAGAGATACCATACGAGCAGTATTCTCGGATCCAGCCCGGCGATCACGGTGTCATCATTGCCGTATGCATTTTTCAGCACCTGATTCCTCAAATAGTCGATCGTCAATTTGTCCAGTATATTTTCTGTCAGTTTCTTCATATCTCTCACCCCCGGAAATGTTCCACGAAACTGTCAATCGTAAAACAGGGATCTTCTATCCCCAGCGCCCTGCCCATATCATAGATCTGGGGAGGACGTATGCCTACCTGCTCCCTTACATACATATCGGAGAATATCTCTTCTTTTGGCCCGTCGGCGATCACATATCCTGCCGAGAGCACGATGATCCGCTCAGCCCAGTCGCAGACAAGCTGCATGTCGTGCGTTGCGATCACCACTGTATCGGTAATGCCTTTGAGCATCTGCAGCGTATTCATGATCTCCCGCCTGGTCGCAATATCCAGGTTGGCAGTAGGCTCATCCAGCAGAAGGATCTCAGGATTGAGGGCGATGCCGATCGCCAGCGACGCCCGGCGCATCTGCCCGCCGGACAAAAGCCTTCCGTCACGATCCGCCAGTCCTTCAAGGCGGAACAGCGCCAGCAGCTCTTCCGTCCGCTCTTCATAGTTGTCTATGTTCCTGACCTTCATCGCATACTCAATATCCCTGCGGATCGAATCCTTGATAAACATTTCCTCCGGATTCTGATAGACCATGGAAATGGTGCGCCCGAGCTCCTCTTTCGGAATACTCGCCGCATCTTTCTCTTTCAGCCTCACACGTCCCTCTTCCGGGCGGATCAGCCCCATCATAAGTTTGAGCATCGTGGATTTTCCCGCGCCGTTTGAGCCGATCAGCGCAATCTTCTCGCCTTTTCTGATCTTCAGAGAAAATTCATCAAATATTTTCGGCGGTTCCCCTTTCACAGAGCGGTATCTGACTGTGACCTTCTCAAAATCGATCAGGTCGCAGCTGTCCGTCTGCGCCGTCCGGGTATATTTACAGGCCGTTCCCTTTCTTTTCAAAAATCCTCTGAAAAAGTCCCTGCCTTCTTCTACATCTACCGGGATCGCCATTCCCTCCGGGATGATGCCCTCTCCGACCAGACGTTGTGCGGCGATCGCTGTCTGAGGCGGGAAGATATTGCACTGCTGCAGCTCTTCTGTCCGCCGCATCGCTTCTTTCGCGGGAAGTTTCCATCGGACGCTTCCGTCCTTCATCAACAGGACGTTTTTACAGTACTTCGTAATATATTCCGTATGGTGCTCGATCACAATGATCGTCTTGCCATACTTTTCATTCAGTTTTTTAAGCACGTTGTAGATCCCGTCGGCATGTGCGGGATCGAGTTGGGCGATCGGTTCGTCCAGGATCAGGATATCAGGACTAAGCGCCACAGTTCCGGCAAGGGCAAGCAGGTGTTTCTGTCCGCCGGAAAGCTGCCACACATAATCCCCCGCCTTAGAGGAGAGCCCGCATACAGAAAGGGCGTCCTTCCCCTTCTCAATATAATCTTCCAGTGCGTAGTTCAGGCAGGCATAGGAGGCGTCTTCCAGAACAGTCGGGCACACGATCTGGTTCTCAAAATCCTGATAGACATACCCCACTTTTCTGGCAAGAGTCCCGATCTCCTGGTTTCTCGTGTCTTCGCCGTCGATCAGGATCTGCCCCTCCATATCTCCAGCAATAAAATGCGGGATCAGCCCGTTTAACGTCTTACAAAGCGTAGATTTCCCGCAGCCGTTGTTTCCAACGACCGCGAGAAAATCGCCCTGCCCGATCTCTGCATTCAAATGCCGCAGTGTAGGTTCTGATGCTCCCGGATATGTAAATGTCAGGTCTTTTATCTCTATCGTACTCACGCCGGGCACCTCTTATACTGTCTCCCCGGAGCGCGACGCTCTGTTGCGGATCACGCCGATCACAACAAGTGCAAGCACTGCCGCCACGATGATCGCGATAATGATGGCACTGCCGCTGCCTGCCCAGTCCGCCTCCCAGTCGATCAGCTCGTAACCTCCGGAAGCCAGCAGTTCTGCCCCGATCGCAGCCGCAAAGCCCACGATGCATAACACGATTCCTTTTACCGGGATTCCCTGCCCGCTTCCGAGAACCGTCTTCTCATCTCTCGGTTTCATGCCAAGCAGAGGCTCGATCTTGCCATAGAGTTTCGGCACAAGGAACATCGTCGGGAGCATACAGAACAGAATACCGGAAAACAGCACGTCATTGAGGAATGCAAATCCTTCTGTAAAGAACACGCTTTCCGGCAGTCCTGCCACCGCCTCAAAATCTTCTACTGCAAGCTGCACTTTCAGGATATCCACGACACATCCCATAAACAGCTGTACGATCACGCCCAGGATAGACGCGCCCGCAACTGCCGCCCTGTTTCTCGGGTTTTTCACCAGACGACCCGCTATATATACGCCGATCGTCACGGTAATGAATTTTTCCAGCTCGCCCAGGCCTCCAAACTGGCCGAGCATGATCTCACTGAACACCAGCTCACCGGTCGCCGCGCCGAGTCCTGCGGACAGCGGATCAAACAGCATTGCAAGGCTGAGCGGGATAAACAGAAAATATTCGACTGAAAACTCTACGATCCCCACCTGAAACGACGGGATCAGCTCTGTAAATAAAGTCGCGAGTCCGTAGAGCGCCATTGAAAGGACAAAGACCATCAACTTCTGTGATTGTGTGATTTTTGCTTGTGGATTCATGTTTTTCTCCTCCATTTACTTCTATTGATCATTCCTGTTAGTTCTGTCGATCATTCTATTTATCATGAATGACAAAGCCATTATATAAATCTGAAGTTAATGTTGATAGCATGGATCCATAAAATGTAAGTAAAATTTTCGTTAATCAGTTTTATGAAATAAAACTTTCATTTCTCTGAATCGCTTTCACCATCCCTGTATGAAGAAAAGCCCGGCTCCCAGTCCTTTTCCGACAGCCAGGCTGATGATAAATGCAGTCGTATATCTTACAATGCGGGCGCGCCTCATAAAAACAGGAAATACATTCAGGATCTCCGCCAGAGCCATCGCC
>DXEY01000094.1 GCA_019114745.1 Candidatus Mediterraneibacter colneyensis | reverse complement strand
ATACTGTGCCGCCCACATCTGATGCTGCCCGACTTCTGTGACAATGACCGCATCTCCCTTTGTCTGACGATAGATTTCCTCCACGATGAACGGTCCGGTCAGCACGTCATGATGGTATTTCAACGGATATTTCTCCTTGTAGGACTCGATCTTCTCAAGCCACTGAGCATGATCCTGCTGCTTCAAATGGCGGTTCAGGATCTTGAGCACTTCCCTGATATCGCCGATGATTTCTGCCGACACAAGAATATTCTTATTGATCTCCGCCGGATCGATATCAATCTGCAGGATTTTCGCATTTCTGGCAAATGTCTGCGTATTCCCGGTCACGCGGTCGCTGAAGCGCGCCCCAAGCACAACGAGGAGATCGCACTCGCTGACGCCGTAATTGGACGCTTTCGTTCCGTGCATCCCCAGCATTCCCGTGTAGCGTGGATCTGTTCCGGGAAACGCCCCCTTCCCCATCAGGGTGTCGGCAACCGGTGCATCCAGCCTGTCAACAAATTCTTTCACTTCACTGCTCGCTCCCGAAAGAACTGCGCCGCCCCCTACAAATACATAAGGGCGTTCCGACTCCTCAAGCATGGAAATGGCTGCTGCGATATCCTGCTCGCTGACATGTGTGTGATCCGGCATATATTTTCCCAGTTCCTGCCGTTCATACTCTGTGACAGCCGCGGTAACATCTTTCGGGATATCGACCAGGACAGGACCGGGACGCCCTGACTTTGCGATCCGAAACGCTTTCCTGATCGTGTCCGCCAGCTTTGTCACATCTTTTACGATAAAACTGTATTTTGTGATAGGCATGGTAATGCCTGTGATATCGATTTCCTGAAAGCTGTCTTTTCCCAGAAGACTCACCCCCACGTTGCAGGTAATCGCCACGATCGGTATGGAATCCATATATGCCGTAGCAATGCCGGTAACAAGGTTGGTCGCTCCCGGCCCGCTGGTCGCAAGGCACACACCCACTTTCCCTGTTGCCCTGGCATATCCGTCGGCAGCATGAGACGCCCCCTGTTCGTGGGAAGTCAGGATATGACGGATCTCGTCCCGGTGCTTATACAACTCATCGTACACATTCAGAATAGCTCCGCCCGGATAACCGAATACCGTGTCTACCCCCTGCTCTTTCAGACATTCTATCACTATCTCTGATCCGTTTAACTGCATGCTTTCGCTCTACTCCTTCCAATCTGTCCGCACATCGGCTTCATCCTGTGCGTTCTATTCTTTTCCGGGCACTTCCAGAATGGCTCCCCGGTTTCCGGAAGTCACCATAGCGGCATATCTCGCAAGATAGCCTGTCCTGACTTTCGGCTCACGCGGCTGCCATTTTGCCTTTCTCTGCGCCATCTCCTCATCAGAAATGTCCAGTTCGAGTTTCAGTTCCGGAATATTGATCTTGATAATATCTCCCTCTTCTACAAGAGCGATCGGGCCTCCCACCGCCGCCTCCGGTGACACATGGCCGATGGACGCCCCTCTTGAGGCTCCGCTGAATCTTCCGTCTGTGATCAGCGCCACAGTAGACCCAAGGCCGTAACCCGCGATCGCCGATGTGGGATTGAGCATCTCTCTCATGCCCGGTCCGCCTTTCGGCCCCTCATACCGGATCACGATCACATCTCCGGGGTTGATCTTTCCGCTCTTGATCGCTTCCGTCGCCTCCTCATCACTCTCGAAGATCCGCGCCGGTCCTTCATGTACGAGCATCTCATCGCAGACAGCCGAACGTTTCACAACACTTCCGTCAGGCGCAAGGTTCCCTTTGAGCACCGCCAAGCCTCCGGTCTCACTGTAAGGATGGTCGATCGGGCGGATCACTTCCGGATTCAGGTTCTCACATCCGGCAATATTCTCGCCTACCGTCTTTCCTGTAACTGTCATGCAGTCTGTATTGAGAAGTCCTTTTTTATTCAGCTCATTCATCACCGCATATACGCCGCCGGCCTCATTGAGATCTTCAATGTAAGTGTGGCCTGCCGGCGCCAGGTGGCACAGGTTCGGCGTCTTTTCGCTGATGCTGTTGGCAAAATCGATCTCAAAGTCCATGCCGATCTCATGGGCGATCGCCGGGAGATGCAGCATACTGTTTGTAGAACAGCCGAGCGCCATATCTACTGTCAGGGCGTTGAGGATCGCATCCTCCGTCATAATATCCCGCGGCCTGATATTCTTTCTCACCAGCTCCATCACCTGCATGCCTGCGTGCTTTGCAAGCTGCAGCCTTGCGGAATAAACCGCCGGGATCGTACCGTTCCCCCGCAGTCCCATTCCGAGCGCTTCTGTAAGACAGTTCATGCTGTTTGCGGTATACATACCCGAGCAGGATCCGCATGTGGGACATGCTTTGTTTTCAAACTCGCACAGATCTGCATCTGTGATCTTACCTGCGGCATGGGCGCCCACCGCTTCAAACATACTGGACAGGCTTGTCTTTTCTCCTTTTACATGCCCCGCCAGCATCGGTCCGCCGCTGACGAAGATCGTCGGGATATTGACACGTGCCGCCGCCATAAGAAGCCCGGGCACGTTCTTATCACAGTTCGGGATCATCACAAGACCGTCAAACTGATGCGCCATGGCAAGCGCCTCTGTAGAGTCTGCGATCAGATCTCTTGTCACAAGAGAATATTTCATTCCGATATGTCCCATCGCAATTCCGTCACAGACCGCGATCGCCGGGACAACGATCGGGGTACCTCCCGCCATCGCGACTCCCATCTTGACCGCTTCCGTAATCTTATCAAGGTTCATATGTCCGGGAACGATCTCATTATAGGAGCTGACCACGCCGATCAGCGGCCGGTCCAGTTCCTCCTGCGTCATTCCCAGCGCATTAAACAACGAACGGTGAGGCGCCTGCTGCACCCCTTTTGTCACTGTATCACTTCTCATCTGTCATTCCCTCTCTTTCTTATTTGATATATGTACAGATCCGGTCTCCCATCTCTCTTGTGCCGATCTGTTTCATTCCTTCCGACATGATATCGATCGTCCGGTATCCATCCCTCAGCACGGCTGACACCGCATTCTCGATTGCTGCCGCCTCCTGATCCAGGTCAAAGGAAAACTTAAGCATCATCGCCGCAGACAGGATCGTCGCGATCGGATTCGCGATACCTTTGCCCGCAATATCCGGTGCTGAACCGCCGCTCGGCTCATACAGACCAAACTTTGTATCATTCAGGCTGGCGCTGGCGAGCATTCCGATAGAGCCCGTCACCATACTCGCTTCATCCGAAAGGATGTCCCCAAACATATTCTCTGTGAGGATCACGTCAAACTGAGCCGGGTCTTTGACCAGCTGCATCGCACAGTTATCCACAAGCATATGTTCCAGCGTCACCCCGGGATATTCAGCCGCCACTTCCTCCACGACCTTCCTCCAGAGTCTGGAAGAGTCGAGTACATTGGCCTTGTCTACGCTGGTCACTTTTCTTCTGCGTTTCATAGCTATGTCGAACCCTCTTTTTGCGATCCTGCGTATCTCGCCCTCGCTGTATGTAAGTTCATCTCTCGCTACGATCTGTCCGTTCTCTTCTTTGGTACTTCGCTTTCCGAAGTAGAGTCCGCCGGTCAGTTCCCTCATGATCATCATATCAAACCCGCGCTCTGCGATCTCCTCCCTGAGAGGACACGCGTCTTTCAGCTCCTGATAGAGAACAGCCGGTCTGAGGTTCGCAAACAGATTCAGTCCTTTTCGCAGCTGAAGCAGTCCTGCTTCCGGACGCTTTGAAGGCTCCAGTCTGTACCATGGAGATGTTTTTGCATCCCCGCCGATCGACCCCATAAGCACCGCATCGCTGTTCTTTGCCGCCGTCAGCGTCTCTTCCGTAAGAGGAACTCCGTTCACATCGATCGATGCGCCTCCCATCAGAAGCTGTGTATATGATATGGAATGACCGTATACTTCTGCCGTCCTGTCAAGGACTTTTACCGCCTCATCCACGATCTCCGGACCAATGCCGTCCCCTTTTATCACTCCAATCTTCATCTCCATAACCGTTCACCCTTCCAAATATAAAATATCACTGTTAATCATACCGCATTTCCGGGTGTGTTTCAAGTAGTATAGTCTAAAAAATAGAGGGCGCTCTAAAATCCTGCCTGCAAAAACACAAAAAATAAAACCGGAGAAAAACTGATCTTTCAGGCCAGTTTTCTCTCCGGTTTTCATTTCAGTCCGCTGTCTGTTACTCGGCATTCGGCTTTTCAATCTGTGCGATCGCAGCTTTCTGCATCGGTATACGGCAGTTTTTATTATTTCCAAACTCCACGATCACATCATCGTCTGTAATATCAATGATCACACCGTAAAATCCGCTTGTTGTCAATGCTGTGTCCCCAACTTCCATAGATGCCAGCATCGCCTGCACTCTTTTCTGCTCTTTCTTCTGAGGACGCATAAGAAGAAACCACATCAGTCCGATTACAACTGCCCAGAGAATCAGCATACTTACCATTTCACCCATAATTATATTTCCTCCTAACTTTCT
>DXEY01000093.1 GCA_019114745.1 Candidatus Mediterraneibacter colneyensis | reverse complement strand
CTCGTATTTATTTTATCATTATTTGGATGCGCAATGCCCGGATATCCGGAAACTGAGTGCAACGATACATTGCATTTGGATATATCCTGCGCATTTATCAGCTAAAATAAGGGTAAAATACTAAAGGGTGTGAAGATGTACTTTGGATAACCGGATCAGAGAACTGCGCAATGAAAAAGGACTCAGGCAAGAGGATCTGGCTGGGATCCTCAATGTTTCCCAACAGACGATCAGCCGGATCGAAAATGGCGAGAACTCGCTGCCGGCTGATATCCTGATCGATCTGTCAAAGTTCTTTCGCGTATCAGCAGATTACATATTGAAATTGTCGGATGCCAGGATGACAAGAGAATACCGGATCGAGGCGGAAAAAAGCCTGGAAAAGCGGATGGACTTTTACCGGATGTACGAGCGGCTGAACCGTACGAACCAGGAGTTTATTGACCTGATTATGCTCCGGCTGGAAGAATGCCAGAAAAAAAGTGAATAAAAACAGAGAAAAGAAAGAATCTTGCGCGGATTTTTTCTTTTTTTGTATATTATATGATATAATTACAGTAATTTATTTCGGATTATAACAAATATCAGAAAAATGGGATGGAGGAAGCGATATGTTAGAAAAAGTTGATCTGACGAAAAAGGTATCAAAAGAAGAGTATAAAGCCAAAATGCCGCAGCTTGAAGCGCGTCTGGGAAGGCTTCAGCGGGAATGTAAATCTCTTGGAATACCGGTATTGATCGTGTTTGAAGGCTTTGGAGCAGCGGGGAAAGGTCTTCAGATCGGCAGGCTGATCCAGAGTATGGATCCGAGAGGATTTGAGGTGCATACGATCAAAAATGAGACGGAGGAAGAGCGGATGCACCCCTTTATGTGGAGGTTCTGGACGAAGACCCCGGCGAGAGGGCGGATCGCAGTCTTTGACGGAAGCTGGTACAGGCGGGTACTGATCGACCGGTTTGAGAAGCGCACGAAAAACAAAGAGCTTCCGGCAGTTTTTCATTCAATCAATTCTTTTGAAGAACAGCTCGCTGACGACGGTAATCTGGTTATAAAACTCTTTCTGGATATTGACAGGAAGGAGCAGAAGAAACGGTTTGAGAAACTGGAGAAGAATAAGGAGACTGCATGGCGCGTCAGCCAGGGCGACAGGGAGCGGAACGCGCGCTATGACGAATATGCGGCGATGATGGAGGATATGCTGTTTCAGACAGATACAGATTACGCGCCCTGGACGATCATTGAATCAATGGACCGGAGGTTTGCGACGCTTAAGATCTATACGACAGTGATCAAAGCGATGGCTGACCAGATTGAAAAGGTACAGCGGCAGAAGGAAAAGAAGGCTGCCGGAAGAGATGAAAAAGCGGAAGACAGGCAGGCTTCGGAGGACGGGCTGATCCGGGAGATCGCAAAGGCGGCAGATGATGAAATGAGAGAACTTCAGGTGTCCATCCTGTCAAAAGCGGATCTGACCCTGAGCTACACAAGGGAAGAATATAAGGAAAAGCTGGACGGCCTGCAGAAGAAGATACAGAAACTGCACGGAGAGCTGTACCGCCGGAGAATACCGGTTGTCCTCGGATTTGAGGGATGGGATGCAGGAGGTAAAGGCGGCGCGATCAAGCGGCTGACAGAGAAAATGGATGCCAGAGGATATGTGGTAAATCCGACTGCTTCGCCCAATGATATCGAGAAGGCGCACCATTATCTGTGGCGGTTCTGGCGCGCAATGCCGAAGGACGGACATGTGGCGATCTTTGACCGTACGTGGTATGGACGCGTGATGGTGGAGCGGATCGAGGGGTTCTGCACAACAGAAGAATGGAAGCGTGCTTACAAAGAGATCAATGACATGGAAAAAGACCTGTATGATGCGGGGGCGATTGTGACCAAGTTCTGGATGCATATTGATAAGGATGAACAGGAAAGGCGGTTTAAAGAGCGCCAGGAGAATCCGGAGAAACAGTGGAAGATCACAGATGAGGACTGGAGAAACCGTGAAAAATGGGATCAGTATGAGGACGCCGTCAACGAGATGCTGATGAGAACATCCACAGACTATGCGCCGTGGGTCGTTGTGGAGGGAAATGATAAGTATTATGCCCGTGTGAAGGTGCTTCAGACGGTGGTTGATGCGATCGAAGAACGCTTAAAGGAGAAATGATGTTATGACGATCAGGGAGCAGCTTGAAGAACGCGAAGTAGAATATCTGAGTCCGTACGCCACCTTGAGCCGGAACTCCAGAGGAAGGATGAGAGATGAACCCCAGTGTGATATCCGCCCGGTCTTTCAGAGAGACCGGGACCGGATCCTGCACTGCAAAGCATTTCGCAGACTGAAGCAGAAAACGCAGGTGTTTCTGCTTCCCAGCGGAGACCATTACAGGACGAGGCTTACCCATACGCTGGAAGTGTCGCAGAACGCGAGGACGATCGCCAAGGCGCTGCGCCTGAATGAAGATCTTGTGGAGGCGATCGCACTGGGGCATGACCTGGGGCATACTCCTTTCGGGCATGCGGGCGAGCGGGCGCTCAATACAGTTTATCATTTTTCCCATCAGAAACAGAGCCTGCGCGTTGTGGACTGCATCGAAAAACAGGGAAGAGGACTGAATCTTACCTGGGAGGTGCGGGACGGGATCCTGAACCACCAGACTGCGGGCCATCCACATACGCTGGAGGGGCAGGTGCTCAGGATCTCGGATAAACTGGCATATATCTATCACGATATGGACGATGCCATACGTGGCGGGATCCTGACTGAAGATGATATACCGTCAGACATACGCAGTATACTGGGAAATTCCTGCAAGGCGAGGCTGAATAAGCTGATCCATGATGTAATCACCAACAGTATGGATCGTCCGGTGATCAGCATGTCTCCGGCTGTGGAGAGGGCAATGACGGATCTGAGGGCTTTTATGTTTGAAAATGTTTATCTGAACCCGAAGGCGAAAGGGGAGGAGGATAAGGCGGTACATATGGTGGAACAGCTTTTTGACTATTATATGAAGCATCCGGACGATCTTCCCGAACAGTTTAAACATGCCCTTGAAAACACGGATATCAGCCGTGAGCAGGTGGTGTGCGACCATATTGCCGGCATGACGGATTCTTATGCCGTAAAGAAGTTCCAGGACTATTTTGTTCCCG